>NZ_LOAR01000004.1:0-455780 GCF_001620885.1 Klebsiella sp. D5A | reverse complement strand
TCTTCTACAAAAAAATTAAAACGCTGCATCTGGATTTTACCCCGCGCACGGCCATTAACACCGATGGAGCACAGATCCCGCTGGCAACGATGGTGCGGGTTTATCAGCTCAGGGATCGTAAAGCGGTTGATGCCGCTGATTACCAGACGTTGCTGCGCAGGGCCGATACGGTACTTAAGGACGACGTACTGGCGTCAAAGGAGCTGCTGGTGATGCCCAGTGGTAGCGTGACGCTCAATATGCCCATGGATGAAGAGGCGCAGTTCGTGGCTGTGGTGGGGCTGTTTAACCGCCCCGATCAGCAGGACAACCGCGGGCGCCTGGTACTGACCCGTGACGATCTTGACCCGGACAAACCGTTCACGATTGAGCTAGTGTAAAGATCCTAGTGAAAAGATCCTAGTGGTCCTGTTTCAATGATTATGGCTGCATATGGGAATACTATTATCCCAAAACACATGGATGGCTTATGGCTATTGAAGCAAATGATATTTTAATGAATGAGGTTTAAAGGGGAGAACTATATGCAATATAGTCTACTATTAAGTTTATGTACTTTATTATATACAGCTATCTCTATAGCAGAGAGACCTAAAATAGCAGAGAATGATTTTTTTACCATTAGTGTTAGTTGTAACGGTCAGAGAGAGTGTATCTACAATCGTCAGAGTGAAATACCTGTCGTTGTGAGCCTTCGAAATATTTATTCTAAAGGTTTCTATATATCTTTGGGGTATATTGAAAAGACAGGGCCTAGTGTCAAGTTAACTGACCGCGACAATAAAAAAACATGCCACTAAAGCCAAATCTTGTCAGTTGGGATTTAAAGAAAAGAATGGTTTATATCCCTGAAGGAAAAATGTTGAATTTACCTGGGCTCTATTGGATAGAGATATTTCACCATTTATAAATGATGGTGCCGTTAATGTTGATGCTGATTTTAAGATCAGAACTAAAATATATGACATCGAGGAAAATGAAATGGGTGAGTTTATTTCGTTATCAAGAATAATAATAAAGGGAAGTGATTTGAATGAAAATAAACGCTGAGCAATTCGCATTGTTAGATTCGTACTCTACATGATTTTTATGTTCGTAAACTAGTGGGATATTGCAAATCTATTTTTTCGTGGATATATTTGTCCTTGCGTGAAAAAAATCAAGAAATTATTTCTTAAGCAGATATGCTGAAAGATTGGCTAGGGAATTAGGTATTAAAACGCGTTATCTAAGTGTTATTGACTAAACTTTTTACTCTATCGGTTTGATGCGCTTCTTCCGAACAGTGAGCTATCGGGTCTGTTCGATAGTGCGGCATAATCGGTCCGTGGGGACGGACCCGGCACAACATTGCCACCGTGACCACACAGGATTACAACTACCAGAACGCCACCACACCGATGGGTGCCTCAGTATTTGTGCGTCATTATGCGGTCACCACAGAAGTCGTGGTTGCGTACAGCAACAGTAATATTGACCTGCCGTACATCGCGTATGCACTGCACGACTCTCCGGCGTAATGGATATCCTGACCACGTTAACCGGAATAACCACACCCGCCATGTCCTGCGCACACCGGCCACCAATAAGCTGAAAACGGAAGAAGTGATAATTTATCTGTCAGTTAATCATTGCGTATTCTCTGGCGAATCAGTTAATAACTGACAGGGAACAGAACCCCAAATAACGAAATACAACACGGATATGGAAATGAAAAAATTAATTCTTCTCTTGCTTTCAGGCATTTTGTTGACCACTCAGGCTGACGCTGCTCGTGGAAGAAAGCCCTGCTCCGGTTCAAAAGGCGGGATAGCGCATTGTACATCCGATGGCCGGTTTGTCTTTGTCTGTAATGACGGAAGCCTGAGTCAATCAAAGCGATTTTGCGCTGGATATGGTGATTCTGTAACTCGCGAGCGGGTTAAACCTTCCACCCCCTCCCATAAAACACGAATCAAAAAGGCGACAACAGCGAAAAAGCAAGAGCCACAACGCGTTATTGAAAGCGATGAGCCGGTCGAAACACCAGCCCGCCAGCCCACCTGTGCACCTCTTTATATGGCCAGTAAGCCCGGCTTTACCCATTTACCGATTTGTTCCGGAAATCAGTATTAACAGGGAGCGGAGCATCATTTTTCTGTTATTCCGCGTAATTCATCAAGATTAAAATAAAACAGGAAGTAAATATGGCACGAAGAAAAAAGGATGATAATGTTGCAATTCTCATTTTGGTCATTATAGGCGTGATGGTCTGGGGAGTTTATGTTGCGGTAAATGCATTAATCAATCTTAATGAGCGATTCATTGAATCCGTATCGAATCCGGCAGGCGTTATTGGTTTGTTCTTTGGGTTACTGCTAGCCATTGCACTGATAATACGGATTATTATTTATCGCGGCTTTAGAAAAAAAGCCGCAGACCTGGCAAAAAAAGAGAAAGCCTTTGACGAAGTCGTCAGTACCGAAGTGGCTTGCAAGCTGTATCAGGAAAAGCAACAGCTTGCCGGTCAGTGGGATGAATTTCGCAATGCCAGAAATAAAGCCTCCAGGGCATTGCAGCGTATTGTGGACTCCGCGTATAAATTCAAAGTCAAAACACTACTTTCCGGCACCACGGTAAATAACTGGCAAAGCAAATACGACCAGCTCAGGAAGGAGAGAGACGCTTACGCGGCCATTAGCGAGAAAATCACCTTTCTGGAACTTGAAGATAACGCCGACTGGGAAGGTGTAAAGCAGCAGTTTCTGGATAAGGTCGCCCTGCTGGAAAAAGCGCAGGAAGAAAAAGAGTATCAGGCTGAGCTTAAGCGTCAGATGCGGGAAGAAAAACAGCGTCAGGATGAACTGGAGCAGCAGCAGCGCGAAGCGGAAGAAGAGGAGCAACGCCTTGCTGAGCAGCAGCGTTTATTGGAGGAAGCCCTTCTCGCCGCTGAAGGCACACACCGGGAAGAGCTGGAAAGACAGCGTCTGGAGCTGGAGCAGAAAATCCAGGAAGTACATCAGCAGTATGAACGCGCCAAATCCATGGCCCAGCTCACCAGACAGGGACATGTGTATGTGATTTCGAATATCGGCTCCTTCGGTGAAAATGTCTTCAAAATTGGTATGACCCGACGGCTGGAACCTATGGAGCGAGTGAAAGAGCTAAGTGGAGCGGCGGTACCTTTTGATTTTGACGTCCATGCCATGATTTCCTGCGACGATGCCCCCGCACTGGAAAGAACGCTGCACGATCGCTTGGAAAATTATCGCATTAATAAAGTTAATCTGCGCAAGGAGTTTTTTCGGGTTGAGCTTAGTCGGATTATTGATGAAGTTGAGCGCCATCATGGTCAGGTTGAATATGTTGCCGACCCGATAGCATTGCAATATCTGCAGAGTCTTGAATATGCAGAAAGCGAAGCTGCATAAAATAGGAGGCTGGATAGTTACACGTGTGTGAAAGCGCTTTTGGCAGTGATGATATCATTTCCCGTAGCGACCGACTTGGCGTGGGAAGCAAAATGAACCCCATGAAAACACCGCTGTCTTAACCAGATAAGAGCGGAAAAAGGGCGAGGCGGAAGGACGATTGTAGATTGCAGGTAATGGCGATGTAACGCAACGGATGTCGATCGAGAGAGAAGATTATTGCGGCTGGGCATGGTGTCCCCTGCAGGAATCGAACCTGCAACTAGCCCTTAGGAGGGGCTCGTTATATCCATTTAACTAAGGGGACAAGGCGGTGCGAGTATAGCGTTTTTTGCCCGCCTGAGTAAGAGCCATACCGTCTGACTGCTTAAACCCTCGCCACTCACGGCGCTTTTTTTATGCCCGGTCGGCGTTTTTGGCTTTCTCCGCGGCCTGGGCGCGGGCTTCCGCTTTTCGCTTGCTGCTCATATCGTTACGGATCTGCGCATGGCTCAGCAGCGCGAAGATGAAGGTCCCGCCGCAGATATTTCCCGCCAGCGTCGGCAGGGCGAACGGCCAGATAAAGTCGCTCCAGGGCAGGCTTCCGTTAAACACCAGATAAAGGATCTCGACCGATCCCACCACGATATGAGTCGTATCCGCCAGGGCGATAAGCCAGGTCATGAGAATAATCACCACGATCTTGGCCGCACCGGCGACAGGAAACATCCAGACCATGGTGGCGACCAGCCATCCGGAAATAATCGCATTAGCGAACATCTCCGTCGGGCTGTTTTTCATTACATCTTCGGCGATGCTGACAAAGGCCTGACGAGTTGGTTCATCAAAGACGGGCATAAAATTGAAGGCCCATGCGGCCACTGCGGTACCGATGAGGTTGCCAGCCAGCACCACCGACCACAACCGCATCAGCAAACCGATGTTACCTGGGGTGGGATTGTGCATCACCGGCAGAACGGCGGTAACCGTATTTTCCGTGAACAGCTGCTGGCGGGCCATGATCACGATAATAAAGCCGAAGGTATACCCGAGATTTTCCAGTAAAAACCCGCCCGGGATCCCCTCCAGTTTGACGTGAAAAATCCCTTTTGCCAGCAGGGAGGCGCCCATCGACAGACCGGCCGCAATGGCTGACCACAGCAAGGCCAGCGCATCGCGTTCCATCTCTTTTTCCCCTTCCTGGCGAATATGTTCATGGATGGCCATCGCCCGCGAGGGCAGGCGATCTTCATCCACTTCTATTTCCTCTCCGCGCTGTTTTTCTTCACTTTCGACTTCTCGCTCGTCATCCGCTGGTTTTAATTTGTTATTGTCTAGTTCATCCATTTCGTGGCCCTCGCTATCAATCTATATAGATATAGCGTAGCGGCTTTCCCTGCCGTCTGGCTGGGCATACTCTGAAATCGCAAAAATGGTAACGTCAGATTTTTGTTGCTCCGGTAGAATAGGAGTCCCGCGATCTCGTTATTCCCAGGCTATGATCAAATCAACAACTTGGGTGATATAGACATCGTTCAACGTGCTGTTACAATCGCTCACATCTATACGGGCGGAAACGTTGTCTTTCCGTCATGGATGGCAACTCGCGATAGCCATAAAAACCAGGGAGACACCTATGAATTATCGCCTGTCGGCGCTTGCGCTTGGCGCCACATTGCTGGTGGGATGTGCCAGTTCCAGCTCTGGCGATCAGCCGCAGGGGCGTTCAGACCCGTTAGAAGGGTTTAACCGCACGATGTTCAATTTCAACTTTAACGTGGTTGATCCTTACGTGCTTCGCCCGGTGGCGGTGGCATGGCGTGACTACGTCCCGCAGCCGGCGCGCAATGGTTTGAGCAACTTCACCAGCAACCTTGAAGAGCCGGCGGTAATGGTGAACTCCTTCCTGCAGGGCGACCCCTATAAAGGTATGGTGCACTTTACCCGTTTCTTCCTGAACACCATCCTCGGGATGGGCGGTCTGATCGATGTCGCGGGCATGGCGAATCCGCAGCTGCAGCGCGTTGAACCGCATCGTTTCGGCAGCACGCTCGGCCATTATGGCGTCGGCTATGGTCCATATGTGCAACTGCCATTCTACGGTAGCTTTACGCTGCGCGATGAAGGCGGTGATATGGCCGATGGCCTCTACCCGGTACTCTCCTGGTTGACCTGGCCGATGTCGATTGGTAAATGGGCTGTCGAAGGGATTGAAACGCGTGCTCAACTGCTGGATTCCGACGGCCTGCTCCGTCAGTCTTCCGATCCTTACATTTTGGTGCGTGAAGCTTATTTCCAGCGCCATGACTTTATCGCCAACGGCGGTAAGCTGACCCCGGCGGACAACCCGAATGCCCAGGCTATTCAGGATGAGCTGAAGGATATTGATTCACAGTAATCTGCGAATGATAAAAAAAGGGTGAACATGTTGTTCACCCTTTTTTGTTGCGTGCGGCTTATCAGAAGCGGTAGTTGAAGTTGGCGCCGTACAGCCAGGCGGTCCCTTCGGAACGGAAGGTATACGGTCCTTCCTTAATTTCAACGTGCTGGCCGTGCATATAGGAAAGACCGACGTCAACCGACGCATCCTTGTTGAACGCGTAAGTGGTACCCGCGCTCAGCCACAGGCGATCCTGGTCAGGAATGGAGATGGAGCGGTTGTTGGCCGGCACCGGGCTGTCATCGAAAGCGATACCGGTGCGGAAGGTCCAGTTATCGTCGTAATAATACGTGGTCCCCAGCGCAAGACGGTAGGCGTCCTTAAAGCCTTCCTCTTTATAGAACAGCGTCTGGCCGTTGCTGCCGGTGGCTTTCAGCTCCTGGAACTGACTCCAGCTGGTGTAGGTCAGGCTATAGTGGACCGCCCACTGCGGCGCCACGCGGTTATAGCCAGACAGCTCCCACATTTCCGGCAGGTTAAGGGTCAGAGAACCGCCAGTGGTCTGGCCGTTAGTGCCCGCTGGCAGACCGAAGTTGCCGAGGATTTGGTTATAGGCCGCCGGCAGGCTGCTGCGGTAGTTACCGTCGAAGTCGATCTTCACCTCGGAACGGTAGGTAAAACCGTAGCGGTTGTTCTTATCCAGCTCATAGAGGATACCGGCATTCCAGCCAAAGCCCCAGGCGTTGCCGTTAAGATGGGCGATCTGCGTGTCGGCAGGGATCTTCGCCACCTGGCCTGCCAGCGCCGGCGGCAGTGCGCCAGAACCAGCGACAATCTGACCCAGGTCACCCGCATAGCGCTCGATCTTCGCCTTGGCGTAGACCGCGTCAAAACCTAAGCCAAAGCTCCAGTTGCTGTCGAGACGGTAGGCGCCGCTCAGGTTGAAGTTCGCGGTGGTCAGGTCGGTTTTACCGCCCATGCTGCCAGCCGCATAGTCATCGTTGTATTCCGTTGCCAGGCCGTAGTTAGAGGTAATGGATGCCCCCCAACCGAATTGATCGTTAATCGGCGCGACAAAGTGGAAGTTGGGAACCCACGCCGTCGGGGCGATATTGTCCGCATTCAGGCTCTTGCCGGTGGGAGAGGTGCCGGAGACATTGACACCCGGGTCAACAAAAACGGCGCCCGCCGACATAGTTGGACGGTCAAACATCATAATTAATGCCGGGTTACGACTGGCATTGCCTGCATCGTCTGCGATAGCCCCTTCACCGGAATAGGCCCGACCCAGCCCTGATGAAGAGAATTCGTTGAGCTGGAAGCCTGCTGACCAGGCCTGGGTGGAAACAAGTGCTACAGCCACTGCAAGGGCAGATTGGGTAAAGCGGGTTTTCTGGCTCATGCCCATAACCTCATTGAGTTATTTTTTTTTAAACTATGTTACATGCCGTAACAGAAGCGCGGAAGTGTAGGGTCTGTGGTACAACAGAGAAATCAGACCAGTGCGCTGAGTATAGGTCTGACCAGATGAGTTGTTGCAAGTTTGTTTATGAAGTTTTTCAATTGTGATAACAGAAACGCGATCCAGCTGGCAAAATTGTCGGGGGGAGTAAGAGGCAGAAAAGCTGATTTTTGTTTTAGATCATTTTTAAGTGTGATTTCTGTCACTTAACGCGGTGATGGCGATTCTCGGCTGGAGGCTCACCGGGGGCAGGGCGTAAAATAGGCACATTATTTGTCTGGCACCGAAGGTGCCTATACAGAGGAAATCTACGATGAGTAAATGTAGCGCTGATGAAACCCCGGTATGCTGCTGTATGGATGTTGGCACCATTGTGGACAACACCGACTGCACCGCCTCATACAGCCGCGTGTTCGCCAACCGCGCTGAAGCGGAGCAAACGCTCGCTGCGCTGAGCGAGAAAGCGCGTAATGTGCAATCTGAACCGTGCAAAATCAACCCGGCCTTCACCGACGTTGACGGCGGCGTACAGCTGGATATCGATTTTATTTTTAGCTGCGAAGCCGAATCGCTGATCTTCCAGTTAGGATTACGTTAATCCCTTCGTTTAACGCCCCGTAGAAGGGGCGTTACCTTTCTGTTCAATGTGTTTTGGCTCGCAATTTTTCGCTTCCCCGATTGGCTTAATGTAAAAAATTAGTTAAGACTGTTATCAGGTCAGACCACTTGGTTGTTTTGCTTAACAGGGGAGCGTTATGAGTCAGGCATTACCGCTTATCACCCGTCAGGGCGATCGCATTGCCATTGTCAGGGGTTTACGCACGCCATTTGCGCGCCAGGCGACGGTTTTTCATGGCGTTCCGGCCGTTGATTTAGGGAAAATGGTGGTTGGCGAAATGCTCGCCCGGAGTGACATTCCCGCGGACGTCATTGAGCAACTGGTTTTTGGCCAGGTGGTGCAGATGCCGGAGGCGCCGAATATCGCCCGGGAAATCGTGCTCGGCACTGGAATGAGCGTGCACACCGATGCCTATAGCGTCAGTCGCGCCTGCGCCACCAGCTTCCAGGCCGTGGCGAATGTTGCTGAAAGCCTGATGGCCGGCAGCATCCGCGCCGGTATCGCCGGCGGCGCCGACTCCTCTTCTGTATTGCCCATTGGGGTCAGTAAAACACTGGCCCGCACGCTGGTGGATGCCAATAAAGCCCGCACGCTGAGCCAAAAGCTGAAGCTGTTTTCCCGTCTGCGGCCGCGCGACCTGCTGCCGGTCCCCCCCGCGGTGGCGGAATATTCAACCGGTTTGCGGATGGGCGATACCGCGGAACAGATGGCGAAAAGTTGGGGCATCACCCGGGAACAACAGGATGCGCTGGCGCATCGTTCGCACCAGCTGGCGGCCAAAGCCTGGGAAGAGGGAAAGTTGTCAGCTGAGGTGATGACGGCCTACGCGCCCCCTTTCCGCGAGCCGCTGGAGCAGGACAACAATATTCGTAAAAATTCAACCCTCGCAGATTACCAAAAGTTACGCCCTGCCTTTGACCGCAAACATGGCACCGTCACCGCAGCCAACAGCACGCCGCTGACGGACGGCGCGGCGGCGGTGATCCTGATGACCGAGTCCAGGGCCAAAGAGCTGGGTCTGACGCCGCTGGGTTATCTGCGCAGCTATGCCTTTACCGCCATCGACGTCTGGCAGGATATGCTGCTGGGTCCCGCATGGTCCACGCCGCTGGCGCTGGAGCGGGCAGGTCTGACGCTGGCGGATCTGACGCTTATTGATATGCACGAAGCTTTTGCTGCGCAGACGCTGGCCAATCTCCAGTGTCTGGCAAGCGAGCGCTTTGCCCGTGAAGTGCTGGGACGCTCGCAGGCCACCGGTGAGGTGGATGAGAGCAAGTTTAACGTCCTCGGCGGATCTATTGCTTATGGCCATCCTTTTGCTGCCACCGGCGCGCGGATGATCACCCAGACGCTGCATGAGCTACGGCGACGGGGCGGGGGATTCGGTCTGGTGACGGCCTGCGCGGCAGGTGGTCTGGGTGCGGCGATGATCGTGGAGGCTGAATAATGGATGCTGTTTCCGCTTTTAAGCTTGAGGTCCGTGCGGACAAGATCGCGGTGATCACCATCGATGCCCCGGGTGAGAAAATGAATACCCTGAAAGCTGAGTTCGGCAATCAGGTGCGGGGGCTGATACGTCGGGTTCGTGATGATAAGTCGGTGCGCGGCGTGGTGTTTATCTCCGCCAAAGCGGATAACTTTATCGCCGGCGCAGACATTAACATGATTGCCCGCTGCCGCAGCGCGCAGGAAGCGGAAGCGCTGGCGCGCCAGGGACAGCAGATTATGGCTGAGATCCATGGCTTGTCGATCCCGGTGATTGCCGCCATCCACGGCGCCTGCCTTGGCGGCGGTCTGGAACTGGCGCTGGCCTGCCATGGCCGTATCTGTAGCGATGACGAAAAAACCCGTCTAGGTTTGCCGGAAGTGCAGCTTGGCCTGCTGCCGGGCTCCGGGGGAACGCAGCGTTTACCGCGGCTGATTGGCGTCAGTACAGCGCTGGATATGATGCTTACCGGCAGGCAGCTGCGTGCGCGCCAGGCGCTGAAGGCCGGTCTGGTAGACGAGGTGGTTCCGCAGGCGATTTTATTGCAGGCGGCGGTGGAGCTGGCGCTGAAGGGGCGACCGGCCAGTCGGGATATGCCCGTACGCGAACGCGTGCTGGCGGGGCCTTTGGGCCGCCATCTGTTATTCCATTTCGTCGGCAAACAAACGCAGCGCAAGACCCAGGGGAACTATCCGGCGGTGAAGCGAATTCTGCAGGTTGTCGAGAATGGCCTGGCCCACGGTTGCAGCAGCGGTTACGCCGAAGAAGCTCGCGCGTTTGGCGAACTGGCGATGACCCCGCAGTCGCAAGCGCTGCGATCGATCTTCTTTGCCAGTACCGATCTGAAAAAAGACCGTGGCGCCGAAGCCGAGCCCGGACCGCTGACAAGCATTGCGGTGCTGGGCGGCGGCCTGATGGGCGGGGGGATCGCCTATGTGACCGCCTGTAAGGGCGGGCTGCCGGTGCGCATTAAAGATATCCAGCCGCGCGGGATTAACCATGCCTTAAAGTACAGCTGGGATCTACAGAATAAACAGGTCCGCCAGCGTCGTCTGCGCCCCAGCGAGCGCGATCGCCAGATGATGCTGATCTCCGGCGCCACCGACTATCAGGGCTTTGCTCATCGCGACGTGGTGATCGAGGCGGTATTTGAGGACCTGGCCCTGAAGCAGCGGATGGTCAGCGAAGTGGAGCAATATTGCGGGCCGCAGACCATCTTTGCGTCGAACACCTCATCGTTACCGATAGGCGATATTGCCGCCCAGGCCCGTCGCCCCGGGCGGGTGATCGGCCTGCATTTCTTCAGTCCGGTGGAAAAAATGCCGCTGGTTGAAGTGATCCCGCATAAGGGAACCGATCCGCAGGCTATCGCCACCGTGGTGCAACTGGCTAAACGTCAGGGGAAAACGCCGATTGTGGTGGCGGATAAAGCGGGCTTCTATGTGAACCGCATCCTCGCGCCCTATATCAATGAAGCGATGCGCCTGCTGGTGGAGGGCGAACCGGTTGAAGAGATTGATAAGGCCCTGGTTAAATTCGGTTTCCCGGTAGGGCCAATCCAGCTACTGGATGAGGTTGGCATCGATACCGGCACCAAAATTATCCCCGTGCTGGAGAGCGCGTTTGGAGAACGTTTTAGCCCACCTGCAAACATCATTGACGCGATTTTGAAGGACGATCGCAAAGGTAGAAAAAATAATCATGGTTTCTATCTTTATGAGACAAAAGGGCGTAAAAGCAAAAAACGGCCCGACCCGGCAGTCTATCCGCTGCTCGGCATCGACCGCCCCCAGTCGCGGCTCTCCGCGCAGCAGGTGGCGGAACGCTGTGTGATGATGATGCTTAACGAGGCGGCGCGCTGCTTTGATGAGCAGATTATCCGTAGCGCGCGCGATGGCGATATCGGCGCCGTCTTTGGTATAGGGTTTCCGCCATTTCTTGGCGGCCCGTTCCGGTATATGGATACTATCGGCGCGGGTGAAGTTGCCGCGATCCTGCAGCGCCTGGCCGCCCAGTACGGCCCACGTTTTACACCCTGTGACACTTTATTACGCATGGCCGAACAGGGGACAACCTTTTGGCCAGCGGATGAACGGCTGACCTAAGTTGTGGTCAAAGAAGATAAATCCGGCTGCGGATGACGCTGTTGATTGGCTATTTTGTAAACAATGATTGACTATACTTACGCCATTGAGGTAAAAAACAGCGTTTCATTCGTTGAATGGATCAGGCACAATGCCCGGCCACCGGGTCACCTGCGTATTGTCTTCGCAGGCCAAACTACGGTGCTTCTGGTTAACAAAAGCGGTGCAATATGCAAGTTTTTATTATGCGTCACGGCGACGCTGCCCTCGATGCAGCCAGCGACTCAGTTCGTCCATTAACCGTATGCGGTTGTGATGAGTCTCGTCAGATGGCAACCTGGCTGAAAGGTCAAAAAGTGGATATTGAGCGCGTTCTTGTCAGTCCCTATCTGCGTGCAGAACAGACGCTGGATATTGTTGGGGAGTGCATGAACCTGCCGAAACATGTCGACGTGATGCCGGAACTCACGCCGTGCGGCGACGTAGGCCTGGTTAGCGCCTATCTGCAGGCGCTGGCGAATGAAGGCGTGGCGACGGCGCTGGTCGTCTCCCACCTGCCGCTGGTGGGGTACCTGGTCTCAGAGCTGTGTCCGGGGGAAACGCCTCCGATGTTCACCACCTCGGCTATCGCCTGCGTGACGCTGGACGCCGACGGCAAGGGTGAATACCTCTGGCAGAAAAGCCCCTGCAATCTCAAGATGGCCAACGCCATCTGACGGCCCCGGAGCCCGCCGTTAAGGCAGCTCCGGCGGTTGCCACTCCTCTACCTCAATCAGTATCAGCAGTGCGGCGTCACCGCCGTACTCTTTTGGTGCCTGGTGAAACGCCATAATATGCGGGTGTTGCGCCAGCCACAGCGGGGTTTGCTGTTTGAGAATATGTTTGCCGTGCCCGTGCATCACACAGGCGCAAAACACATGTTCGCGGCGGCAGGCGGCAATCAGCGCGCCCAGTTCCTGTTTGGCCTGCTGCTGGGTGAGCCCATGCAGATCGAGAAACAGTTCCGGCGAATAATCCCCACGGCGCAGCTTTTTCAGCTCAAAATGGCTGACGTCGGCGCGGACATATTTCGTCGAGCCTTCAGTATTCAGTAGCGGCTGAAACTCATCAGAGAAATAGTGGCTGTTATCGGCCTGTTCCTGCAGCAAACGCTTCGGAGCAACCTCAGTGACTTTCTTGCGCTGCGGACGGTGAACGATGGTGTCCTGCTTGATCTTCCGCGTGCCGGTCATTAACTGACGGAACAGCGCCTGATCCTCCTCGCTTAGCGATGTCTTCTTTTTCATTGTCCACTCTCATTAATACTTTGCGCTAGTTTACCCGACTCAATATCCCTTCGGGCAAGGAAAACCTGTTTTTTCCCCGGTCACCCCACGCAAGAATGCTGATTTATCGCCGTCTTCATGGCACACTAGCCGCCGAATTTATAGCAGAGTGTGCCCTGGAGGTTGTCGTGGATAAAATTTTTGTTGATGAGGCAGTCAATGAGCTGCATACCATTCAGGACATGCTGCGCTGGGCGGTAAGCCGTTTCAGTGCTGCTAATATCTGGTACGGTCACGGGACTGATAACCCGTGGGACGAGGCAGTACAGCTGGTGCTGCCGTCGCTCTACCTACCGCTGGATATCCCGGAAGATATGCGGACTGCGCGTCTGACCTCCAGCGAGAAACACCGCATCGTTGAGCGGGTGATCCGCCGCGTGAACGAGCGCATTCCCGTCGCCTATCTGACCAACAAAGCGTGGTTCTGCGGGCATGAGTTTTACGTCGATGAGCGGGTGCTGGTGCCGCGCTCCCCGATTGGCGAACTGATCAACAACCAGTTTGCCGGGCTGATTAACCATAAGCCGCAGCATATCCTTGATATGTGCACCGGCAGCGGCTGCATCGCCATCGCCTGCGCCTATGCTTTCCCGGAAGCCGAAGTCGACGCCGTGGATATTTCCCCGGACGCGCTGGCCGTCGCCGAGCACAACGTGGAGTCCCATGGCTTGATCCATCACGTGACGCCGATCCGCTCCGACCTGTTCCGCGATCTGCCGAAGCTGCAGTACGATCTGATCGTCACCAATCCGCCGTATGTCGATGAAGAGGACATGGCCGATCTGCCGGAAGAGTATGAGCATGAGCCGGTGCTGGGTCTGGCCTCCGGTAGCGACGGCCTGAAGCTGACGCGCCGCATCCTCGGCAACGCGCCGGATTATCTCAGCGATGACGGGATTCTGATTTGTGAAGTCGGTAACAGCATGGTACATCTGATGGAGCAATATCCGGACGTGCCGTTTACCTGGCTTGAGTTTGATAACGGCGGCGACGGTGTCTTCATGCTGACCAAACAGCAGCTGATTGACGCCCGCGCGCACTTCGGTATTTATAAAGACTAAAAAAACAACACGCCAACATAACGAAAAAGATTGGAGCCGTGATGGCAGGAAATACAATTGGACAACTCTTTCGCGTCACTACCTTCGGCGAATCGCACGGCCTGGCGCTGGGCTGCATCGTCGACGGCGTGCCGCCGGGCATCCCGCTGACCGAAGCCGACCTGCAGCACGACCTCGATCGTCGTCGCCCGGGCACCTCGCGTTACACCACGCAGCGTCGCGAGCCGGATCAGGTCAAAATTCTTTCCGGCGTCTTCGAAGGCGTTACTACCGGGACCAGTATCGGCCTGCTGATTGAGAACACCGATCAGCGTTCGCAGGATTACGGCGCGATCAAAGATCTGTTCCGTCCGGGCCACGCCGATTACACCTACGAGCAAAAGTATGGTCTGCGCGACTATCGCGGCGGCGGTCGTTCTTCTGCGCGCGAAACCGCGATGCGCGTAGCGGCCGGGGCGATTGCCAAAAAATACCTTGCCGCGAAGTTCGGCATCGTCATTCGCGGCTGCCTGACGCAGATGGGCGATATTCCGCTGGCCATCAAAGACTGGGATCAGGTCGAGCAAAACCCGTTCTTCTGCCCGGACCCGGATAAAATCGACGCTCTGGATGAACTGATGCGCGGCCTGAAAAAAGAGGGTGACTCCATTGGCGCGAAAGTGACGGTGGTGGCTGACGGCGTACCGCCGGGCCTCGGCGAGCCGGTCTTCGACCGCCTGGATGCCGATATCGCCCACGCGCTGATGAGCATCAACGCCGTGAAAGGGGTGGAAATTGGCGACGGCTTTGAAGTGGTGAAACTGCGCGGCAGCGAAAACCGCGATGAAATCACCAAAGACGGATTCCAGAGCAACCACGCCGGCGGCATTCTTGGCGGTATCAGCAGTGGACAGCAGATCGTTGCCCATATTGCGCTGAAACCGACCTCCAGTATTACCGTTCCCGGTCATACGATTAACCGCTTTGGCGAAGAAGTGGAGATGATCACCAAAGGGCGTCACGATCCGTGCGTCGGCATTCGCGCCGTACCGATCGCTGAGGCGATGCTGGCGATCGTCCTGATGGATCACTTTATGCGTCAGCGCGCGCAGAATGGCGATGTGACGACGACAATTCCACGCTGGTAACCATGAAAAACACCGTTATCGCACTGCTCGCGCTGCTGGCCAGCGCCGGTAGCCTGGCCGCGACGCCGTGGCAGAAAATATCCCAGCCGATCGGCGGCAGTGCCCAGTCAATCGGCGCATTTTCCAATGGCTGTATCGTGGGCGCCGAGGCGCTCCCTCTGAGCGCCACCGGCTATCAGGTGATGCGTACCGATCAGCGTCGCTACTTCGGTCATCCGGATCTGGTTCAGTTTATTCAGCGCCTGAGTAATCAGGTGCACAATAAAGGAATGGGAACCGTGCTGATTGGCGACATGGGGATGCCGGCGGGCGGGCGCTTTAACGGCGGTCACGCCAGTCACCAGACGGGCCTGGATGTCGATATTTTCCTCCAGCTGCCGCAAACGCGCTGGACATCGTCTCAGTTGTTGAAGCCGCAGGCGCTGGATCTGGTCGCCAGCGACGGCAAGCACGTGGTGCCGTCGCTGTGGAGCCCGCAAATCAGCCAACTGATCAAGCTGGCGGCGGAAGATAGCGAGGTCACCCGTATTTTCGTCAACCCGGCGATTAAACAGCAACTGTGCCTGGACGCGGGCAGCGACCGCCAGTGGCTGCGTAAAGTCCGTCCCTGGTTCCAGCATCGCGCTCATATGCACGTCCGACTGCGTTGCCCGGCGGGAAGTCTGGAGTGCGAGGATCAGGCGCCACCGCCGCCCGGCGATGGCTGCGGAGCGGAGCTGCAGAGCTGGTTCGAACCACCTAAACCCGGGTCTACCCCCCCTGTGAAGAAGACGCCGCCGCCGCTGCCGCCTTCCTGCCAGGCGCTACTGGATGAGCATGTGCTGTAATGGATAGTTTTATCGAGTTGTTTGCCGTATCGCCGTTGGTGCTGGTGGTACTCTTCTTTGTCGCCATCCTGGCCGGTTTTATTGACTCACTGGCGGGAGGCGGGGGCTTATTGACTGTCCCTGCGCTGATGGCGGCCGGAATGCCGCCGGCGCAGGCGCTGGCGACCAATAAGCTGCAGGCCTGCGGCGGGTCGCTATCGGCGACCCTCTATTTTGTCCGCCGTAAGGTGGTCAGCCTCGCCGATCAGAAGCTGAATATTCTGATGACCTTTATTGGCTCAACCGCTGGTGCGCTGCTGGTCCAGCACGTCCAGTCCGATATTCTTAAGCAGATCCTGCCGTTGCTGGTGATCGGCATCGGTCTCTATTTTCTGCTGATGCCGAAACTGGGTGAAGCGGACCGGCAGCGTCGGCTGTACGGTCTGCCGTTTGCGCTGGTTGCTGGCGGCAGCGTAGGATTCTACGACGGCTTTTTTGGCCCCGGCGCCGGTTCGTTTTATGCACTGGCTTTTGTCACCCTGGCCGGATTTAACCTGGCGAAGTCGACGGCCCATGCCAAGCTGCTGAACGCGACCTCAAACGTCGGCGGTCTGCTGCTGTTTATCATCGGCGGGAAGGTCATCTGGGCCACCGGCTTTGTGATGATGGCCGGCCAGTTTATTGGCGCTCGCGCCGGCTCCCGGCTGGTGCTGAGTAAAGGACAGTCGCTGATCCGGCCGATGATCGTTATCGTCTCGGCGGTGATGAGCGCGAAGCTTCTCTATGACAGCCACGGGGCTGAGATTTTGCAGTGGTTGGGAATTCATTAATGCAACAGCAACACCATTATCAGCAGCTGATTGACCTTTTCGACAGCTGCTTTGCCGAAGAATTTAATACTCGCCTGGTAAAAGGCGACGATGAGCCGATCTACCTTCCGGCCGATGACGACACGCCCTATCACCGTATCGTGTTTGCGCACGGGTTTTTTGCCAGCGCCCTGCACGAGATTTCTCACTGGTGTGTCGCCGGCAAAGCGCGCCGCGAACGAGTCGATTTTGGCTACTGGTACTGCCCGGATGGCCGCGATGCGATGACTCAAAGCCAGTTTGAGGACGTCGAGGTGAAACCGCAGGCCTATGAGTGGCTGTTCTGCGTGGCGGCGGGATTTCCGTTTAACGTCAGCTGTGACAATCTGGAAGGAGACGTTGAGCCCGATCGCATCGCCTTCCAGCGCCGGGTCCATGCTCGGGTGATGACTTTGCTTGAACAAGGGATCCCCGAACGTCCGGCGCGTTTTATTCGCGCATTGCAACATTATTATCAAACGCCGACATTGACGGCGGAACACTTTCCGTGGCCGGAAGACCTGCACTAAGGCCACACATTACATGACAAGAGGTAAGATGATGATCGCGGAGTTTGAATCACGCATTCTGGCGCTGATTGACAACATGGTAGACCACGCCAGTGATGATGAACTGTTTGCCGGCGGTTATCTGCGCGGCCACCTGACGCTGGCGGTGGCTGAGCTGGAAGGTGAGGGCGAGCATTCTGCTGAAGCGGTAAACAGTAAGGTCAGCCAGAGCCTGGAGAAGGCCATCAGCGCTGGCGAACTGTCGCCGCCGGACCAAATTCTGGTGCAGGGGATGTGGCATAACCTGTATCAACAGGCGAAAAATCAGGCCTGAGCCATATTGTAGCCCGGGTCAGGCGTCAGCCGTACCCGGGAAATTGCCTGCCCTCATGGTTTTATTTCACCGCTTTTCCCTTCAGCAGTTTTCTCACCCACAGCCGATTCGGATTCAGCGCCGCCAGAGTATCGCTATCCAGCGGCAGCGGTTCACCGCTCATCTGCGCCGCCAGCAGCTCAGCGCTTAACGGCGCGGTGCAGAGTCCCCGCGATCCGAGCGCCCCAAGCATAAACAGGTTACGACAGACCGGCGCGCGACCGGCGTGATCCAGCTGTTCGTGGAGGCTGGCGTATTGCGTCAATGTTGCCTCATAGTCTGGCACGTTGCCGACCATTGGCAGGTGATCGCGGGTGGCGCAGCGCACGCCGCAGCGGGCGGCATTGGCGCTGATATCCACGTCCAGCGTCCACTCCGCGTTCGGGAAACAGTCGATCAACCGTTGCCGGTTGTGCTGCTGATCTTCCTCGCTGAAGGTGGTGTCGGTCTTCCCGCGATGGTAGCTGGCGCCAATACAGTGCTGCTGATTTTGCGGATTATGCGGCGTCAGGTAGCCATCGTAGCACAGCACCTGGCGCAGGGCGGAAAGCCGCGGGGTGGTAGGTATATGACTGACCTGGCCGCCAACAGGGTAGACCGGCAGCTGCGCGGTTTGCGCAAAATCCGCGATGCTGTGGCCGTTCGCCAGCACCACCGCCTGATGATTGCGCTGCTGATTGAGCAGCCAGCCATCGCCCTCCGCGCTGAGCGTATCAACGTGATAACCATAGTGCACGTGCAGTCCGCGAGTTGCCGCCAGCGCCAGCAATTCGGCGGTGAGCTGCTGCGGGCACAGCCAGCCGCCGGCCGGATAAGTGATGCCGCCGCAGCCGGTATCGACGCCGGTCAACCCGACAACCTGTTCCGCCGTCACCGCGCAGGCGATGTCCGGGGGTAAATTCAGCGCCAGCATCTGGGCGATTTTGTGCGCGCTTTTTTCATCCCAGCCGAGCTGGGTGACACCGCACCATTGATGATCGAACATCACCGGCAGCGCGTCATACATTCGGCGGGCGAAGGTAAAGGCTGCCGGGAAAAAGCGCGCCAGCGCCGGATCGTGCTGGCTTAACAGCGGATACAGCGCACCCTGGCGATTGCCGGAGGCGCCCTGCGCCGGGGCGTCGTCGGCGCAGTAGAGGGTCACCTGCCAGCCGCGGCGCAGCAGCGCGAGGGAGAGCAGGGCGCTGGCGATCCCGCCGCCGATGATGGCTACCTCGCGGGCATCGCTGCTACTGCGAGCGAACCAGGGGACGCGCGCAGGAAAGCTCAGCGTTTGCGCCATCTCGCCGGTCAGCATCTCCCGCTTGCGGCCGAAGCCTTTGCTTTTACGCATGGTAAAGCCGGCCTCCTGCAGGCCGCGGCGGACAAACCCTGCGGAGGTAAAGGTGGCCAGTGTCCCGTCGGGCCGCGCCAGACGTGCCATGGCATTGAACAGATCCTGGGTCCACATGTCGGGATTTTTGGCCGGGGCAAAGCCGTCAAGAAACCAGGCGTCCACCTGCTGGTTCAGCGAATCATCCAGCTCCCTGGTCAGCTCATTGATATCGCCAAACCACAAATCGAGCGTCACCCGCCCGCCGTCGAGCAGCAGACGATGGCATCCGCCGAAGGCCGACGGCCATTGCGCCTGCAGCTGGTGCGCCCACGGAGCCAGCTCTGGCCAGCGCTGGTGCGCCAGGCGGAGATCCTCAGCCTTTAACGGATATTTTTCAAAACTGATGAAATGTAACCTTTGCAGGGTAACGTCCGGGTTATCACGAACAAAAACGTCAAACGCCTGCCACAGGGTGAGGAAATTGAGTCCGGTACCGAAGCCGCTCTCCGCGACGATCATCAGCGGGCGAGGGTGGCTGGCGAAACGCTCCGGCAGGCGATTTCCACCGAGAAAAACGTAGCGAGTCTCTTCCAGACCGTTGTCATTGGAAAAGTAAACATCGTCGAAATCTCGGGAAACAGGTGTACCCTCAGCGTTGAATTCCAGGTTGGCGGGTTGTATGGCGTTTTGTTTCACGTAAGTTACTCGAATCACAAGGCGTAGCACGATCTTAACGATGTGTGCCTGAGGGCGCAAATTTATACACAAAATGTCTGATCGGACTTGTTCGGCGTACAAGTGTACGCTATTGTGCGACACGAAACTTAAAATAGTGCGACTTACAGAGGTATTTAATGAAACGTGCAGTGATTACTGGCTTGGGCATCGTTTCCAGCATCGGTAATAACCAGCAGGAAGTCCTGGCATCTCTGCGTGAAGGACGTTCAGGGATCACTTTCTCTCAGGAGCTTAAAGATTCAGGGATGCGCAGCCACGTATGGGGCAACGTCAAACTGGATACCACTGGCCTCATTGACCGCAAAGTAGTGCGCTTTATGAGCGACGCTTCTATCTATGCTTACCTGTCCATGGAACAGGCCGTTGCCGACGCAGGTCTGGCGCCGGAAGCATACCAGAGCAACCCGCGTGTTGGCCTGATCGCAGGCTCCGGCGGCGGCTCCCCGAAATTCCAGGTCTTCGGCGCTGATGCCATGCGTAGCCCGCGTGGTCTGAAAGCCGTGGGCCCGTATGTAGTCACTAAAGCGATGGCTTCCGGCGTTTCCGCCTGCCTCGCTACGCCGTTCAAAATCCACGGCGTTAACTACTCCATCAGCTCGGCCTGCGCCACTTCCGCTCATTGTATTGGTAACGCGGTAGAGCAGATCCAGCTGGGCAAACAGGACATCGTCTTTGCCGGCGGCGGCGAAGAGCTGTGCTGGGAAATGGCCTGCGAGTTCGACGCCATGGGCGCACTGTCCACCAAATACAACGACACCCCGGAAAAAGCGTCCCGTACTTATGATGCGAACCGTGATGGCTTCGTTATCGCCGGCGGCGGCGGTATGGTCGTGGTGGAAGAACTGGAACACGCCCTGGCGCGTGGCGCGCACATCTATGCCGAAATCGTCGGTTACGGCGCAACTTCCGATGGCGCTGACATGGTCGCCCCGTCTGGTGAAGGCGCAGTGCGCTGCATGCAGATGGCGATGCACGGTGTTGATACGCCGATCGATTACCTGAACTCCCACGGTACGTCTACTCCGGTCGGCGACGTGAAAGAGCTGGGCGCCATCCGCGAAGTGTTCGGCGACAACAGCCCGGCTATCTCGGCAACCAAAGCGATGACCGGCCACTCGCTGGGCGCGGCGGGCGTACAGGAAGCCATCTACTCCCTGCTGATGCTGGAGCACGGCTTTATCGCGCCGAGCATTAACGTCGAAGAGCTGGACGAGCAGGCTGCCGGCCTGAACATCGTCACCAAACCGACTGACGCTAAGCTGACCACCGTGATGTCCAACAGCTTCGGCTTCGGCGGCACCAACGCCACGCTGGTGATGCGTAAATACAACGCCTAATCAGCATGCGAAGTGCAGAGGGGAGCCACCGGCTCCCCTTTTTCGTTATCTTGACAGGGTAAGGGCCTGCAGGCACACTGCTGGCGGATCCATTAGTCTCTCCACTAATGCGTAAGCGTTTAACGTCAACCAACGCGCCTTAACCCTGATAATCAGGTGGAGGGGGCGTGTCGCTTTGCTCGCCTTACTCTGCGAATCTGGAGTAATGCATGCCCGCAGTTACTGAAACAACATCCCATTCTTCGGCGAACTTTTCGCTCTTCCGTATTACGTTTGCCGTCTTTTTGACCTATATGACCGTTGGTTTGCCGCTGCCGGTGATCCCGCTCTTTGTCCATCAGGAGCTGGGATTTGGTAACACCGTGGTTGGCGTGGCGGTAGGGATCCAGTTCCTCGCCACCGTTCTGACCCGCGGCTACGCCGGGCGCCTGGCAGACCAGTACGGCGCTAAACGCTCCGTCCTGCAAGGGATGCTGGCCTGCGCCCTGGCGGGCGCGGCATGGCTGGCCGCTGCGCTGTTGCCGTTGCCGGTGCTCGCCAGGCTTGGCCTGCTGCTGCTGGGCCGCCTGATCCTCGGGTTTGGCGAAAGCCAGCTGCTGACCGGTAACCTGAGCTGGGGGATGGGGCTGGTGGGGCCGGCCCGCTCCGGCAAAGTGATGTCATGGAATGGCATGGCGATGTACGGTTCGCTGGCGGTGGGCGCCCCGCTGGGATTATTGATCTATAGCCATTTCGGCGTGGCGGTGCTGGCCTGCGTCACCATGGGATTACCGCTCGTTGCCTGGCTTATTAACGGTACCGTGCGCAAAGTGGCGGTTCACGGTGGCGAGCGGCCTTCATTATGGAGCGTCATCGGCATGATCTGGCGGCCAGGCATTGGCCTGGGCCTGCAGGGCGTTGGTTTTGCGGTGATCGGCACCTTCGTTTCCCTCTATTTCGCCAGCCATAGCTGGCCGATGGCCGGCTTTACCCTGACGGCGTTTGGCGGCGCCTTTGTGCTGATGCGTATTCTGTTTGGCTGGATGCCGGACCGGTTTGGCGGCGTCAGGGTGGCGATGGTTTCGCTGCTGATAGAGGCGGTTGGTCTGACCCTGCTGGGGCTGGCGCCGAATGCCTGGCTGGCGCTGGCCGGTGCGGCGCTAACAGGATGCGGTTGCTCACTGATTTTCCCGTCGCTCGGCGTGGAGGTGGTGAAGCGCGTCCCGGCGCAGGTGCGCGGCACCGCGCTCGGCGGCTATGCGGCCTTTCAGGACATCTCCTATGGCCTGACCGGGCCGCTGACCGGCCTGCTGGCGACCTCGCTGGGCTACTCGTCGGTGTTCCTTGCCGGCGCCCTCTGCGCGGCGCTGGGGATCCTCGTCACCCTCGTCTCTTTTCGCCGCCAGGGTTAAGTTATTGTCCGGTCTTGCTTGCGGGCAGACCGGACGCCGTCTGTCGCGGCAGATAATACTTCACCTGGAATTCAAACATATTGGTATACAGAATGGAATAATCGATAGGCTGGTGGTGTTCATCAATCGCCTGCGTCTGCATGCGGATAATCGGATCTTTAGCGCTGATATGCAGGAGGGTTGCCAGCTCAGGCGTTGGGAGCACCGGCACTATTGATTCGTAACATCCATTTATTCTTACCCCACATTCGTTTTCTATATATGAAAACTTCGATTTCTTCATATGCGCGATGGTCAGATCGGGAAAACGGGTCGCGGAGAGCCAGGTTTCTTCTAATTGCATGGCAATATTATCGATAAAACGTAATCTCTTAGCATAATATACCGCTTCGCCATGCTGCAATTGCAGTCCACGGGCAATTTCCTCCGACGCTGGCTGTAACTCGAATTTGAGGATCTGGCTGGAGGGCGTTTTCCCCTGATTACGGGCAATTTCGGTAAAACTGTCTAAGTGTGTCACCGACGCCTGGAAATGCTTATTTCTAATCCATGTCCCTGAGCCATGTCGGCGTTCGATTAAACCATCCTCTTCCAGGGTTTTCAGCGCCTTACGTAACGTATTGCGCGAAACATCATAAAGTTCTGCCAACTCTTTTTCGGCCGGCAGAAGATCGCCAATGTTGTAGAACGGGCTATTAATTTTGTTTTTAAGCAAATTGACGATATTTTTGTAAACCACTTTTGAACCTCCACAATCCCTTTGGAAACATGGGCTTGCTAACGTATGTTGTTAAATACAGGGCAAGACGTTCATTTTTTGCTTTGCTTCTGCACCACTTTGGTATGGCTAACTGTGATCAAAACCGCGGTTAAGAAAATTAACAATTATTAAAGTGCTCGTCAATTGAGGTCATAAATAAAACAGGAAGGGGTAATGCAAAATATATTATTAGTGTGTGCGGCGGGAATGTCGACCAGTATGCTGGTGAAACGCATGCTGGAGCAGACTGAAAATATTAAGGCTCAGGTTAATATCAATGCGCTGGCCATTTCTGAAGCTAAAGAAAAAATTAAGAACAATGAAGTAGATGTCGTCCTTTTGGGACCACAGGTCCGCTTTCAAAAAAGGAAATAGAAGAGGTGGCTCAGGGAAAAATACCCGTGGCGGTGATTGATATGAAATATTATGGGCAAATGGACGGTAAAGCTGTTCTGGAAAGTGCGCTGGCATTATTGGCAAACCAATAGTTTTCTCATTTATCCCCGTTATCGTGTGGGTACTTTCGTTGCTGCCCTGGGCTGCTGCGGCTAAAAAACACGATGACGTTAATAAATTATTATGAATAAGGGTTCGTCATGAGTTTCATGGATACCTTTGAGCGCGGCATGGAAAAAATCCTCGTGCCTGTCGCGATTAAGTTAAATTCTCAGATCCACGTTTCAGCGATTCGCGATGCGTTTATTCTTTCGTTTCCCATCGTCATGGCCAGTTCGCTGATTATTCTTATCAACTTTGCTATTTTGTCGCCTGACGGATTTATCGCCAGTATTCTGCATTTAGGGGCGATATTCCCCCACCTCGCGGAGGCGCAGCAGATTTTCACCCCGGTAATGAACGGTTCGGTCAATATTATGGCGATATTGATCACCTTTCTGGTGGCGCGCAATATGGCGATCAGCTATCAGCAGGACGATCTCCTGTGCGGCCTGACGGCGATCGGCGCCTTTTTTGTGGTGTACACGCCTTATACCATCATTGATGGCCAGGCCTATCTGGCGACCAAATATCTTGGCCCGCAGGGGTTGTTTGTGGCGATTATCGTCGCGCTGATTTCCAGCGAACTCTTTTGCCGCCTGGCGCGCAACCCAAGGGTGACCATCACGATGCCGGCTGCGGTGCCGCCGGCGGTGGCGCGTTCCTTTAAGGTGTTGTTGCCGATCTTCTTCGTGATGATCTTCTTTTCGATCCTCAACTATTTGTTGACGCGTATTTCGCCTAACGGCCTTAACGATCTGATCTATACCCTTATTCAGGCGCCGCTGAAGGATATGGGGACCAACATCGTGACGGTTCTGGTGCTGGGGCTGGTAGCGAATTTCCTGTGGGTGCTGGGGATCCATGGTCCGAACACCGTGGCCGCCATCCGCGAGACCATCTTCTCGGAAGCCAACCTCGAAAACCTCTCCTATGCCGCCTCGCATGGCAGCACCTGGGGGGCACCGTACCCCATTACCTGGACTGGCATCAACGATGCGTTTGCCAACTGCGGCGGGTCGGGTATGACGCTGGGCCTGTTACTGGCCATCTTTATTGCCTCACGGCGCAAAGATTATCGTGACCTGGCAAAAATGGCCTTCGTGCCGGGCCTGTTTAACATCAATGAACCGGTGATGTTTGGCCTGCCGATTGTGCTTAACCCTATCCTGGTGATCCCGTTTATTCTGGTGCCGTTTGTGAATTCATTGATCGGTTATTTCTTTATTAGCATGGAGTTTATTCCGCCGATTGCTTACGCCGTACCCTGGACCACGCCCGGGCCGCTTATCGCCTTCTTTGGCACCGGCGGCAACTGGCTGGCGCTGTTTGTCGGCATTCTGTGCCTCGCGGTTTCAACACTCATTTACTTACCGTTTGTGATTGCCGCCAACAAGGTCAATACCGCGGCGGCGACCGACCAGGAGGATGGCGATGTTTGCAGATGAAAGTACGGTCATGGAGTTGCTGATTTATGCTGGTCAGGCGCGATCAGACGCCATGGAGGCGATTGCCGCCTCCCGGCAGCGGGAATGGGGGCGGGCAGCGGATTTGATGGCCAGCTCGGAAGCGGCCTGTCGGGCAGCGCATAAGATCCAAACGGCGTTGATAGGTCAGGACGAAGGCTGCGGAAAAATCACCGTTAACCTTATTCTGGTGCACGCCCAGGATCACTTAATGACCGCGATGCTGTGCCAGGATTTAGCCAAAGAAATTATTGCCCTGCGCCAGGAGCGCTCTGCCTGATTTACCCGCCTTCAGCCGTTCTGGCTGAAGGCCAATTATAACAATATGTAAAGGTACCCTATGTATTCAAGTCAATTGAAGGTGAGCTTATTGTCTTTATCGGTACTGCTGGCTATTTCGACAAGTGATGTGATGGCGGCTAAATTAACCATTGAACAGCGTCTGGAATTACTGGAGTCTGAACTTTCGGCGAATAAAAAAGAGCTACAAAAAACGCAATCACAATTATCGACCTATAAAGGTAAGGTGGCCGAATTACAAAAAAGTATTAAGGAGAATGAAAAACGTCATGTCACGACGGGTTATCCAACAGCAACGTCGCCGGTGGCGGAAAATATAGCCAATGAAAATAATGAACTGAGTAAAAAAGCGGCCCCGGTGCAGGTGAAAGCCACTCAGCAGGTGGCGGTTATTGATACCGAAGGCCAGAAGCCGAAACTGGAAAGCGTCACCCTGAAGGACATCAGTAAATTTGTTAAAGATGATATTGGCTTTAGCTACCAGGGGTACTTCCGTTCCGGCTGGGGAACATCAAATCACGGATCGTCGCAGACCTACGCCCCCGGCTCGCTGGGTCGTTTCGGTAATGAAATGAGTGGCTGGTTCGACTTAACATTGAATCAGCGGGTCTATAACCAGGATGGCAAAACGGCGAATGCCGTTGTGACGTACGACGGTAACGTCGGCGAGCAGTATAACGACGCCTGGTTTGCTGGCCAGGATACCGACAGCATTTTGCAGTTTAGTGATATTTACCTGACCACCAAAGGTTTTCTGCCGTTCGCGCCAGAGGCGGATTTCTGGGTCGGCAAACATAAACTGCCCGAGTATGAAATTCAGATGCTGGACTGGAAGTCACTGACCACCGACGTTGCGGCCGGGGTCGGGATCCAGAACTGGGCGCTGGGGGTTGGCCAGCTGGATGCGTCCGTCAGCAGGAACGACGTCGACGTATATTCACGAGATTTCACGCAAACCACTCAGATGAACACCAACTCAGTCGACCTGCGCTATCGCAATATTCCCCTGTGGCAGTCGGGGTCTCTGTCGCTAATGGGCAAATATGCGTTCGCGAATAAAAATGACGAGCAGGAGAGAAACGAAGATAACAACAGCTACTTCCGGTTCAAAGATACCTGGATGGCCACCGCCATTATTCGTCAGGAGCTGGAGCGCAAGGGCTTTAACGAATTTACGCTGCAGGTGGCGAACAACTCGTACGCCAGCAGTTTCGCCAACTTCTCCGGCGCCAGTAACTCCATGGCCAGCGGACGCTATTACTATGGTGATCATACCAACGGCGTGGCCTGGCGTCTGATCTCGCAGGGGGAAATGTATCTCGCCGATCGCATTATCATGGCCAATTCGCTGGTGTGGGCCCATGGCAATGATGTGTATAGCTATGAAAGCGGAGCGCACAGCGATTTCGACAGCCTGCGCGCGGTGATCCGCCCGGCGTGGATATGGGACACCTGGAACCAGACCGGGGTCGAGCTGGGGTGGTTTACCCAGAAAAACAACACCCGTCAGGGCGACGATCTGCAGGAGTCAGCGTATAAAACGACGCTGTACCATGCGCTGAAGGTTGGGCCGAGCCTGCTGGGGTCACGTCCTGAAATTCGCTTTTATGGTACGTATATCAATATTCTCGATAACCAGTTGTCGCAGTTTGCGTTCAACGACGACAGCAAAGATGAGTTTATGGTTGGCGTTCAGGCCGAGGTGTGGTGGTAACCGGCAAATCACTTAACGGGCGCCCGCATGAGGCGGGCGCGCTTTCCTACGGTGTGGGCTACAGCAGGAGCCAAAGCAGGAGGAGCAGGATCAGCACACCGCCCAGCGCCAGCGACCACGGCTTAGCGGCCCATGCTCGCGTCGGCGCGGGCTCTTCCTGCGGGATGGCCAGCGTCTCCTGGGCGCGGGCTACCCGCAGCACAAACACCTTGTTCAACAGCGCCAGGATCTGCGCTGGGCTCAGCGTCGTCTGCGGGGTGACCTGCCAGCTGCGACGGGCAAAGTCGACAATCTTTTGCCATTCTGCGGCCTCCAGCGGCTGCTTGAGCGCACCCTGCAGCGAGGTGAGCGTGGGCGCGCTTTGCGCACTCAGCGTTTGCCGCGCCTGCAGCCAGTATGAAAGCGGCGTGAAGTGCGTCGCCGGGATAAGCTCTCCGGATTTGACGCCGCAAAGTTCCAGCATGGATTGCCAAATCAGCTTGCTCGGCTCGCCGGTGGCGGCCGCCAGCTTAGTCACCAGCTGATTGAGCGTGTTGTGCTCGGCCGGCAACAGCGGGCGCAGGGTCGGCGGGCGCTGCTGCGGCTGCGGGATCGACAGCTGGCCGCGCTGCAGCAGGTGCAGAATGTTCTCCAGCTGCGGCTGGCTTAGCGCATGCAGCGCCGTTTGCCCATAATGTTGACGAATATAATCGCTGACCGCCTGACGGTTATTGCCCTGACCCAGCAGATCGCTGAGCTGCGCCAGCGTCTGGCGATGATGATGATTATCCTGAGCGGCGGCTAAGCGCTGGTTGAGACTGGCCTCCGCGGCGCTGAAATGGCAGGCCAGCAGCGGCGTGTCGCCTTTCAGTCCGAGATCATGCTTGACGCAGGCCCACACTTCCGCATTCTGCTGCGAGGTCAGCGCCACCAGGCGCGTGATCAGTCGCTCCAGGACGGTGCGTTGCTGCATGGAAAGCGAAGGTTCGCCGGTGGCGGCAGTGCCTGATGGACCTCGCCCCGGAGGGCGGTCTGGCATATCTGCAAGGGGGTGCGTCATGATTCATCCTTTCGATATCGCAGTGCTGGAACCAGGTGATGAGTATGCCTGGCGGCCAGATTATGGCACACTTCCCCGGTTAACTCTCGTTCTCAGACAGGTACTGAACTGTGAAAATCCTCGTTGATGAAAATATGCCCTATGCCCGTGAGCTTTTTAGCCGTTTAGGCGATGTGCAAGCGGTTCCGGGGCGTCCGGTCCCGGCTGAGGCCCTGACCGATGCGGATGCCTTAATGGTACGCTCGGTCACCCGGGTCAATGAAGCATTGCTCTCCGGTAAGGCCGTTAAGTTCGTCGGCACCGCTACCGCTGGCACCGATCACGTCGATCAGGCGTGGCTGCAGCAGGCAGGGATTGGTTTCTCCGCGGCGCCCGGCTGCAACGCCATTGCGGTGGTGGAGTATGTCTTTTCATCGCTACTGATGTTGGCCGAACGCGATGGTTTCGCGCTGCGCGATCGTACCGTCGGGATCGTTGGCGTCGGCAACGTCGGTGGACGACTGCAAAAACGGCTGGAAGCGCTGGGGATCAAAACGCTGCTCTGCGATCCGCCGCGCGCCGATCGCGGAGACGAAGGCGATTTCCGCTCCCTCGATGCGCTGGTTCAGGAAGCTGATATTCTCACCTTCCATACCCCACTGTATAAAGAAGGGCCATATAAAACCCTGCATCTGGCGGATGAGTCGCTGATTAGCCGTCTGAAGCCAGGAACGATTTTGATCAACGCCTGCCGCGGACCGGTGGTAGATAACGCTGCGCTGCTGAAACGGCTGGAAGCTGGACAGCCGCTGAGCGTAGTGCTGGACGTCTGGGAGCCGGAGCCGGATCTTAACGTTGAGCTTCTTAAGCGAGTGGATATCGGTACCGCGCATATCGCCGGCTACACCCTCGAAGGGAAAGCGCGCGGGACGACGCAGGTTTTTGAAGCCTACAGCGCCTTTATCGGCCATCCGCAGCAGGTGGCGCTGGATACCCTGTTGCCAGCGCCGGAATTTGGCCGCATCACCCTGCATGGGCCGCTCGATCAGCCGACGCTGAAAAGGCTGGTCCACTTGGTGTATGATGTGCGCCGCGATGATGCGCCGCTGCGGAAGGTGGCCGGCGTCGCCGGTGAATTTGACAAGCTGCGTAAAAACTATCAGGAACGCCGCGAATGGTCTTCGCTGTACGTACAGTGCAGCGATGCGCAGGCGGCGACGCTATTGCGCCAGCTCGGTTTTAACGCTGTGCATCATCCTGTTCGTTAATGTCTTCTTAATGCCCCTGCCGGATACTCCGGCAGGGCCGCTTTATTTCTGGAGTAAACCACCATGTCTGAAGGCTGGAATATTGCCGTACTGGGCGCAACGGGCGCCGTAGGCGAAGCCCTGCTCGAAACTCTTGCTGAACGCCAGTTCCCGGTGGGGGAGATTTTTGCTCTGGCGCGCAATGAAAGCGCGGGCGAACATCTGCGTTTTGGTGGCAAGTCAGTGATCGTCAAAGACGCTGCCGAGTTTGACTGGACCCAGGCCCAGTTGGCTTTCTTCGCCGCCGGCGTCGAAGCCAGCGCGGCGTATATTGAAGACGCCACCAACGCCGGGTGTCTGGTTATCGATCTCAGCGGCCTGTTTGCGCTGGAGCCAGACGTACCGCTGGTGGTGCCGGACGTGAATCCGTTCGTGTTAGGCGATTACCGCAACCGCAATCTGATTGCAGTGCCCAATAGCCTGACCAGCCAGCTGCTGACGGCGCTCAAGCCGCTTATCGACCAGGGCGGGCTGTCGCGGATCAGTGTCACCAACCTGCTCTCCGCCTCGGGGCAGGGGAAAAAAGCGGTGGATGCGCTGGCAGGGCAGAGCGCCAAGCTGCTGAACGGCATCCCCATCGATGAAGACGATTTCTTTGGCCGCCAGCTGGCGTTCAACATGCTGCCGCTGCTGCCGGATCGGGAAGGTAGCGTGCGCGAAGAGCGCCGTATCGTCGATGAAGCGCGCAAAATTCTTCAGGATGACGGGCTGATGATCTCCGCCAACGTGGTCCAGTCGCCGGTCTTCTACGGCCATGCGCAGATGGTGAACTTTGAAGCGATGCGTCCGCTGGCGGCGGAAGAGGCGCGTGACGCCTTTACCCGCGGCGAGGATATCGAACTTTCTGAAGAGGGAGAATTCCCGACCCAGGTTGGCGATGCCTCCGGCAACGCTCGTCTCTCCATCGGCTGCGTGCATAACGATTACGGCATGCCGGAGCAGATTCAGTTCTGGTCCGTCGCGGATAACGTGCGCTTCGGCGGGGCGCTGATGGCGGTGAAAATCGCCGAGAAGCTGATTGAGGAGTACCTGTACTGATGTCTGAGATGGAGCAACAGCCGATCTTTAAAATCGCGCTGGGCATCGAGTACGACGGTAGCAAATATTACGGCTGGCAACGGCAAAACGAAGTGCGCAGTGTGCAGGAGAAGCTGGAAAAGGCGCTCTCGCAGGTGGCGAACGAACCGATTACCGTCTTTTGCGCTGGCCGCACCGACGCCGGTGTCCATGGCACCGGCCAGGTGGTGCATTTCGAAACCCGGGCGCAGCGTAAAGATGCCGCCTGGACGCTGGGGGTAAATGCGAATTTACCTGGTGACATCGCGGTGCGTTGGGTTAAACATGTGCCGGCGGATTTTCACGCCCGGTTCAGCGCCACGGCGCGCCGTTATCGCTACGTCATCTATAATCATCGCCTGCGCCCGGCGGTGCTAAGTCATGGCGTGACGCATTTTCACCAGCCGCTCGACGCCGAGCGCATGCAGCGCGCTGCGCAGTGTCTGCTGGGCGAGAATGACTTTACCTCGTTTCGCGCGGTACAGTGCCAGTCGCGTACCCCGTGGCGGAATGTGATGCATATTAACGTTACCCGCTACGGCGCGTATGTGGTGGTGGATATCAAAGCGAATGCCTTTGTACATCATATGGTCAGGAATATTGTGGGCAGCCTGATGGAAGTCGGGGCCGGAAACCAGCCAGAGAGCTGGATGGCAGAACTGCTGGCAGCAAAAGACAGGACGCTCGCTGCGGCAACGGCAAAAGCGGAAGGGTTGTATCTGGTGTCGGTGGATTACCCGGCCCACTATGATTTACCGGTGCTGCCAATGGGCCCGCTGTTTCTGGCGGACTAATAGAGTCATTAAGGGTAAAGACAAACATGGACTTGATTCACTTTTTAATTGATTTCATCCTGCATATTGATGTGCACCTTGCCGAACTGGTTGCCCAGTACGGCGTCTGGGTTTATGCCATTCTGTTTTTGATTCTGTTCTGCGAAACCGGGCTGGTGGTGACGCCATTCCTGCCGGGCGATTCCTTGCTGTTCGTCGCGGGCGCGCTCTCGGCGCTGCCGACGAACGATCTCAATGTTCACCTGATGGTACTGCTGATGGTCATCGCGGCCATCGTCGGCGATGCGGTCAACTACACCATTGGCCGACTGTTCGGCGAGAAGCTGTTTAGTAATCCGAACTCGAAGATTTTCCGTCGTAGCTATCTGGATAAAACCCATAGCTTCTATGAACGTCACGGCGGAAAAACCATTATCCTGGCGCGCTTTGTGCCGATAGTCCGAACCTTCGCGCCGTTTGTGGCGGGAATGGGGCATATGTCCTATCGTCATTTTGCAGCCTATAACGTGGTCGGGGCGCTGCTGTGGGTGCTGCTGTTCACCTACGCCGGCTATCTGTTTGGCGATCTGCCGGTGGTGCAGGAGAACCTGAAGCTGCTGATCGTGGCGATCATTGTCCTCTCCGTCCTGCCGGGTGTGATTGAGATCATCCGCCATAAGCGGGCGGCGTCAAAGCAGGCGAAGTAGTTCGCCCTGCGCTGCGCGTGACCGAACATGATCGTCGCGCGCAGCGGTTTGACCACTTTTTTATCCCATGTTCCGGGATGATATGATTTAATGTGCAACATTCATGGTCTGTAAGAGGCAAAAATGGCATTATGCGCCCCTTACGACAAAACTGGCATCGACCAGGTTCAGGCAGAAAGGTTATCAATGAGCTGGATTGAACGAATTAAAAGCAACATCACTCCCACCCGCAAGGCGAGCATTCCTGAGGGTGTATGGACCAAGTGCGATAGCTGCGGTCAGGTACTCTACCGCGCCGAGCTGGAGCGCAACCTGGAGGTTTGTCCTAAGTGCGATCACCATATGCGCATGTCGGCGCGTAATCGCCTGCATAGCCTGTTGGATGAAGGTTCTCTGGTAGAACTGGGTAGCGAACTTGAGCCAAAAGATGTGCTGAAGTTCCGCGATTCAAAAAAATACAAAGACCGCCTGGCGTCCGCTCAGAAAGAGACGGGCGAGAAAGACGCGCTGGTGGTAATGAAAGGTACGCTCTACGCGATGCCGGTGGTTGCCGCCGCCTTTGAGTTCTCCTTTATGGGGGGCTCAATGGGTTCCGTCGTCGGCGCACGCTTTGTGCGCGCCGTGGAGCAGGCGCTGGAAGACAACTGCCCGCTGATCTGCTTCTCCGCCTCCGGCGGCGCCCGTATGCAGGAAGCGCTGATGTCGCTGATGCAGATGGCGAAAACCTCCGCCGCACTGGCGAAAATGCAGGAGCGCGGGCTGCCGTACATCTCCGTGCTGACCGACCCGACCATGGGCGGCGTATCGGCGAGCTTTGCGATGCTGGGCGATCTGAACATTGCCGAGCCGAAAGCGCTGATCGGCTTTGCCGGTCCTCGCGTAATTGAGCAGACCGTACGCGAGAAGCTGCCGCCGGGATTCCAGCGCAGCGAGTTTCTGATTGAAAAAGGGGCGATCGATATGATCGTTCGCCGCCCGGAAATGCGTCTCAAGCTGGCCAGCATTCTGGCGAAGCTGATGAACCTGCCGGCGCCGGTTGCCGTTTCGGAAGCGCCTCATGAAGGCGTGGTGGTGCCGCCGGCACCGGATCAGGAACCTGAGGCCTGATAAAGCAGAGGGCAGGGCCTGGCGGCGCTGCCCTTTTTTATTCATACGCGTTAACCGTCAATTCTTACGGGCATCATGGAAAAAGATCCTATTCCTCAGGCCACGTCGCCCCTGGCTACGTGGCTTTCTTATCTGGAACATCTGCACAGTAAAACCATCGACCTGGGGCTGGCACGCGTCAGCGAGGTCGCCGGGCAGATGGATATCGTTAAACCGGCGCCATTTGTTTTTACCGTCGCGGGCACCAATGGCAAAGGCACCACCTGCCGCACGCTGGAAACCGTCCTGATGGCGGCCGGCTATAAAGTGGGGGTCTACAGCTCCCCGCATCTGGTGCGCTACACCGAACGTGTGCGCATTCAGGGAGCGGAACTGCCGGAGGCCGCGCATACGGCCTCGTTTGCTGAAATCGAAGCCGCGCGCGGTGACATCTCGTTGACCTATTTTGAGTACGGCACGCTCTCGGCGCTATGGCTGTTTAAGCAGGCGCAGCTGGATGTGGTGATCCTTGAGGTCGGGCTGGGTGGCCGTCTCGACGCCACCAATATCGTAGATGCCGACGTCGCGGTGGTCACCAGCATCGCCCTCGATCATACCGACTGGCTGGGGCCGGATCGCGAAAGTATCGGCCGGGAAAAAGCGGGTATCTTTCGCGCCGGTAAACCGGCGGTGGTGGGTGAGCCGGATATGCCGCACACCATTGCCGACGTGGCCAGCGAGAAGGGCGCGCTGCTCCAGCGCCGCGGCGTCGACTGGTGCTATGAGGTGGAGGACGAGACTTGGTCCTTCCGCGACGCGGCCGGGGCGTTAAGCCGCCTGCCGTTGCCTCAGGTGCCGTTGCCGAATGCGGCGACGGCCGTGGCGGCGCTGCGCGCCAGCGGGCTTGCCGTGGATGACGCCATCCTACGCGATGGGATCCGCGACGCGATGCTGCCGGGCCGTTTTCAGATAATCAGCGATGCCCCGCGGGTGATCCTCGATGTAGCGCATAACCCGCACGCGGCGGCCTATCTCGCCGGGCGTCTCAAAACGTTAGCGAAAACGGGACGCGTGCTGGCGGTTATTGGTATGCTGCATGATAAGGACATTGCCGGTACGCTGGCCAATCTGGCCCCGGAAGTCGACGCCTGGTACTGCGCGCCGCTGGAAGGCCCGCGCGGCGCGACGGCGGAGCAGCTGTTGGAACATTTGCGTGGCGGCACAGTCTATACCAGCGTGGCGCAGGCGTGGCATGCGGCCATGGCTGACGCTAAAGTGGAAGATACCGTGCTGGTGTGTGGTTCGTTTCACACCGTAGCGCAGGTTATGGAAGAGATAGACGCGGGGAGAATCGGTGGCGAGTAAGTTTCAGAACCGTTTAGTCGGGACAATCGTGCTGGTGGCGCTGGGGGTGATTATCCTGCCAGGGCTGCTGGACGGGCAGAAAAAGCATTACCAGGATGAGTTTGCCGCGATCCCGCTGGTGCCGAAACCGGGCGATCGCGATGAACCGGATATGTTGCCAGCGGCGACCCAGGCGTTGCCTTCGCAACCGCCGGAAGGAGCGGCGGAAGAGGTGCGGGCGGGCGATGCCGCCGCGCCATCGTTAGATCCATCGCGTATTCCGGTGAACAGCAACAGCTTCGACGACGTTCAGGAGCCGGTGGTGGCCGCGAAACCGCAGCCCAAGCCGCAGCCGAAACCACAGCCGCAGCCGCAACAGCAGGCCGCGACGCCAACGCCGCCGCCGGCTAAGCCACAGCAGCAACAGCCACCGCAGCAGCAGGCGGCCCTGCCGGCGCCGACCGGGAAAGCCTATGTGGTTCAGCTGGGCGCGTTGAAGAACGCCGATAAGGTGAATGAGATTGTGGGTAAACTGCGGGCCTCGGGGTTCAAAGTCTATACGTCGCCTTCGACGCCGGTACAGGGTAAAATTACCCGCATCCTCGTCGGCCCGGATGCGTCAAAAGACAAGCTGAAAGGCCAGCTGGGCGATCTACAGCAGATCTCCGGGCTTAGTGGGGTCGTGATGGGCTTCACCCCAAACTGATTGTTTTTTCCGCCATGCGGAGAGAACGTGGCGGGGAGAAACGCCCCGCAAACCCTGTCTCAGCCGCCCTCAAGAGGCGAAAGGCAGTCTGGCGTTGAATGTTTTTTCAGCGCCATTTTTATTTCTGTAGGGCATGGAAATCCCTACGCAAACGTTTTCTTTTTCTGTTAGAATGCGCCCCGAACTGGACGACAGGGCGTAAATCGTGGGACGTATATGGTCTGGATTGATTACGCCATTATGGCGGTGCTGGGTCTTTCTTGCCTGGTCAGCCTGATCCGCGGCTTTGTTCGCGAAGCTTTATCGTTAGTGACGTGGGGTTGCGCGTTTTATGTCGCCAGCCATTACTACGCTGACCTGTCTGTCTGGTTTACGGGCTTTGAGGATGAACGGGTTCGAAATGGGATTGCTATTGCGGCGCTGTTTATCGTGACGCTCATCGTTGGCGCTATCGTGAACTATGTGATAGGCCAGCTGGTGGAGAAGACCGGTTTGTCAGGAACCGACAGGGTATTGGGGATCTGCTTCGGCGCGCTACGTGGGGTGCTGATCATCGCCGCTATCTTGTTCTTCCTGGACACCTTTACCGGGATGGCGAAGAGCGATGACTGGCATCAGTCGCAGTTTATTCCCTATTTTACCCCTGTCATCAGATGGTTTTTTGAATACCTGCAAAGCTCGTCAAGTTTCTTGCCTAAAGTATAGACTTTGGGTCGTTGCTGAACGAGGAAAAGACGTATGTGCGGTATTGTCGGTATCGCCGGTGTTATGCCGGTTAACCAGTCGATTTATGATGCGCTAACGGTGCTCCAGCACCGTGGACAGGATGCCGCTGGCATCATCACCATTGATGCCAACAACTGCTTCCGGTTGCGTAAGGCTAACGGGCTGGTAAGCGACGTATTCGAAGCCCGCCACATGCAGCGTATGCAGGGCAATATGGGTATTGGCCACGTGCGTTATCCTACGGCGGGCAGCTCCAGCGCCTCCGAGGCGCAGCCGTTTTACGTTAACTCGCCGTATGGCATCACATTGGCGCATAACGGCAACCTGACCAATGCGCACGAGCTGCGTAAAAAGCTGTTTGAAGAAAAACGCCGCCATATCAATACCACCTCTGATTCCGAAATCCTCCTCAATATTTTCGCCAGTGAGCTGGATAACTTCCGTCACTACCCGCTGGAAGCGGACAACATCTTCGCTGCGATTGCGGCGACCAACCGCCTGATCCGCGGCGCGTACGCGTGCGTCGCGATGATCATCGGTCATGGCATGGTGGCCTTCCGCGACCCTAACGGCATTCGTCCGCTGGTGCTGGGTAAACGTGACGTTGGCGACGGTCGCACTGAGTATATGGTGGCCTCGGAAAGCGTGGCGCTTGATACGCTTGGTTTTGAATTCCTGCGCGATGTCGCGCCGGGCGAAGCGGTCTATATTACTGAGAAAGGCCAGCTGTATACCCGTCAGTGTGCCGATAATCCGGTCAGCAACCCATGCTTGTTCGAGTACGTCTATTTTGCCCGTCCGGACTCGTTTATTGACAAAATTTCCGTCTACAGCGCCCGCGTCAACATGGGGACTAAGCTGGGCGAAAAGATTGCCCGCGAGTGGGAAGATCTGGATATTGACGTCGTTATCCCGATCCCGGAGACCTCCTGCGACATCGCTCTGGAAATCGCCCGCATTCTCGACAAACCTTATCGTCAGGGCTTTGTGAAGAACCGCTACGTCGGCCGGACGTTTATCATGCCCGGTCAGCAGCTGCGTCGTAAATCTGTTCGTCGTAAGCTCAACGCCAACCGTGCGGAATTCCGCGATAAGAACGTGCTGCTGGTCGATGATTCCATTGTACGCGGCACCACCTCGGAGCAGATCATTGAGATGGCGCGCGAAGCGGGGGCGAAAAAAGTGTATCTGGCCTCCGCTGCGCCGGAAATTCGTTTCCCGAACGTGTATGGTATCGATATGCCGACCGCCAACGAACTGATCGCCCATGGCCGCGAAGTGGATGAGATCCGCCAGATCATCGGCGCCGATGGCCTGATTTTCCAGGATCTCAACGATCTGATCGACGCAGTGCGCGCGGAGAACCCGGATATTCAACAGTTTGAATGTTCTGTCTTCAACGGCGTATATGTGACCCGGGATGTCGACCAGCAGTACCTCGACTATCTTGACTCCCTGCGTAACGATGATGCCAAAGCGGTCCAGCTGCAGAACGAAGTCGAAAACCTCGAGATGCACAACGAGGGTTAACCCGTTCGCGCATCGCGGCCCGCCGTTCCTGAGGGACGGCGGGCTTTTTTTCGCCCATCAACTGCGCGTCAATAGTTGCGCCACAGGCTATAATCCGGCAAAGTCTGCGGCACACGCGCAAGGGGTAACAGAACGTGAAACGACTGATTATTGGCATTTCTGGCGCCAGCGGCGCTATCTATGGCGTGCGGATGCTGCAGGTGTTGCGGGATGTGCCGGAGATTGAGACCCATCTGATCCTCAGCCAGGCGGCACGGCAAACGCTGGCCCTCGAGACCGACTTCAGCGTGCGCGACGTGCAGGCGCTGGCCGATGTGGTGCATGACGCCCGCGATATCGCCGCCAGTATCTCTTCCGGTTCGTTCAAAACCGCCGGGATGGTGATTTTACCCTGCTCAATGAAAACGCTCTCTGGCATTGTCCATAGCTATACGGATGGCCTATTGACGCGGGCGGCCGATGTTGTGCTGAAGGAGCGTCGTCCGCTGGTGCTCTGCGTGCGGGAGACCCCGTTCCATCTCGGCCATCTGCGACTACTGGTTCAGGCCGCGGAGCTCGGGGCGGTGATAATGCCGCCGGTGCCGGCCTTTTATCATCGGCCGCAAAGCCTGGATGATGTCATCAACCAAACCGTCAACCGGGTGCTCGATCAGTTCGATATTAGCCTGTCTCAAGACTTGTTTACTCGCTGGCTGGGGGCACAGGATTGCACTAAATAAGTGCAGTCAATGTACGCTTGCGCCGCAGTGGTGCAAATTTGTCGTCCCGATCAAATCCTCGACATTTATTTCGTCTTTTTGCGCTGAGGCACTGCGGTTTCGCCAGTAATGCTGGTATCTTCCCTTCCAAGACAATCCTGCAACTTTATTTTAACAAATTTAACCCTGTTCCCGGCACGCACCGGGAAGATGGCACAAAAACTGCAGGATTGATCGGCAATCACCATAACAAGCAACGCACCACATCACGACACGACACTTAAGGGTACTGTATGAAGAAGACGATTCTGGCTCTCTCTTTACTCGTGGGAATGAGCAGCACGGCCAGCGTGTTTGCTGCTCTGCCGCAGAGCATTCGCATTGGCACTGACGCGACCTATGCGCCATTTTCGTCGAAAGACGCAAAAGGGGACTTTGTTGGTTTTGATATCGATTTAGGCAACGAACTGTGCTCCCGAATTAAGGTGAAATGTACCTGGGTCGGCAGTGATTTTGACTCTCTGATCCCCTCCCTCAAGGCGAAGAAAATTGACGCCATCATCTCTTCGCTCTCCATTACCGAGAAGCGTCAGCAAGAGATCGCTTTCTCTGACAAGCTTTATGCCGCTGACTCGCGTCTGATCGCCGCCAAAGGGTCGCCGATCCAGCCGACGCTGGAGGCGCTGAAAGGCAAGCACGTCGGGGTGCTGCAAGGTTCGACTCAGGAAGCCTATGCTAACGACCGCTGGCGCAGCCAGGGCGTTGACGTGGTGGCTTACCAGAACCAGGACCTGATCTATTCAGATCTCGCAGCTGGCCGTCTGGATGCGGCGCTGCAGGATGAAGTCGCCGCCAGCGAAGGCTTCCTGAAACAGCCTGCCGGGAAAGATTTCGCCTTCGCCGGCCCGTCCGTTAAAGACAAAAAGTACTTTGGCGACGGCACCGGTATCGGCCTGCGTAAGGACGACGCCGAGCTGAAAGCCGCGTTTGATAAAGCGCTGGGCGAGATGCGCAAAGACGGCACCTACGACAAAATGGCGAAGAAATACTTCGATTTTAACGTGTACGGCGACTAAGACTGCTGCAGGCCCGCACAATAGGGTGGGCCTGCCGCCAGGTTCGTATCCATGCCCCAAAATGGTGCATCCAAACACGCTGCGGATCATTTCAGTGCAAAAGCAGCCATTTTTTTGGCTAAAAAATGCATAGTTAAGCGTTTCTGATGCAAAAAATCGGCCTTTCTGGTGCATAAATCTTTGCCCTTAAGGGGCGAATAATGGCACGATAACTGGCGTAAATAGTTCTAATAAACCCGTTAGAATGACAGTCTGTCGAGGATAGTTATGAAAAAACTGGCGTTGTCTCTCTCTTTAGCGCTGGCCCTTTCCAGCGTTTCCACAGTCTTTGCCGCCATTCCGCAAAAAATTCGTATTGGCACCGATCCGACTTATGCCCCCTTCGAATCGAAGAATGCGCAGGGAGAATTGGTCGGTTTTGATATCGATCTGGCAAAAGAGCTGTGTAAGCGTATTAATACCCAATGTACCTTTGTTGAAAACCCGCTGGATGCGCTGATCCCCTCCTTAAAAGCGAAGAAAATCGACGCGATTATGTCTTCGCTGTCGATTACCGAAAAGCGCCAGCAGGAAATTGCCTTCACCGACAAGCTGTACGCGGCAGATTCGCGTCTGGTGGTGAAAAAGGGCAGCCCGGTAACGCCGGATCTCGCCACCCTGAAGGGTAAGCGCGTGGGCGTGCTGCAGGGGACGACTCAGGAAACCTATGGCAATGAGCACTGGGCGCCGAAAGGTATCGAAATTGTCTCCTATCAGGGGCAGGACAATATCTATTCCGACCTGACCGCCGGCCGTATCGACGCCGCGTTCCAGGATGAGGTTGCGGCCAGCGAAGGGTTCCTGAAACAGCCAATCGGTAAAGATTACCAGTTTGGCGGCCCGTCAATTAAAGACGAGAAGCTGTTCGGCGTCGGTACCGGTATGGGGCTGCGTAAGGAAGACAACGAACTGCGTGAAGCGCTGAATAAGGCGTTTGCAGAGATGCGTAAGGACGGCACCTACGACAAACTGGCGAAAAAATACTTCGATTTTAACGTATACGGCGAATAATTCTCACGCCTCACCATTGCGTGCGTTTCGCGCGCAATGGTGAATGACAGACAGGGTAGGCAGCATGCTGTATGGGTTTTCACAGGTTATTTTGCAGGGTGCGCTCGTCACCCTGGAGCTTGCGCTCAGCTCGGTCGTTCTCGCCGTCCTGATAGGGCTGGCGGGCGCTGGCGCAAAGTTATCGAGCAACCGTCCTCTGGCGCTGGTATTTGAAGGCTATACCACACTGATTCGCGGCGTGCCCGATCTGGTGCTGATGCTGCTGATTTTCTATGGCCTGCAGATTGCGCTGAACAGCGTCACCGATGCGCTGGGCATGGCGCAGTTTGATATCGATCCGATGATCGCCGGGATTATTACCCTCGGCTTTATCTATGGCGCCTATTTTACGGAAACTTTCCGCGGCGCCTACCTTGCGGTGCCGAAGGGGCATATCGAAGCGGCTACCGCCTTTGGCTTTAGCGGCGGGCAGACGTTCCGGCGTATTCTGTTCCCGGCGATGATGCGCTACGCGCTGCCGGGGATCGGCAACAACTGGCAGGTTATTCTCAAGGCAACGGCGCTGGTCTCGCTGCTGGGGCTGGAGGATGTGGTCAAAGCCACGCAGCTGGCTGGGAAAAGCACCTGGCAGCCGTTCTATTTCGCCATCGTCTGCGGCCTGATTTATCTGGTGTTTACCACCCTTTCTAATGGCGTACTGCTGCTGCTCGAACGCCGCTATACCGTTGGCGTGAAGAGGGCTGACCTGTGATTGAAATTATTCAGGAGTACTGGAAATCACTGCTGTGGACCGACGGCTATCGCTTTACCGGCGTGGCGATTACCCTGTGGTTGCTGATCTCTTCGGTGGTGATGGGCGGCATTCTGGCGGTGTTTCTGGCCATTGGCCGCGTCTCGAGCAATAAATTTATCCAGTTCCCCATCTGGTTGTTCACTTACATCTTTCGCGGCACGCCGCTGTATGTACAACTGCTGGTTTTTTACTCCGGCATGTATACCCTGGAAATCGTCAAAGGCACGGAGCTGCTGAACGCTTTTTTCCGCAGCGGGCTAAACTGCACGGTGCTGGCGTTAACCCTGAATACCTGCGCCTATACCACTGAAATTTTCGCCGGGGCGATCCGCTCAGTACCTGCCGGAGAAATTGAAGCGGCACGGGCCTACGGCTTCTCGTCCGTCAAACTGTACCGCTGCATTATTCTGCCTTCCGCGCTGCGCATTGCGCTACCGGCCTACAGTAACGAAGTGATCCTGATGCTGCACTCCACCGCGCTGGCGTTTACCGCTACGGTGCCGGATCTGCTGAAAATCGCTCGCGATATTAACTCCGCGACCTATCAGCCGTTCACCGCCTTTGGCATCGCCGCGGTGCTCTATTTAATTATCTCGTATGTGCTGATTAGCTTGTTCCGTAAAGCGGAAAAGCGCTGGTTGCAGCATATCAAACCTTCTTCGACGCATTGAGAACGCCATGTCCGACAATAAATTAAACGTTATCGATCTGCACAAACGCTATGGGGAACACGAGGTGCTGAAGGGCGTCTCCCTGCAGGCGAAAGCCGGGGACGTTATCAGTATCATCGGTTCATCGGGTTCCGGAAAAAGTACCTTTTTGCGCTGCATTAACTTCCTTGAAAAACCGAGCGAAGGCACGATCGTCGTCAGTGGCCAGAATATTGGCCTGGTGCGGGATAAGGACGGCCAGCTGAAGGTGGCTGATAAGAACCAGCTGCGCCTGCTGCGCACCCGCCTGACCATGGTGTTCCAGCATTTCAATCTGTGGAGCCATATGACGGTGCTGGAGAACGTCATGGAGGCGCCGATTCAGGTGCTGGGCTTAAGCAAACAGGAAGCGCGCGATCGCGCGGTAAAATACCTGGCCAAGGTCGGGATTGACGAACGTCAGCAGGCGAAATACCCGGTGCATCTCTCCGGCGGCCAGCAGCAGCGTGTCTCGATTGCCCGCGCGCTGGCGATGGAGCCGGAAGTGCTGCTGTTTGATGAGCCAACGTCCGCTCTGGATCCGGAACTGGTGGGCGAAGTGTTGCGTATCATGCAGCAGCTGGCGGAAGAGGGAAAAACCATGGTGGTGGTGACCCACGAAATGGGCTTTGCCCGCCACGTCTCTTCGCATGTTATTTTCCTGCATCAGGGCAAAATTGAAGAAGAAGGCCATCCGGACGCGCTGTTTGGCGCGCCGAAAAGCCCGCGCCTGCAGCAGTTTCTGAAAGGGTCGCTGAAATAACCGGCTCACCCGGCGTCTGTAGGCGTCGGGTGAGCTTCCCGCTCCAGCCGATAGATCCAGTCATCGTAATCGATGCCGTTCAGATGATAGGCTTTCTCCAGCACCTGGGTGCGCACAAAGCCTTGTTTCTCCAGCAGGCGCGATGAGCCATGATTTTCACTCAGCACCCAGGCATTGATGGCCTGCACCCCCAGCGTGCTGAAACCATAATCGCAGATCGCGCGCAGCGCTTCGCTGGCATAGCCTCTTCCCTGAGCCTGCGGTAACAGGGCGTAGCCGACGTCAGCCTCGTGCGGATTTTTCGGACTGATGCGGAGCCCAATATCGCCCAGCGCGTCGCCGCGTTTATCACGCAAAACAAACACCCCGGGATCGGCACAGCGGCTGGCAAACACGCTGCGTAGCGCCGTCTCGCTTAACACTTCCCCCATAAAACGCATCACCAGCGGATCCTGGCGCAGGCGCAGAAAAAAGGGCCAGTCATCGGTAACAAAGCGGGTAAGCGAAAGGCGTGGTGTGGTGATGGTTGTCATAAAGCAGTCAATACGCAGAAAGAAAAGCCTACCTTAGCACTTTGCTTCGCCAGGTAACATCGGCAAACCGGCCGGCTGGCGGTGAATTCAGGCGATTAAGGGCGCTGGTTGTCCTGAATATGGCGATGCTGCAGCGCCAGGGGGAGGCCATCCAGGCGTGGAGCATGAGCCAGCAGAATGGAATCAGGAGGGCCAATGCTCCCCTGTGTCAGCCATTAACTCAGCACATCCTTTAGCGCTTCTTCCAGATCGTACCAGCGGAAGGCGAAGCCAGCGGCTTCCAGTCGCTTAGGCAGCGCGCGCTGGCCACCGAGTACCAGGACGGCAGACTCACCCATCAGCAGGCGAATAGCAGCGGCAGGAACGCGGAAAATGGCTGGTCGATTGAGCGCATGACCCAAGGCGTGGGCGAACTGTTCGTTATGCACCGGGTAGGGAGAAACCATATTGAACGGACCGCGTAGATCGTTATCCAGCAGCCACAGAATGCCGTTAACCATATCGTCGATATGGATCCAGGCCAGATACTGTCTGCCGCTGCCGATAGGCCCACCGAGGCCGAGCTTAAAGGCGGGCGTCATTTTGCCGAGAATACCGCCCCGCGGGGCCAGTACCACGCCGGTGCGCAGCAGGCAGACGCGGGTACGTTCGCTTTGCGCTTCGCAGGCAATTTGCTCCCAGCGGGCGCAAAGCTTATGGGTAAACTCATTGTGCGGTGGTTCTTCTTCGGTCACCACCACCTCGCCGAGATCGCCGTAGTAGCCGGTGGCAGACCCGCTGATCAGCACGGAGGGAGGCGTGTCGCTGGCGTGGATCAGGCCCACCAGCCGCTGAGTGAGATCCCAGCGGCTATGGCACAAGCGTTGTTTCTGCTCGGCCGTCCAGCGTTTATCAGCTATGGGCTCACCTGCCAGATTAATAACGGCATCAATATCATTGAGGTGGTGATGGCCTTCGAAATCGCGCCACAGCGTGACGCGCGGATCGAGGCGGGCGCGGGCGCTATCCGGGTGCCGCGTGGAAACCGTGACGCTATGCCCCAGCTCCAGCAACCGGGGTATCAGATGTCGGCCAATCAGGCCGGTGCCACCCGTAAGCAGGATCTTCATACCACCTCCCTGACATCGTTATCGCCGCCAGCTCATGGTCATCGACACCGAGTCGGCATAGCGTAGCGCATGAAGTTTATCGATCTCCACTTCAGCATATGTGACCCAGTGATGTTCGCATGCGATATTCAGCACATCCTGAGTTAATTTTTCCAGCAACGAGAAACGGCCATTCTCAAGATGGCTGATGATGCGCTTGGTAATGGTGCGGTAGTTCAACGCATCATTGATGTCTTCGCTATCGCGCGCCTTATCGGCGGGATAGTGAATCGCCACATTCACCACCACGTCCTGGCGGTTGGCGATCTCTTCCTCTTTAATTCCAATAAAAGTACGCAGGCGCAGGTTCTTAATACGAATAATGGCGTCTGGTTGAGACATTGCAGGCTTCCTCCGTGTTGTAAGTTCTGCAATCATACAACAAAGCGCGACGGGCGAGCAGGGGGTTAATAAGGCTGAATTTTTAGCATCGCTTCAATGGTCGCCGGTCGCTGCTTAATGCGCTCATACCAGTTATGCACCGCCGGGTAGTTCGCCAGATCGATACGCTGTCGGACATGGTTGTTGACCCAGGGCCAGGCGGCAATATCGGCGATGCTGTAATGGTCGCCGCCAAGCCACGGACTGGCTTCGAGGCGGTGGTTGAGAACCCCGTACAGTCGCTGGGTTTCCACCTGAAAACGTTCAATGGCATAGGGCACCGTTTGCGGCGCCGAGTGGGCAAAATGCTGATTTTGTCCCAGCATCGGCCCAAGACCGCCGACCTGCCAGAATAGCCATTGCAGAGTAATATAGCGCTCCCGCAGCTCACCGCTCAGCAGCTTGCCGCTTTTCTCCGCCAGATAGAGCAGGATGGCGCCGGACTCGAAGACGCTCAACGGCGCCCCGCCATCGACAGGCATATGGTCGACAATCGCCGGGATTTTGTTATTCGGCGAAATCGCCAGAAACTGTGGATGAAACTGCTCCCCTTTGCCGATATCGACCCGAATTAGCCGATAGGCCAGCTGCGCCTCTTCGAGAAACAGGGTGATTTTGTGGCCGTTTGGGGTGGGTGCATAGTAGAGATCGATCATAATATTTCCCGCCGTCGTGGGTCGCAAACTGTTCGAGTATAGGTGAAGCTGCGCAACCCGGGTGGAAATCCGCGAGCGGCGCATCGGTCTGGAGGCAGCCACGTGATGCTGACGCGCGGACGAGCAGTGACATCCCCGGCAAGCCAGGCTATGTTGGCTTATTGTCCTGTCTACCATCCTTGAGGAAGCCATGAGCCAGCCTGTGATTACCCTGTGGTCCGATGCCGATTTTTTCTCACCGTATGTGATGTCTGTCTATGTCGCCCTGCAGGAAAAGAGCCTGCCTTTTAGCCTTAAAACCGTCGACCTGAACCGCGGCGAACATCTGCAGGCCGGCTGGACGGGCTATACCGCCACCCGTCGCGTACCGCTGCTGGAGGTTGATGATTTCGCGCTGAGCGAGTCCTCGGCGATTACCGAGTATCTGGATGAGCGTTTCGCCCCGCCGGAGTGGGAGCGCATTTACCCGCATGATCTGCAAAAACGCGCCCGCGCCCGGCAGATCCAGGCCTGGCTGCGCAGCGATCTGGTGCCGATTCGTGAAGAGCGATCGACCGCCGTGGTGTTTGGCGGGGCGAAAATGCCGGCCCTCAGCGAGGCAGGCAAGCAATCTGCGGAAAAACTGTTTACCACCGCCGCCATGCTACTGGCCCACGGCGGGCAAAATTTATTTGGCGAATGGTCCATTGCCGACGCCGACCTGGCGCTGATGCTCAATCGTCTGGTTCTCAATGGCGATGAGGTGCCGGAGACGCTGGCCGATTATGCGACTTTTCAGTGGCAACGGGCCTCAATCCAGCGTTACGCCGCGCTTTCCGCCAAACGCGCAGGCTGATCGCCCGCCGCGCTTCCGCTATCATAGTGGCATTGTAACCAGTGGAGATGGAATCTATGAAACTGATGTTTGCCTCCGATATTCACGGTTCGCTGCCCGCTACGGAACGCGTGCTTGAACGGTTCGCGCAAAGCGGCGCCAGGTGGCTTATTATTCTCGGCGATGTGCTCAATCACGGGCCACGCAATGCGCTGCCGGAAGGGTATGCGCCGGCGGAGGTGGCCGAGCGGCTTAACAGCGTGGCGGAGCGCATTATTGCCGTTCGCGGCAATTGCGACAGCGAAGTGGATCAGATGCTACTTCGTTTTCCCATGACCGCGCCCTGGCAACAGGTGCTCAGCGAACGCTACCGCCTGTTTCTGACCCATGGCCATCTTTATAGCCCGGAAAATTTGCCGCCGCTGGACGCTGGCGATGTTCTGGCTTACGGCCATACTCATATTCCGGTTGCGGAAAAACGCGGTGCGATCTACCTGTTTAACCCTGGCTCAGTGAGTATCCCGAAAGGGGGATATTCCGCCAGCTATGGGCTGCTGGATCAGGGGCGTCTGCAGGTTTTAGCACTCAATGATAATCAGGTTATTGCAGAGGTCGCAATTTACCCGTAATTTAGCCCTCAATCATAAAGACGCGCCGCGAGAGCGCTTTCAAAGTAAGGTTTCCTGATGGCGGAACAGAATCATTTGGCAAGCACAGAATGGGTCGATATTGTTAATGAAAACAATGAGGTGATAGCACAATCCAGCCGCGAGCAGATGCGCGCGCAGTGCCTGCGTCACCGGGCGACCTATATCGTCGTTCACGACGGAATGGGAAAAATTCTGGTGCAGCGACGCACCGAGACAAAAGACTTTCATCCGGGCATGCTGGATGCCACCGCCGGAGGCGTCGTTCAGGCCGATGAGCAACTGCTGGAGTCTGCCCGTCGCGAGGCCGAAGAAGAGTTAGGCATCGCGGGAGTACCGTTTGCCGATCACGGTCAGTTTTACTACGAAGATAAGTTCTGTCGCGTCTGGGGAAGCCTGTTCAGCTGCGTCTCGCATGGGCCATTTGCGCTGCAGGAAGAAGAGGTCAGCGAGGTGTGTTGGTTAACGCCGGAAGAGATCACCGCCCGCTGCGATGAATTCACGCCGGACTCGCTGAAAGCGCTGGCGCTGTGGATGACCCGTAACGCGGGTAATGAGTATGATGACGCGGAAGAGGGCGAGTAATACCGCAATCGCGCAGCAGCAACAGCTGCTCGCCTCCTGACGAAAAAAGGCAGCCATCTGGCTGCCTTTTGCTTTTATCTCAGCGGGGAATTACTTCTGCTGCTGAGCTGACTGGATCGCGGTCAGAGCGATGGTATAGACGATATCGTCAACCAGGGCGCCACGAGACAGGTCGTTGACCGGCTTGCGCATACCCTGCAGCATCGGCCCGATGGAGATCAGGTCGGCAGAGCGCTGTACCGCTTTGTACGTGGTGTTACCGGTGTTCAGATCCGGGAAGATGAACACGGTCGCGCGGCCAGCAACCGGCGAATTCGGCGCTTTGGATTTCGCCACGTCAGCCATGACGGCGGCGTCGTACTGCAGCGGGCCATCGATCATCAGGTCAGGACGTTTTTCCTGCGCCAGACGGGTCGCTTCGCGGACTTTCTCAACATCGCTACCCGCGCCGGAGGTACCGGTGGAGTAGGAGAGCATCGCTACGCGCGGTTCGATACCGAAAGCAATGGCGGAGTCAGCGGACTGAATGGCGATTTCCGCCAGCTGTTCTGCCGTCGGATCCGGGTTGATCGCGCAGTCGCCGTAGACATAAACCTGTTCCGGCAGCAGCATGAAGAATACGGAAGAGACCAGCGAGCTGCCCGGTGCGGTTTTGATCAGCTGCAGCGGCGGACGAATGGTGTTGGCGGTGGTGTGAACCGCGCCGGACACCAGGCCGTCGACTTCGTCTTGTTCCAGCATCAGGGTGCCGAGAACCACGTTGTCTTCCAGCTGCTCGCGAGCGACGGCTTCGGTCATGCCCTTGCTCTTACGCAGTTCGACCAGGCGAGCCACGTAGCTTTCGCGAACCACTTCCGGGTCGACGATTTCGATACCCGCGCCCAGCTCAACGCCCTGCGCTGCGGCAACGCGGTTGATCTCATCCGGGTTACCCAGCAGCACACAGGTGGCGATGCCACGTTCCGCACAGATAGCGGCGGCTTTCACGGTACGCGGTTCGTCGCCTTCCGGCAGGACAACGCGTTTGCCGGCTTTGCGCGCCAGCTCGGTCAGCTGGTAGCGGAAGGCTGGCGGGGAGAGACGGCGGCTGCGCTCGGAGGTCGCGGTCAGCGATTCGATCCAGTCGGCGTTGATGTAGTTGGCCACGTATTCCTGAACTTTCTCGATGCGCTCGTGATCGTCAACCGGTACTTCGAGGTTGAAGCTCTGCAGGCTCAGGGAGGTCTGCCAGGTATTGGTATTGACCATAAACACCGGCAGGCCGGTGGCGAAGGCACGTTCGCACAGCTTGCTGATGCGCGCGTCCATTTCATAGCCGCCGGTCAGCAGGATGGCGCCGATTTCCACGCCGTTCATCGCGGCCAGGCAGGCAGCGACCAGCACGTCAGGACGATCTGCCGAGGTGACCAGCAGCGAGCCTGCACGGAAGTGCTCCAGCATGTGTGGGATGCTGCGCGCGCAGAAGGTCACGGATTTCACGCGGCGGGTGTTGATATCGCCTTCGTTGATGATGGTGGCATTCAGGTGATGCGCCATGTCGATCGCGCGGGTGGCGATCAGATCGAAGCTCCACGGCACCGCGCCCAGTACTGGCAGGGAGCTGCCTTTCTGCAGCTGAGCCGGGTCGATCTTCACGACTTTCGCTTTCGACGAGTCGTCGAAGATTTCGGACAGGTCAGGACGGGTACGGCCCTGCTCGTCGACCGGTGCATTCAGTTTGTTGACGATAACGCCGGTAATGCTGGTGTTTTTCGCGCCGCCAAAGCTGTTGCGGGTCAGTTCAATACGCTCGTTCAGCTGCTCTGGCGTATCGGTGCCCTGCGACATCACGAAGACGATTTCCGCGTTCAGCGTTTTGGCGATTTCAAAGTTCAGCGCCTGCGCGAACTGATGCTTACGGGTCGGCACCAGGCCTTCCACCAGTACTACTTCCGCATCCTGAGTGTTCGCGTGATAGTTGGCGATGATCTCTTCCATCAGCACATCTTTCTGATTGCTGGAGAGCAGAGATTCAACGTGGTTCATCTTCAGCGGTTCAGCGGCGGTGGTCGTGGAGGAGCTGGCGCGAACGATGGTGGTGGTCTGGTCTGGCGCATCGCCACCGGAGCGCGGTTGGGCGATTGGTTTAAAGACGCTCAGACGAACGCCTTTGCGTTCCATAGCACGGATCACACCGAGGCTGACGCTGGTCAGGCCTACGCTGGTACCGGTAGGAATTAACATGATAGTACGGGACACGGTATATCCTCTTTCGTTACCGCCAGTATCAGGCGGGATACAAAACAGCACCACCAGCTACCCGTCATACTTCAAGTTGCATGCGCGTTGGCTCTACTTGCTCACCCCGGTCGCGTACGCTGTGTACGTGACCGGGGATTTGCTGCGTCGCCGCCTTCCTGCAGCTCGAATTATTGAAGGTTATGGCTGGCGGTGTGGAATTAAGCGGTCAGACGGCTGGCGTCTTGCGCGATGACCAGTTCTTCGTTGGTCGGGATAACCACGGCAGGACGGGTGCCTTCTTTGTTGATGAAGCCAGACTTGCCGAAACGGGCAGCCAGGTTACGTTCGTGGTCAACTTCGAAGCCCAGGACGCCCAGTTTGCCCAGCGACAGTTCACGCACCATCGCGGCGTTTTCACCGATACCGCCGGTGAAGATAACGGCGTCGAGACGACCGTCCATCAGCGCGGTGTAGGAGCCGATGTATTTCGCCAGGCGGTGGCAGTAGACGTCCATCGCGCGTTTAGCGTCGGCTTTTTCCTGGTAGTTGTCTTCCACGTAGCGGCAGTCGCTGGTGACTTCGGTCAGACCCAGCAGGCCGGACTCTTTGGTCAGCATTTTGTTGATCGCGTCAACGCTCATGCCCAGGGTGTCGTGCAGATGGAAGATGATTGCCGGGTCGATGTCGCCGGAGCGGGTACCCATCACCAGACCTTCCAGCGGCGTCAGCCCCATAGAGGTATCAACGCATTTACCGTTACGGATAGCGGAAACAGAACCACCGTTGCCGAGGTGGCAGGTGATGATGTTCAGCTCTTCCACCGGCTTGTTCAGGATCTTAGCGGCTTCCTGAGTCACATAGAAGTGGCTGGTGCCGTGCGCGCCGTAACGACGAACGCCATGCTCTTTGTACAGGCTGTACGGCAGGGCGTAGAGATAGGATTCTTCCGGCATGGTCTGGTGGAACGCCGTATCGAATACGGCCACGTTTTTGTCTTTCAGATGCGGGAAGGATTTCAGCGCTTCAGCGATGCCGATCAGGTGTGCCGGGTTGTGCAGCGGTGCGAAAGACGCTGCGTCTTTAATACCCTGAATCACAGACTCGTCGATCACCACGGAGCTGGTGTATTTTTCACCGCCGTGTACGATACGGTGGCCGATTGCGGTCAGCTGAGCAGACAGTTCTGGTTTTTGTGCCAGAATAGTGTTAACGATAAAGTTCAGTGCTTCACTGTGCGCGGCACCGGCGCCTAATTCAGCTTCTTGCTTGCCGCCGTCAATTTTCCATTTGATACGGGCTTCCGGCAGGTGGAAGCATTCCGCTAAACCGGACAGATATTCGTCGCCGTTAACGGCATCAAGGATAGCAAATTTCAGAGAGGAGCTACCGCAGTTCAGAACCAGTACTAACTTACTCGACATGGAAGTACCTTTTTATGATACGTGGCTAAAAAAACGTCAGTGTGTCATTAGCGTAGCGCAGGATGACCTCGACATTTATGATTAACATCATGCCTTGTTCTGTTTTCGGGCACGATGAGAGAAGTACATTTGATTTTATGCCATTTTGCATAATTTTCAGCCAATGGCAGAATATGCGATAATTTGACTAGCCTGGCAAAAGAGTCTATCCGCCCTTTCAGGCGGGCACAGGATACCTGATTGCGGCATCCTTTGCCAAAATCTTTTGAACGATGTCATGCATAGTTGGTGTTTTGCACGAATTTTTTAAGTTTTATATGTAAAGTTGAGGTAAAGCCATGTCGACCCCTGAGAAACGCCCCGTTAGCTTCTTTAGCTTGTTCAACCGCGGGCAGCATTACGCAAAGACCTGGCCTCTCGACAAGCGCCTCGCGCCGGTGTTTATCGAAAACCGCATTATTCGTGCCACCCGCTATGCTATCCGTATCATGCCGCCGATCGCCATTTTTACGCTGTGCTGGCAGATAGCCCTGGGCGGCCAGCTGGGTCCCGCTGTCGCCACCGCGCTGTTTGCCCTGAGCCTGCCGATGCAGGGATTATGGTGGTTGGGTAAGCGTTCGGTGACGCCGCTGCCGCCCTCCATTCTTAACTGGTTTTACGAAGTGCGCGGCAAACTGCAGGAGGCGGGGCAGGCGCTGGCGCCGGTCGAAGGCAAGCCCGATTATCAGGCGCTGGCTGACACGCTTAAGCGCGCCTTCAAACAACTGGATAAAACTTTCCTTGATGATTTGTAATTCACTACGGAAAACGCATATAAAAGAAGGCGCATGATTTATGCGCCTTCTTTATTTCACGCCCTACCGTGCTACAGGAGTCACAACATGGAAATGACCAATGCGCAGCGTCTGATTTTATCCAATCAGTACAAAATGATGACGATGCTCGACCCGGACAATGCGGAACGCTACCGTCGTCTGCAGACCATCATTGAGCGTGGGTATGGGCTGCAGATGCGCGAACTGGACCGCGAGTTTGGCCAGCTGACGGAAGAAACCTGCCGTACCGTTATCGATATCATGGAGATGTACCACGCGCTACATGTCTCCTGGACCAACCTGAAAGACGCGGCGGGTATCGACGAGCGTCGGGTTACCTTCCTCGGATTTGATGCCGCCACCGAAGCGCGTTTTCTCGGCTATGTACGCTTTATGGTCAATATTGAAGGCCGCTACAGCCATTTTGACGCCGGCACTCATGGCTTTAACTCGCAGACCCCGATGTGGGAGAAATATCAGCGGATGCTGAGCGTCTGGCACGCCTGTCCGCGCCAGTATCACCTGAGCAGTAATGAAATTAACCAAATTATCAATGCCTGAGGGAGGTGCCCGTGCAGTGTAAAGGTTTCCTGTTCGATTTAGACGGGACGCTGGTGGATTCCTTGCCGGTGGTGGAGCGTTCATGGTGTAAGTGGGGCGATCGTTTCGCCATTGACCATGATGAAATTCTCAGTTTTATTCACGGCAAGCAGGCCATTACCTCTATTCGCCATTTTATGCCGGGTCGTAGCGAGGAGGATATCCAGGCCGAATTCCGCTTCCTCGAGCAGATTGAAGCCACTGATATCGAGGGCATTGTCGCTCTGCCGGGGGCGTTAACCCTGCTGAGTACCCTCAATGAGGCTGGGATCCCATGGGCGATTGTCACTTCCGGGTCGGTGCCGGTTGCCCACGCGCGTCATCGCGCGGCAGGCCTGCCGATGCCGGAGGTCTTCATCACCGCTGAGCAGGTAAAACACGGAAAACCGGCGCCGGACGCCTATCTGCTGGGCGCCGAGCGGCTGGGACTACCGGCCGATCAGTGCGCGGTGGTAGAAGATGCGCCGGCGGGGTTGCTCTCCGGCCTGGCGGCGGGGTGTCGCACCATCGCGGTCAACGTGCCTGCCGATGCCCCTCGACTGGATGAAGCCGACCTCGTGCTGAGTAGCCTGGACGATCTGGTGATCGAACGCCAGGCGGACGGCTATGTTAATGTGCGTCTTAAAGCGTAAACGTATGATTTCGCCCCGCGTTGCCGGGGCTTTTTTATGCCACTATGTCGACTCCCACTTGTGACAAGGAAACGTTGTGAACGGTGAATTGATTTGGGTTTTATCCCTTCTGGCTATCGCGGTTGTGCTGTTTGCTACCGGCAAGGTGCGCATGGATGCTATCGCCCTGATGGTCATTGTCGCCTTCGTCCTCAGCGGCACGCTGACGCTGAATGAAGCCTTTTCCGGGTTCAGCGATCCTAACGTGATCCTGATTGCCGCCCTGTTTATTATCGGTGATGGCCTGGTGCGTACCGGGGTGGCCACCAAGATGGGGGCGTGGCTGGTGAGTGTGGCGGGCAACAGCGAAACCAAGATGCTGGTTTACCTGATGCTCACCGTCGCCGGGCTGGGTGCGTTTATGAGTTCAACCGGGGTGGTCGCCATTTTCATTCCGGTAGTGCTCAGCGTGTCGGCGCGGATGAATACCTCTCCCTCGCGGCTGATGATGCCGCTGAGCTTTGCCGGACTTATCAGCGGGATGATGACCCTGGTCGCAACGCCCCCCAACCTGGTCGTCAACAGTGAACTGCTGCGCGAAGGGCTGCACGGCTTCAGTTTTTTCAGCGTCACGCCGATTGGCCTGGTGGTGCTGATCCTGGGCATCGTCTATATGCTGGCGGTGCGCTTTATGCTGAAGACAGAGAATGGCGAATCCGCGCGTGATGGCCGTAAAAGAAGCACCTTCCGCGATCTGATCCGCGAATATCACCTCACTGGCCGCGCCCGCCGGCTGGCGATCCGTCCTGGTTCGCCGATGATCGGCCAGCGTCTTGATGATTTAAAACTGCGTGAGCGGTACTGTGCCAACGTCATCGGCGTCGAACGCTGGCGGCGGTTCCGTCGGGTGATTGTTAACGTCAACGGGGTATCGGAATTCCGCGCCCGCGACGTCCTGCTGATCGATATGTCCGCCTCCGATGTCGACTTACGCCAGTTCTGTGGTGAGCAGATGCTCGAGCCGATGGTGCTGCGCGGCGAGTATTTTGCCGATCAGGCGCTGGATGTGGGCATGGCGGAGGTGTCGCTGATCCCGGATTCGGAGATGATTGGGAAAACGGTGCGTGAGATAGCGTTCCGCACCCGGTTTGGTCTCAATATCGTCGGCATGAAGCGCGATGGCGAGGCGATGGATGGTTCCGTGGTCGATGAGCCGCTGCAGCTCGGCGATATCCTGCTGGTGGTCGGCAACTGGCGGCAAATTGCCCTGCTGGCGAAGCGTGGGCGTGATTTCGTGGTGCTCAATATGCCGGTTGAAGTGGATGACGCTTCGCCGGCACACAGCCAGGCTCCGCACGCGATTTTCTGTCTGGTGTTGATGGTAGCCCTGATGCTCACTGATGAAATTCCCAACCCGATTGCCGCGATCATCGCCTGCCTGCTGATGGGCAAATTCCGCTGCATCAACGCCGAAAGCGCCTATAAGGCGATCCACTGGCCAAGCATTATTTTGATTGTCGGGATGATGCCGTTTGCCCTGGCGTTGCAGAAAACCGGCGGGGTAGATCTGGTGGTCAAGGGACTGATGGACGTCGCCGGAAGCGAGGGGCCTTATCTGATGCTCGGCTGCCTGTTTGTAATGTGCGCAGCGATAGGCCTGTTCATCTCTAATACCGCGACCGCGGTCCTGATGGCGCCTATAGCCCTGGCAGCAGCGAAGTCAATGGGGGTGTCGCCCTATCCCTTCGCCATGGTGGTGGCGATGGCGGCTTCGGCGGCGTTTATGACTCCGGTTTCCTCGCCGGTCAACACCCTGGTGCTTGGCCCGGGTAAGTATTCCTTCAGCGACTTTGTGAAGATTGGCGTGCCCTTCACCGTACTGGTGATGGTGGTCTGCGTGCTGCTGATCCCGGTACTGTTTCCGTTCTAAGGGGGTCAGGCCGGGTAGGGCGCAACCGCTGCCCGGCCTGAAAAATTACAGCGGCGAATCCTGGCTTATTTCATCCAGCGACAGCTGGAAGCTCGGGACAAACACCTGCATAAAGTAATCCATCTCCGCGCTACGCCGCGACGCCAGCGTCTTTTCCAGACGGCCTTTGGCCAGCAGAAATTCGTTGTTACCCGCAGACAGCTCTTCGAGGCACTTCAGGTAGGCGCAGAGGGCGTCAGCCTGTTTAACGATCGACTGCTCTTCCTCACTGTAGTGATGCTCATCAATCAGCGGCTCGAAAATATCGCGCAGCTCGTCAGGGACCATATCCACCAGCTTTTGCTGAGCAATTTTCTCAATCGCCTTATATTCCTGGGCAATCTGGGAGTTGAAATATTTCACCGGGGTAGGGAGGTCGCCAGTTAATACTTCGGAGGCGTCATGGTACATCGCCAGCAGGGCGATACGTTCGGCGTTGACCTGGCCGCCAAATTTACGGTTTTTAATTGCCGCCAGCGCATGGGCGACCATCGCCACCTGCAGACTGTGTTCGGAGACATTTTCGGTGCGCACGTTGCGCATCAGCGGCCAGCGGTTAATCAGTTTCAGGCGGGAGAGGTGGGCAAAGAAATGACTCTGACTCATAGGAACCCTTAATCAGTGACAACATCGGGTTCCATTGTGCGCAGGGATCGCCGCCGGATGCAAATGCCGGCGGCGTAGCGATTAAAGCTGGTGGTAGCCGGAGAGGAAGCGGCCAAAGCGGGAGATCGCCATCTCCAGGTCGTCTTCACGAGGCAGCGTCACAATGCGCACATGATCCGGCCACGGCCAGTTGAACGCGGTACCCTGCACCAGCAGGACTTTCTCCTGCAACAGGAAGTCGAGCACCATTTTCTGGTCGTCGTGAATATTGAAGCGTTTGGCATCGATTTTCGGGAACATATACAACGCGCCTTTTGGCTTCATGCAGGAGACACCCGGAATATCGTTGATCAGCTCCCAGGCGCGGTTGCGTTGTTCATACAGGCGCCCGCCGGGAATGATGAATTCGCTGATACTCTGGTAGCCGCCCAGCGCCGTCTGGATAGCATGTTGTGCCGGCACGTTGGCGCACAGACGCATCGACGCCAGCATCTCCAGGCCTTCGATATAGCCCTTCGCGTGTTTTTTCGGGCCATTCAGCACCATCCACCCCTGACGGAAACCGGCAACACGGTAGGTTTTCGACAGTCCGTTGAAGGTCACGGTCAGCAGATCTGGCGCCAGAGCAGCAATCGAGTGATGCTGGGCTTCGTCGTAGAGGATCTTATCGTAGATCTCATCGGCGAAAATAATCAGGTTATGCTGCCGGGCGATCTCGACGATCTCCTGCAGCAGTTCTTTGGAATAGACCGCGCCGGTGGGGTTGTTGGGGTTAATGATCACGATCCCGCGGGTGCGCGGCGTGATTTTTGCGCGGATATCGTCAAGATCCGGGAACCAGTCAGCGGATTCGTCACACAGATAGTGGACCGCTTTGCCACTGGAAAGCGACACCGCCGCCGTCCACAGTGGGTAGTCCGGCGCGGGAACCAGCATCTCATCGCCGCTGTTTAACAGCGCCTGCATCGCCTGCACAATCAGTTCGGACACGCCGTTGCCGATGTAAATATCTTCTACCGTGACATCACGCATTCCCCGGGCCTGGTAATGCTGCATGATGGCTTTGCGCGCCGAATACAACCCTTTCGAATCGCAGTAACCCTGGGCAGTAGGCAGATTGCGGATGACGTCGACGAGGATCTCGTCAGGGGCCTCGAAGCCGAATGGCGCCGGGTTGCCGATGTTCAGTTTCAGAACTTTATTGCCTTCTTCCTCAAGACGTTTCGCTTCTTTCAGAACCGGGCCACGGATGTCGTAACAGACGTTCTCTAACTTGCTGGATTTTTCGATGGGGGACATGAATCTTGACCTTTTAGCTGTTATCGCCACTCCCTGCCGTGGAAGTCAGCACGGAACAATGTACTCCGCATCCCCGCTGTTTTGAAGGCTTTGCAGGAGAAGATTTTGCTAACGCAGGATTTTAAGCGTAATTGATTTATCTGCCGCTTACGGTTTTAGGTTGTAGGTTATACCTGCTTATGATGCTTTTTTTGGTCGTATATGTAGACCATATGCCTTTTTTGCCATCATTTATCTGGTTTGTTTGTGTGACGAAGGGGCGAACGAAGAATGTTGGCAGACTAAACAACGCTATCCTTAATACAATAGGGACTGATTTGTAATTTTGATGTTAAATAATATCAATAAAAAACAGTCCGCGGGGGCATTATTATTATTTTTGACAGGTAATAATCTGAGGTTTGTTAATTTATATAAAACGTTGAAAAAAATTTAAAATTATCTGAGTTAATCCTTATTTAGGCTTATAAAAAGGGCGGGAATCGGTTAGAATATCGCCGTTAATATCAGTGATAGCCGGTAAGCACTCCGGTTGGATTGATGTTTAATATATTGTTATTACAGGATTTTATTGTTCATTCTTCCCTGTGTGAACGCGCGGTGGAAGAGAGACTTTCTCACCACCACTGGCCGCTTTTCCGGAGCGACGCATGACACCTGGCTGGCCGTGGTAATAAATAACAATGAGAAATACGAACAATATATTACTCCGTGGTTCTGCGCATTTGCCCAGACGAGTACTTTGGCATGTAATAACGTTCGTCCAGTTGTTTATCCGCCATCTGACGGTGAGCACGAGGCTCAGGGAATAGCCGGAAACCTGGCGTAAAGCATCAACAAGGCAGGTCAGCGTTAGCCACCTGTAAGTGAAGAAAGATGATTAATACAACACGTCCGATACTCAACCTTGATCTCGATCTGCTGCGCACCTTTGTGGCGGTCGCTGATTTGAACACCTTCGCCGCCGCCGCCGCCGCAGTGTGTCGTACCCAGTCCGCGGTCAGCCAGCAAATGCAACGCCTGGAGCAGCTGGTCGGCAAAGAGCTTTTCGCCCGTCACGGGCGTAATAAACTGCTGACTGAGCAAGGCATCCAGCTACTGGGCTATGCCCGCAAGATCCTGCGTTTTAACGATGAAGCCTGCATGTCGCTGATGTATGGCAGCCTGCAAGGTGGATTGACCATCGGCGCGTCGGAAGAAACGGCCGATACCATCCTGCCGTTTTTATTAAACCGCATCGGCTGCTTCTATCCCAGAATGACGCTGGAGATCAAAGTGCATCCCCATGCCGCCATCATGGCGATGCTGGCCGAGGGGCGGGTGGATCTGGCGCTGACCACCCATCAGCCTCCCGGCTTTACCTCTTTCATCCTGAGAACGTCACCGACCCTCTGGTACTGTGCGGCGGAATATGTGCTGGCGAAAGGGGAGTCTATTCCCCTGATCCTGCTCGAAGAGCCAGGTCCATTCCGCCAGGATATTATTGCCGCGCTGGAGGCGGCCCGCGTCCCATGGCATCTGGCCCATGGCGCTTCGTCTCTCTCCGGGGTGAAAGCGGCGGTCAAAGCCGGGCTGGGCGTCACCGCGCGACCCGTCGAAATGATGAGCCCCGATTTGCGCGTGGCTGGCATCAGCGATGGATTGCCTGGCCTGCCGGATACCCGGTATGTGGTCAGTTGCAATCCGCAGACGGTGAGCGAGCTGCCGCAGGTGATTTTTCAGTCACTGAGTCAGGAGAGCGACCCCTGGCGAACGGGGCCGGCACTTACTCCGCAAGAGGGAGATAACACCTTCATTTTGTGAGGGCAATTTTCTAACAAACATCACAAAAACTGGTAACAGAATGTAAGTGAGCAAAAAGAGCCTCAGGGGAGGGTTTCCCGCCTGGTGGCTCTTTTTTTTGCACTATTATTGATGTTTTGAAAGTTTTTTTTATTTCTTTCCTGAAAAATCAGCGTATTGGCGTGACCGGGCGCTCACCTTGTCGACTTTTCCCTGCACTTTCAACACTTCCTGCTAATGTTAAAAAACCGGACGGATTGTTGCCGATTTCCTGGGGTAATTAACAAAACCGTGTCACAGATCAAGAAAATACCCCTCTTTGGGGGGAGGAATCGAGGCTAAATCCTGTCAAAATAGAAGGGATTTTTGATTTACGACGGAAACGGACACGATTCAACAACACTAAAACCGAACAGTATGCAAGGTTATTTCGCATAAAAGGGCATTTAATGTTAATGAAAAGATTCCAATGTAAATTAATGTTATGAAAACTTTTGTTAAAGTTGACAAAAGGTTAAAGAAAGGGGTAAAAAGCCACGGCATCTGGGCTTCTCACATCAACCAGGGACGCTTTTTTGCACGGTTTTTTTTATTCCTCCCGTGAAACGCTGTGGCGTTCATCTGCCAGTAAGAGCAGAGGGTTTTGGCGCTACACTTTTTTGGTTAAGCAATGCGTATGTCAACATCCACTGAAGTCATCGCTCATCATTGGGCATTCGCTATATTTCTCATCATCGCTATCGGCCTGTGCTGCCTCATGCTCGTCGGCGGCTGGTACCTTGGCGGTCGCGCGCGCGCGCGTAGCAAAAACACGCCGTTTGAATCGGGGATCGACTCCGTTGGTTCGGCCCGCTTACGTCTTTCTGCGAAGTTTTATCTGGTTGCCATGTTCTTCGTTATCTTCGACGTGGAAGCCCTGTATCTCTACGCATGGTCGACTTCTATCCGCGAGAGCGGCTGGGTCGGCTTTGTGGAAGCCGCAATTTTCATTTTAGTGCTACTGGCTGGTCTGGTTTATCTCGTTCGCATCGGCGCACTGGACTGGACGCCTGCGCGTTCCCGTCGCACGCTGGTTAACCCGGAAACAGACAGTCCCACTAACCGTCATATGCAGTAAAAGCGAGGCAATAAGATGGATTATACGCTCACCCGCATAGATCCTAACGGTGAGAACGACCGTTACCCCCTGCAGAAACAGGAGATCGTCACCGACCCCCTGGAGCAGGAAGTCAATAAAAGCGTGTATATGGGGAAACTCGAGCACGCGCTGCATGACATGGTGAACTGGGGCCGTAAGAACTCAATTTGGCCGTATAACTTCGGCCTTTCTTGCTGTTATGTGGAAATGGTGACGTCATTCACTGCGGTGCATGACGTTGCGCGTTTTGGGGCAGAAGTTCTGCGCGCCTCTCCGCGTCAGGCGGACCTGATGGTGGTCGCTGGAACCTGCTTTACCAAAATGGCGCCGGTTATTCAGCGTCTGTACGATCAGATGCTGGAGCCGAAGTGGGTGATCTCCATGGGCGCCTGCGCTAACTCCGGCGGCATGTACGACATCTATTCCGTCGTCCAGGGCGTGGATAAATTCATTCCGGTCGATGTGTACATCCCGGGCTGCCCGCCGCGTCCAGAGGCCTATATGCAGGCGCTGATGCTGCTGCAGGAGTCCATTGGTAAAGAACGTCGTCCGCTCTCATGGGTGGTTGGCGATCAGGGCGTTTATCGCGCCAATATGCAGTCGGAACGCGAGCGTAAACGCGGCGAACGTATTGCAGTGACCAATCTGCGGACGCCGGACGAGATTTAATTTGCGCCTGCGGGCGGGAGTACCACTTCGCAAATCAATCTACAACAACGCGAAGTCTCGCCCGGCAGTCACCACGGACCTTTTGCAATGGTGAACAATATGACCGATTTAACCGCGCATGACGCCGCACCAGCCTGGCAAACCCGCGATCACCTTGATGACCCGGTGATCGGCGAACTGCGCAACCGCTTTGGGCCGGATGCCTTTACCGTTCAGCCAACCCGCACCGGCGTACCGGTGGTGTGGGTGAAGCGTGAGCAACTGCTTGAGGTGGGTGATTTCCTGAAGAAATTGCCGAAGCCTTACGTGATGTTGTTTGACCTGCACGGCATGGACGAACGTCTGCGCACCCACCGCGATGGCCTGCCCGCCGCGGATTTTTCCGTTTTCTATCATCTGATTTCTATCGACCGCAACCGCGACATCATGCTCAAGGTGGCGCTGTCTGAAAATGATCTGCATCTGCCGACTTTCACCAAACTGTTCCCCAACGCCAACTGGTATGAGCGTGAAACCTGGGAAATGTTTGGCATGACCTTCGATGGCCACCCGAACCTGCGCCGTATCATGATGCCGCCGACCTGGGAAGGCCACCCGCTGCGTAAAGACTATCCGGCGCGCGCTACCGAATTCGATCCGTTTGAGCTGACCAAAGCCAAGCAGGATCTGGAGATGGAAGCGTTGACCTTCAAACCGGAAGAGTGGGGCATGAAGCGCAGCACCGACAACGAGGACTTCATGTTCCTCAACCTCGGTCCGAACCACCCGTCGGCCCACGGTGCATTCCGTATTATTCTGCAGCTGGATGGCGAAGAGATCGTCGACTGCGTACCGGACATCGGTTATCACCACCGCGGCGCCGAGAAGATGGGCGAGCGTCAGTCCTGGCACAGCTACATCCCGTATACCGACCGTATTGAATACCTCGGCGGCTGCGTCAACGAGATGCCGTACGTGCTGGCGGTGGAAAAACTGGCCGGGATCACCGTGCCGGATCGCGTGAATGTGATCCGCGTGATGCTCTCCGAACTGTTCCGCATCAACAGCCACCTGCTGTATATCTCGACCTTTATTCAGGACGTCGGCGCGATGACGCCGGTCTTCTTCGCCTTTACCGATCGGCAGAAAATTTACGATCTGGTGGAAGCGATTACCGGGTTCCGTATGCACCCGGCGTGGTTCCGCATCGGCGGTGTCGCGCACGATCTGCCGCGTGGCTGGGATCGCCTGCTGCGGGAATTCCTCGAGTGGATGCCGAAGCGTCTGGATTCTTACGAGAAAGCCGCGCTGCGCAACACTATTCTGAAAGGCCGTTCCGTCGGCGTGGCAGCCTATACCGCCAAAGAGGCGCTGGAGTGGGGCACCACCGGCGCAGGCCTGCGCGCCACCGGTATCGGCTTCGACGTGCGTAAATGGCGTCCTTATTCTGGCTATGAAAACTTCGACTTCGAAGTCCCGACCGGGGGCGGCGTCTCTGACTGCTACACCCGCGTGATGCTGAAAGTCGAAGAGCTGCGCCAGAGCCTGCGCATTCTTCAGCAGTGCCTCGATAACATGCCGGAAGGCCCGTTCAAAGCGGATCACCCGCTGACCACGCCGCCGCCGAAAGAGCGCACGCTGCAGCATATCGAAACCCTGATCACCCACTTCCTGCAGGTATCGTGGGGCCCGGTGATGCCGGCCAACGAATCCTTCCAGATGATTGAGGCGACCAAAGGGATTAACAGTTACTACCTGACCAGCGACGGCAGCACCATGAGCTACCGTACCCGCGTGCGTACGCCGAGCTTTGCGCATCTGCAGCAGATCCCGTCGGCGATCCGCGGCAGCCTGGTATCCGACCTGATCGTCTATCTGGGTAGTATCGATTTTGTTATGTCAGACGTGGACCGCTAATTATGCACGAGAATCAACAACCACAAACCGAGGCTTTTGAGCTGAGTGCGGCTGAGCGTGAGGCTATTGAGCACGAGAAGCACCACTACGAAGACCCGCGTGCGGCGTCCATCGAAGCGCTGAAAATTGTCCAGAAACAGCGCGGCTGGGTGCCGGATGGGGCGATCTATGCGATCGCCGATGTGCTGGGGATCCCGGCCAGTGACGTCGAAGGCGTGGCAACATTTTACAGCCAGATTTTCCGTCAGCCGGTTGGCCGTCACGTGATCCGCTACTGCGACAGCGTGGTGTGCCATATCACCGGTTATCAAGGTATTCAGGCTGCGATTGAGAAGAAGCTCAATATCAAGCCAGGGCAGACCACCTTCGATGGCCGCTTCACGCTGCTGCCGACCTGTTGCCTGGGCAACTGCGACAAGGGACCGACCATGATGATTGATGAGGATACTCACAGTCATCTGACGCCGGAGGCAATTCCTGACCTGCTGGAGCAGTACAAATGAAAACCGTAATTCGTACTGCGGAAACGCATCCGCTCACCTGGCGTCTGCGCGACGACAAGCAGCCGGTATGGCTGGACGAATATCGCAGCAAAAACGGTTACGAAGGGGCACGTAAAGCCCTGACCGGGATGGCGCCGGATGAGATTGTCACGGCGGTAAAAGACGCTGGCCTGAAAGGGCGCGGCGGCGCGGGCTTCTCCACGGGTCTGAAGTGGAGCCTGATGCCGAAAGACGAATCCATGAACATCCGTTACCTGCTGTGTAACGCCGATGAAATGGAGCCGGGCACCTATAAAGACCGTCTGCTGATGGAGCAGTTGCCGCACCTGCTGGTGGAAGGCATGCTGATCTCCGCGTTTGCGCTGAAAGCGTACCGCGGCTACATCTTCCTGCGCGGCGAATATATCGAAGCGGCCCAGCATCTGCGTCGTGCGATTGCCGAAGCCACTGAAGCGGGCCTGTTGGGGAAAAACATCCTTGGCACCGGGTTTGACTTCGAACTGTTTGTCCACACCGGGGCAGGGCGCTATATCTGCGGTGAAGAGACGGCGCTGATCAACTCCCTGGAAGGCCGGCGTGCTAACCCGCGCTCCAAGCCGCCGTTCCCGGCGAGCTCCGGCGTGTGGGGCAAGCCGACTTGCGTCAACAACGTGGAAACCCTGTGCAACGTGCCGGCGATCCTCGCCAACGGCGTCGAGTGGTACCAGAACATTTCCACCAGCAAAGATGCTGGCACCAAGCTGATGGGCTTCTCCGGCCGGGTGAAGAATCCGGGCGTCTGGGAGCTGCCGTTCGGCACCACCGCGCGTGAGATCCTCGAAGATTACGCCGGCGGCATGCGCGATGGCCTGAAGTTTAAAGCCTGGCAGCCGGGTGGGGCAGGGACCGACTTCCTGACCGAAGCGCATCTTGACCTGCCGATGGAGTTCGAAAGCATTGGTAAAGCGGGCAGCCGTCTGGGCACCTCGCTGGCGATGGCCGTTGACCATGAGATCAATATGGTCTCGCTGGTGCGTAACCTCGAAGAGTTCTTTGCCCGCGAGTCCTGCGGCTGGTGTACGCCGTGCCGTGATGGTCTGCCGTGGAGCGTGAAGATCCTGCGCGCCCTGGAGCGCGGCGAAGGCCAGCCTGGCGATATCGAAACGCTTGAGCAACTGTGTCGATTCCTGGGCCCGGGTAAAACCTTCTGCGCGCACGCGCCGGGCGCAGTCGAACCGCTACAGAGCGCGATTAAATATTTCCGCGAAGAATTCGAGGCTGGCATTAAGCAGCAGTTCAGCAATACCCATGCAATCAACGGGATTCAGCCGAACCTGCTTAAGACGCGCTGGTAATCAAAGGTTTTTTATTTTTGGAAGCACGCAAATGGCTACGATTCATGTAGACGGCAAAGAATACGAGGTCAACGGGGCGGACAACCTGCTAGAGGCTTGTCTCTCTCTTGGTCTTGATATTCCCTACTTTTGCTGGCACCCGGCGCTAGGGAGCGTCGGTGCTTGCCGCCAGTGTGCGGTGAAGCAATATCAGAACGCGGAAGACACGCGTGGTCGCCTGGTGATGTCCTGTATGACTCCGGCATCCGACGGCACCTTTATTTCTATTGACGACGGCGAAGCGAAGCAGTTCCGCGAAAGCGTGGTGGAGTGGTTGATGACTAACCACCCGCACGACTGCCCGGTCTGTGAAGAAGGGGGCAACTGCCACCTGCAGGATATGACGGTGATGACCGGCCATAGTTTCCGCCGCTATCGTTTCACCAAGCGTACCCACCGCAATCAGGATCTGGGGCCGTTTATTTCGCACGAAATGAACCGCTGCATCGCCTGTTACCGCTGCGTGCGCTACTACAAAGATTATGCCGACGGCACCGACCTGGGCGTCTATGGCGCGCACGACAACGTCTACTTCGGTCGCCCGGAAGATGGCACCCTGGAAAGCGAGTTCTCCGGCAACCTGGTGGAAGTCTGCCCGACCGGCGTCTTCACCGACAAAACGCACTCCGAGCGTTACAACCGTAAGTGGGACATGCAGTTTGCGCCGAGCATCTGCCAGCAGTGTTCCATCGGCTGCAACATCAGCCCGGGCGAACGCTATGGCGAGCTGCGTCGTATCGAAAACCGCTATAACGGGACCGTTAACCGCTACTTCCTCTGCGACCGCGGTCGCTTCGGCTATGGCTATGTCAACCTGAAAGACCGTCCGCGTCAGCCGGTGCAGCGCCGCGGCGACGATCTGATTACTCTCAACGCCGAGCAGGCGATGCAGGGGGCAGCAGATATCCTGCGCCAGTCGAAGAAAGTGATCGGTATCGGCTCCCCGCGCGCCAGCATCGAAAGCAACTTCGCGCTGCGCGAGCTGGTTGGCGCCGACAACTTCTATACCGGCATCGCCAAAGGCGAACAAGCGCGCCTGCAGATGATGCTGAAAGTGCTGCGTGAAGGCGGGATCCATACCCCAAGCCTGCGCGATATCGAATCCTACGATGCGGTACTGGTGCTGGGCGAAGACATTACCCAGACCGGCGCGCGCGTGGCCCTGGCAGTCCGCCAGGCGGTGAAAGGGAAAGCACGCGAAATGGCAGCGGCGCAGAAAGTAGCCGACTGGCAGATCGCCGCGATCCTCAACATCGGGCAGCGCGCCAAGCACCCGTTATTCGTCACCAACATCGATGACACCCGCCTGGATGACATTGCCGCGTGGACCTACCGCGCGCCGGTGGAAGATCAGGCGCGTCTCGGCTTCGCCATCGCTCATGCGCTGGACGACAGCGCGCCAGCGGTTGACGGCCTGAGCCAGGACCTGCAGGGCAAAGTCGATGTCATCGTCCAGGCGCTGGCCGGGGCGAAAAAACCACTGATTATCTCCGGAACCAACGCCGGCAGCATGGAGATCATCCAGGCCGCCGCTAACGTCGCAAAAGCGTTGAAAGGCCGCGGCGCCGACGTCGGCGTGACCATGGTCGCCCGGGCGGTGAACAGCGTCGGTCTGGGCATGATCGGCGGCGGTTCGCTTGAAGAGGCGCTGGACGAACTGGAAAGCGGCGCCGCAGACGCGGTTATCGTGCTGGAAAACGACCTTCACCGTCATGCTTCCGCCGCGCGCGTTGACGCTGCGCTGGCGAAAGCCCCGCTGGTGATGGTGGTTGACCATCAGCGCACCGCGATTATGGACAAAGCGCACCTGGTGCTCTCTGCCGCAAGCTTTGCGGAAAGCGACGGGACTGTGGTGAACAACGAAGGCCGCGCCCAGCGTTTCTTCCAGGTTTACGATCCGGCTTACTACGATGCGAAAACCGTGATGCTGGAGAGCTGGCGCTGGCTGCATTCGCTGCACAGCACCGTCAACAACCGTCAGGTTGACTGGACGCAGCTGGACCACGTCATCGATGCGGCGATTGCCGCGCTGCCGCAGCTGGCGGGCATTAAAGATGCCGCGCCGGATGCGACCTTCCGCATCCGCGGTCAGAAGCTGGCGCGTGAACCACACCGCTACAGCGGCCGCACGGCGATGCGCGCCAACATCAGCGTGCACGAGCCGCGTCAGCCGCAGGATAAAGACACCATGTTCGCCTTCTCCATGGAAGGGAACAACCAGCCGTCCGCCCCGCGTTCGCAGATCCCGTTCGCCTGGGCGCCGGGCTGGAACTCCCCGCAGGCATGGAACAAGTTCCAGGATGAAGTGGGCGGGAAACTGCGCCACGGCGATCCGGGTGTTCGACTGTTTGAAGCGTCCGCCAACGGGCTGGAGTATTTCACCGCGGTGCCGGCCAGCTTCCAGGCGGAAGAGGGCAAATGGCGTATCGCGCCGTATTACCACCTGTTTGGTAGCGATGAGCTGTCACAGCGCGCGCCGGTGTTCGAGAGCCGGATGCCTGAGCCGTACATCAAGCTGAATCCGGCGGATGCCGCGAAGCTGGGCGTTAACGCGGGGGCAATGCTCTCCTTTAGCGTGGAAGGCCAGACCCTGCGTCTGCCGCTGGTTATCTCTGAAGGCCTGACCGCAGGACAGGTTGGCTTACCGATGGGCATGCCGGGCATTGCGCCGGTGCTGACCGGATCGCGTATTGATTCACTGCAGGAGGCGAAAGCATGAGCTGGTTAACGCCGGATCTTATCGACATTCTGTTAAGCATCCTGAAGGCCGTGGTCATTCTGCTGGTGGTCGTCACCTGCGGCGCGTTCATGAGCTTCGGCGAGCGTCGTCTGCTCGGCTTGTTCCAGAACCGCTACGGACCTAACCGCGTCGGCTGGGGCGGTTCGCTGCAGCTGGTCGCCGACATGATCAAGATGTTCTTCAAAGAGGACTGGATCCCGCGCTTCTCCGATCGCGTGATCTTTACTCTGGCGCCGGTTATCGCCTTTACCTCGCTGCTGCTGGCCTTTGCTATCGTGCCGGTCAGCCCGACGTGGGTGGTGGCTGACCTGAACATCGGCATCCTGTTCTTCCTGATGATGGCAGGCCTGGCGGTCTATGCGGTGCTGTTCGCCGGCTGGTCGAGCAACAACAAATACTCGCTGCTGGGGGCGATGCGTGCTTCCGCGCAGACCCTGAGCTACGAAGTGTTTCTCGGTCTCTCCCTGATGGGCGTGGTGGCGCAGGCGGGGTCATTCAATATGACCGATATCGTCAACAACCAGGCGCATCTGTGGAACGTCATTCCGCAGTTCTTCGGCTTCGTCACTTTCGCCATCGCCGGCGTGGCGGTGTGTCACCGTCACCCGTTCGACCAGCCGGAAGCGGAGCAGGAACTGGCCGATGGTTACCACATTGAATATTCCGGCATGAAATTCGGTCTGTTCTTCGTCGGTGAATACATCGGTATCGTCACCGTTTCAGCGCTGATCGTCACGCTGTTCTTCGGCGGCTGGAATGGCCCGTGGTTACCACCTTTCATCTGGTTCGCGCTGAAAACCGCGTTCTTCATGATGATGTTCATTTTGATCCGCGCATCATTACCGCGTCCGCGCTATGACCAGGTAATGTCCTTTGGCTGGAAGGTATGCCTGCCGTTAACGCTGGTCAACTTGTTGGTAACGGCGGCTGTCATTCTCTGGCAGGCGCAATAAGGGGTGAATTGAACATGACCTTAAAAGAATTATTGGTGGGGTTCGGCACCCAGGTCCGTAGTATCTGGATGATTGGCCTGCATGCCTTCGCCAAACGTGAAACCCGGATGTATCCGGAAGAGCCGGTCTATCTGCCGCCGCGCTACCGCGGCCGCATCGTGCTGACCCGCGATCCGGACGGTGCAGAGCGCTGCGTTGCCTGTAACCTGTGTGCGGTAGCCTGCCCGGTGGGCTGTATCTCGCTGCAGAAAGCAGAGACCAAAGACGGCCGCTGGTATCCGGAGTTCTTCCGCATCAACTTCTCACGCTGCATTTTCTGCGGCCTGTGCGAAGAAGCGTGCCCGACCACGGCGATCCAGTTGACCCCGGACTTCGAACTGGGTGAATACAAGCGTCAGGATCTGGTGTACGAAAAAGAGGATCTGCTGATTTCCGGTCCGGGCAAATACCCGGAATATAACTTCTACCGGATGGCGGGTATGGCAATCGACGGCAAAGATAAAGGTGAAGCGGAAAACGAAGCTAAGCCAATCGACGTCAAGAGCCTGTTACCGTAAGGAGAGGGCAATGGAATTCGCTTTTTATATCTGTGGCCTGATAGCCATCCTCGCAACCTTGCGGGTCGTCACCCACACCAATCCGGTACATGCGCTGCTGTACCTGATTATTTCGCTGCTGGCGATTGCCGGGGTGTTCTTTTCGCTGGGCGCTTACTTTGCTGGTGCGCTGGAAATCATCGTCTACGCCGGGGCCATTATGGTGCTGTTCGTCTTTGTGGTGATGATGCTCAACCTGGGCGGCAGCGAGATCGAACAGGAGCGCAAATGGCTGCAGCCGGGGATCTGGATTGGCCCGGCCATCCTTTCCGCAGTGCTGCTGGTGGTTATCGTTTACGCCATCCTGGGTATTAACGACCAGGGTATCGACGGCGCGGCGATCAACGCCAAAGAAGTGGGTATTGCGCTGTTTGGGCCGTACGTCCTGGCGGTGGAGCTGGCCTCCATGCTGCTGCTGGCGGGCCTGGTGGTCGCCTTCCACATCGGCCGCGAAGAGCGTGCCGGCGAGGTGCTGAGCAACCGCGTGAACGACAGCGACAAAAGAAAAACGGAGGAACACGCATGATCCCCTTAACACATGGACTGATCCTCGCGGCCATCCTGTTTGTGCTTGGTCTGACGGGGCTGGTGATCCGCCGCAATCTGCTGTTTATGTTGATTAGCCTGGAAATCATGATTAACGCCGCCGCGCTGGCCTTTGTGGTGGCGGGTAGCTACTGGGGCCAGGCAGATGGTCAGATAATGTATATCCTCGCCATCAGCCTCGCGGCTGCGGAAGCGAGTATCGGCCTGGCGCTGCTGCTGCAGCTCCATCGTCGCCGCCAGAACCTGAACATCGATTCAGTAAGTGAGTTGCGTGGATGAACATGCTTGCCTTAACCATTCTTTTGCCATTGATTGGCTTTGTGCTGCTGGCCTTCTCCCGCGGGCGCTGGTCGGAAAACCTTTCCGCCACCGTTGGCATGGGGTCGGTAGGCCTGGCGGCGCTGGTCACCGCGTACGTTGGCGTCGATTTTTTCGCTAACGGCAAACAGGCGGTCAGCGTACCGCTGTGGAACTGGATGTCGGTCGGTGATTTCAACATCGGCTTCAACCTGGTGCTGGATGGCCTGTCGCTGACCATGCTCTCTGTGGTGACCGGCGTCGGCTTCCTGATCCACATGTTCGCCTCCTGGTACATGCGCGGCGAAGAGGGCTACTCTCGCTTCTTCGCTTACACCAACCTGTTTATCGCCAGCATGGTCGTTCTGGTGCTGGCCGATAACCTGCTGTTGATGTACCTGGGTTGGGAAGGCGTGGGTCTCTGTTCTTACCTGCTGATCGGCTTCTACTATACCGATCCGAAGAACAATGCCGCAGCGATGAAAGCCTTCGTGGTCACCCGCGTCGGCGACGTGTTCCTCGCCTTCGCGCTGTTCATTCTTTATAACGAACTGGGTACCCTGAACTTCCGTGAAATGGTTGAGCTGGCGCCGCAGCACTTCGCTAACGGCAGCACCACGCTGCAGTGGGCGACGCTGATGCTGCTCGGCGGCGCGGTAGGTAAATCCGCTCAGCTGCCGCTGCAAACGTGGCTTGCCGATGCGATGGCTGGCCCGACGCCGGTCTCCGCGCTGATCCACGCGGCCACCATGGTGACCGCGGGCGTGTACCTGATTGCCCGTACCCACGGCCTGTTCCTGATGACGCCGGAAGTGCTGCATCTGGTGGGTATCGTTGGTGCGGTAACGCTGGTGCTGGCGGGCTTCGCCGCGCTGGTGCAGACCGACATCAAACGTGTGCTGGCTTACTCGACCATGAGTCAGATTGGCTACATGTTCCTCGCGCTGGGCGTACAGGCATGGGATGCGGCGATTTTCCACCTGATGACCCACGCGTTCTTTAAAGCGCTGCTGTTCCTGTCGTCTGGCTCGGTCATTCTGGCCTGCCATCACGAACAGAACATCTTCAAGATGGGCGGCCTGCGCAAATCTATTCCGCTGGTGTATGTCTGCTTCCTGGTGGGGGGCGCGGCGCTGTCCGCTCTGCCGCTTATCACCGCAGGCTTCTTCAGTAAGGATGAGATTCTGGCGGGCGCGATGGCCAACGGCCATATCAATCTGATGGTGGCGGGCCTGGTCGGCGCCTTTATGACCTCGCTGTACACCTTCCGTATGATTTTCATCGTGTTCCACGGTAAAGAGCAAATTCACGCGCACGCAGGGAAGGGGATTACCCATCATCTGCCGCTGATCGTTCTGCTGGTGCTGTCCACCTTTGTTGGCGCGCTGATTGTGCCGCCGCTGGAGGGCGTACTGCCGCAGACCACTGAGCTTGCGCACGGCAGCGTGATGACGCTGGAAATTACCTCCGGGATTATCGCGATTGCCGGCATCCTGATCGCCGCATGGTTGTGGCTGGGTAAACGTACCCTGGTGACCTCCATCGCCAACAGCGCGCCTGGCCGCTTCTTCGGTACCTGGTGGTTCCATGCCTGGGGCTTCGACTGGTTATACGACAAGGTGTTCGTGAAACCTTTCCTCGGGATTGCCTGGCTGCTGAAGAGCGATCCGCTGAATGCGTTGATGAATATCCCGGCGATTCTGTCCCGCTTCGCAGGCAAAGGTCTGCTGGTGAGCGAGAACGGTTATCTGCGCTGGTATGTGGCATCAATGAGCATCGGCGCGGTGGTGGTGCTGGCGCTGCTGATGGTATTGCGTTGAGTTTGAGGATTGGGATTGTTTCGCCCGGCGGCGCGGTGCTTGCCGGGCCTACGGGACCGTAGGTCGGGCAAGCGTTAGCGTCACCCGACAAAACAAGCCTCAATCCGAAGTGAATTTTCTGTGAGAATTCGTTGAAAATCAGGTCGTAAAGGACAGGCGTTATCGGCGAAGTCAGAGTGGACACCGCCTGCGCGGAGCAACCGGAGCGTATTAAAATGCGTGAGGATTGTGAGCACAGCCGACGTTCGCTATGACGAGTAAGATAGCCTGAACCGGACTTAAATAAGGAATAAAAATCACCATGTTATTGCCTTGGTTGATATTAATCCCCTTTATCGGCGGCTTCCTGTGCTGGCAGACCGAACGCTTTGGCGTGAAAGTGCCGCGCTGGATCGCGCTGATTACCATGGGACTGACGCTGGCGCTTGGCCTGCAGCTGTGGATGCAGGGCGGCTATTCTCTGACGCAATCCGCGGGTATTCCGCAATGGCAGTCGGAATTCGTGCTGCCGTGGATCCCACGCTTCGGCATTAGCATCCATCTGGCGATCGACGGCCTGTCGCTGCTGATGGTGGTGCTGACCGGTCTCCTCGGCGTGCTGGCGGTACTCTGTTCGTGGCGTGAAATCGAAAAATACCAGGGCTTCTTCCACCTCAACCTGATGTGGATCCTGGGCGGCGTCATCGGCGTGTTCCTCGCCATCGACATGTTCCTGTTCTTCTTCTTCTGGGAAATGATGTTGGTGCCGATGTACTTCCTGATCGCGCTGTGGGGCCACAAAGCCTCTGACGGTAAAACGCGTATCACGGCGGCCACCAAGTTCTTCATTTATACCCAGGCGAGCGGTCTGGTGATGCTGATCGCCATTCTGGCGCTGGCCTTCGTCCACTTCAACGCGACCGGCGTGTGGACCTTCAACTATGAAGATCTGCTGAAAACGCCGATGTCCCACGGCGTGGAATACCTGCTGATGCTGGGCTTCTTCATCGCCTTCGCGGTGAAAATGCCGGTGGTACCGCTGCACGGCTGGCTGCCGGACGCCCACTCCCAGGCGCCAACTGCCGGTTCCGTCGACCTCGCGGGCATCTTGCTGAAAACCGCGGCCTACGGTCTGCTGCGCTTTGCGCTGCCGCTGTTCCCGAACGCCTCCGCCGAGTTTGCGCCCATCGCCATGTGGCTGGGCGTGATTGGTATCTTCTACGGCGCGTGGATGGCCTTCGCCCAGACCGATATCAAACGTCTGATCGCTTATACCTCCGTTTCCCACATGGGCTTCGTGCTGATTGCTATCTACACCGGCAGCCAGCTGGCTTATCAAGGGGCGGTGATCCAGATGATCGCCCACGGTCTGTCCGCGGCGGGTCTGTTTATTCTGTGCGGCCAGCTGTACGAACGTCTGCACACCCGCGATATGCGTCAGATGGGCGGTTTGTGGAGCAAAATTAAATGGCTGCCGGCGATGTCGATGTTCTTCGCTGTCGCCACCCTGGGGATGCCGGGCACCGGTAACTTTGTCGGCGAATTTATGATCCTGTTCGGCAGCTATAAAGTGGTGCCGGTGATCACCGTTATCTCGACCTTTGGTCTGGTATTCGCTTCCGTTTATTCGCTGTCGATGCTGCATCGCGCCTACTTCGGTAAAGCGAAAAGCGAAATCGCGGCGAAAGCGCTGCCGGGGATGTCCCTGCGTGAACTGTCTATCATCTTGCTGCTGGTGGTGCTGCTGGTGCTGTTGGGCTTCTTCCCGCAGCCGATCCTCGACACCTCGCATGCTGCGATGAGCAACATTCAGCAGTGGTTTGTTAATTCTGTTTCTACTACAAGGCCGTAATTCGCCATGACAATAACTCCACAACAACTGATCGCACTGCTACCGCTGCTGATCGTCGGCTTGACGGTGGTGGTTGTGATGCTCTCCATTGCGTGGCGACGCAATCATTTTCTCAATGCCACGCTGTCGGTTCTCGGGCTTAACGCTGCGCTGGTCTCGCTCTGGTTTGTTGGTCAGAACGGGGCGATGGACGTCACGCCGATGATCCGCGTTGACGGCTACGCCATGCTCTACACCGGGCTGGTGTTGCTGGCGAGCCTCGCGACCTGTACTTTCGCCTACCCGTGGCTTGAGGGTTACAAGGACAACAAAGAAGAGTTCTACCTGCTGGTGCTGATCGCCGCGCTGGGCGGCATTCTGCTGGCCGGTGCGAATCATCTGGCGGCGCTGTTCCTCGGTATCGAACTGATTTCGCTACCGCTGTTCGGCCTGGTCGGCTACGCCTTCCGCCAGAAGCGTTCGCTGGAAGCGAGCATCAAATACACTATCCTCTCCGCTGCAGCCTCGTCTTTCCTGCTGTTCGGTATGGCGCTGGTGTATGCGAACTCCGGCAACCTGTCCTTCCTCGCGCTGGGTAAAAGCCTGGCGGACAATACGCTGCACGAGCCGCTGCTGCTGGCGGGCCTCGGTCTGATGATCGTCGGTCTTGGCTTTAAACTGTCGCTGGTGCCGTTCCATCTGTGGACGCCGGACGTTTACCAGGGCGCGCCTGCGCCGGTCTCCACCTTCCTGGCGACCGCCAGCAAGATCGCCATCTTCGGCGTGGTGATGCGTCTGTTCCTGTACATGCCGGTGGGCAACAGCGAAGCGGTACGCGTGGTGCTGGGCCTGATCGCCTTCGCCTCTATCATCTTCGGTAACCTGATGGCGCTGAGCCAGACCAACATTAAGCGTCTGCTCGGCTACTCTTCCATCTCCCACCTCGGTTATCTGCTGGTGGCGCTGATCGCCCTGCAGAGCGGCGAAATGTCGATGGAAGCCGTGGGCGTTTACCTGGCCGGTTACCTGTTCAGCAGCCTGGGCGCGTTCGGCGTGGTCAGCCTGATGTCCAGCCCGTACCGCGGTCCGGATGCGGACTCGCTGTTCTCCTACCGCGGCCTGTTCTGGCACCGTCCGATTCTGTCGGCGGTCATGACGGTGATGATGCTGTCGCTGGCCGGTATTCCGATGACCCTCGGCTTTATCGGTAAGTTCTACGTGCTGGCCGTCGGTGTGCATGCGCACCTGTGGTGGCTGGTTGCCGCAGTGGTTGTCGGCTCAGCGATTGGTCTCTACTACTATCTGCGAGTGGCAGTGAGCCTGTACCTGAGCGCACCGGAGCAACTGAACCGCGATGCGCCGTCGAACTGGCAGTACAGCGCTGGCGGTATCGTGGTGCTGATCTCCGCCCTGCTGGTGCTGGTGCTTGGTATCTGGCCGCAGCCGCTGATTAGCATCGTGCAGCTGGCGACGCCGCTGATGTAATCTGCGCTATAAATAAAAAAACCGCCGGGATGGCGGTTTTTTTATGCCCGGATTTTACGCCATCTTGTAGACCATAAAGTCTTCCGCCAATAGCGTATTGGCGAAAATCTCCCGGCATTCCGCCAGCATCTTCAGACAGCCTTCGGCATCGTAGCGCGAGCTAAAGTGGGTAGCGATTAGCGTGCCGACCCCCGCTTCTTTGGCAAGCGCCGCGGTCTGCTGGCTTGAGGAGTGGCCGCGGCTATTGGCTTTCTCCGCCATCGCCTGCTCAAGGGTGGTTTCGTGGACCATCACATCCGCCCCGCGAGCCATCTCCAGCGCCTGCGGGCAGGGGGCGGTATCGCCAAAGATGGCCAGCGTTTTACCCGGCGTCGCTGGCCCCAGATAGCGGCTGCCGTCGATGACCCGGCCATCTTCCAGCTCAACGCGCTGGCCGAGCTTGAGTTGATGAAACAGCGGCCCCGGACGCACGCCATCGGCAATCAGTTGGGCGGCGTCGAGGGTGCCGGGCTTGTCATGCTGCTCAATGCGATACCCGTAGCACTCCACCGGATGGCTGAGCGGGTACGCAGTGACCCGATAGCCCTCTTCGTCGAACACCAGACCAGGGCCGACTTCGATGATGGTGAGCGGATAGTCGGTCCACGAACCGCTCAGACGCAGCGCGGTCTCAACAAACTCTTTGAGCCCTTTTGGCCCGTAGAGGGTGAGGGGCAGAGAGTTCCCCTGCATCGAGCGGCTGCACAACAGGCCGGGCAGGCCGAACAGGTGGTCGCCGTGCAGGTGAGTGATGAAAATTTTATTCAGTTTGCCGGGGTGATAGGGCGTGCGAAGAAACTGATGCTGGGTCCCTTCACCGCAGTCAAACAACCACATTTCGGCGCGGGTCGGCTGTTGCAAATTCAGTATTATCGACGTCATATTACGCGTACGGGTCGGCACCCCGGCGGATGTTCCTAAAAAAGTTAATTCCATCGTCCAGTGTCCTCAGGGCGAGTCGCAAAGTATCAGTATATCAATAAGGAGCTACAGATGATGACCTGGCAGGATCTCCACCATAGTGAACTCACCGTTCCCCAGCTGTATGCGCTGCTGAAATTGCGCAGTGAAGTTTTTGTCGTGGAGCAGCAGTGCGCCTATCAGGATGTCGACGGCGATGATTTGGTCGGTGAAAATCGCCATCTGCTCGGCTGGCGCGATGGCGAACTGCTGGCCTACGCGCGGATCCTCAAAAGCGAAGAGGAGTTTGCGCCGGTGGTGATTGGCCGGGTTATCGTTAGCCCCGCCGCCCGCGGTGAGAAGCTCGGCTATCAGCTGATGGAGCAGGCGCTGGCCAGTTGTCAGCAGTACTGGCCGCAAAAGGCAATTTACCTCGGGGCGCAGGCGCACCTGCAATCCTTTTACGCCCACTTCGGTTTTACGCCGGTGACCGAGGTCTATGATGAGGATGGCATCCCCCACATTGGCATGGCGCGAGAAAAGCGCGCTATCTGACCCCTCTGCACCCTCGTCCACACGCTGCTTTGGCCCGGCGAGCGGGTAAGATAAAACCCGCTCCCTCGTCATGGGTACTGCTATTCCGCCGTCGAACCCCTTATAATGTGGGGTTTTACTACCGTGGAGGTTTGCGTGCTGTCTGTTTCCACTGCGCTGGCCCGTTTGCAAGACGGCCTGGGTGAGTCTTTTCCAGACTCGCCCGGCACGCGAATTATCGATATTGCCTTTCCGCTGAATGATGCCTTCGATCCGCTACTATGGTGCGGCCAGCAGGCGCAATGGCCGCAGTTTTACTGGCAGCAGCGCAATGGCGATGAGGAACTGGCGACGCTGGGGGCGGTAAAAACCTTTCCCTCGCTCGACGCGGCCAACCGCTTTTTACGCCAGACCGGGCGGCAGAATCTGCGCATCTGCGGCCTGAACGCGTTTGAACCGCAGCAGGGCAGACTGGTGCTGCCGCGTCTGGAGTGGCGCCGGTGCGGCGGCAGGGCCGTGCTGCGGCTGGTGCTGCATAGTGATATCTCCCTGCGTGAGGATGCCGCGACGGCCCGCGTGTTTCTCGCCAGTCTGACCACCACTCAGGCGACCCCTGGCGCTATCCCGCCGCTACTGAGCGAGCGCCATTCATCTGACTATTCTCAATGGCAGGCAATGATTGCGCGGGCGACTAAGGCGATTAGCGCCGGTGAAATGGATAAAGTGGTACTGGCGCGGGCAACCGACCTGCAGTTTGCCGCGCCGCTGGACGCCGTGAGCATCATGGCGGCCAGCCGCCGCAGCAATCTTAACTGTTTTCATTTCCTGATGGCGTTTAATGCCCGGCAGGCATTTTTCGGCTCCACGCCGGAACGGCTGTGGCGCCGGCGCGGCGCGCTGCTGCGCACCGAAGCGCTGGCAGGGACCGTCGCGAACCATCAGGAAGACGCGAAGGCGCAGCAACTGGCCGACTGGTTGATGAAAGATGACAAAAACCAGCGGGAAAATATGCTGGTGGTAGAGGATATCTGCCAGCGCCTGCAGAGTGAGGCCTCGACGCTGGACGTCCTGCCGCCGCAGGTGGTGAGACTGCGTAAGGTGCAGCATCTCAGGCGCTGCATCTGGACCGAGCTGGCGGCGCCTGACGACAGCCGCTGTCTGCTGCAGCTGCAGCCCACCGCCGCAGTGGCCGGCCTGCCGCGTCGGGCGGCGCTGGCATTCATTCAGCGCCATGAACCCTTTGCCCGCGAATGGTATGCCGGGTCCGCCGGCTATCTGTCGCTGGCGCAAAGCGAGTTTTGCGTGGCGCTGCGTTCGGCGAAAGTGGACCACGACACCCTGCGGTTGTATGCCGGAGCGGGGATCGTCAGCGGCTCCGATGCGCAGCAGGAGTGGCAGGAGATTGACAACAAAGCGGCCGGGCTGCGCTCGCTGCTGTGTCCATAAGGCGGGAATGACGATGCATATCAAAACGTCGTCACTTTGCCTTATCTATACTTAGCATCAATATTTGATACCGGACAATTTCATGTCAGTAAGCGCATTTAACCGACGCTGGGCGGCGGTGATCCTGGAAGCTTTAACGCGCCATGGCGTGCAGCATATCTGCATCGCGCCGGGTTCGCGCTCGACACCCTTAACCCTGGCGGCGGCGGAAAACCGCGCCTTTATCCATCATACCCATTTCGACGAACGCGGCCTCGGCCACCTGGCGCTCGGCCTGGCGAAGGCCAGCCGGCAGCCGGTGGCGGTGATAGTCACCTCCGGGACCGCCACCGCAAACCTCTATCCGGCGCTGATTGAGGCGGGCCTCACCGGCGAAAAGCTGATCCTGTTGACCGCCGACCGTCCACCGGAGCTGATCGACTGCGGCGCGAACCAGGCGATCCGCCAGCCCGGAATGTTTGCCTCCCATCCGTCGCAGACGATTTCTCTGCCGCGTCCCTCGCAGGATATTCCTGCCCGCTGGCTGGTCTCAACCATCGACCAGGCGCTGGGGGCGCTGCACGCCGGCGGGGTGCATATCAACTGTCCGTTCGCCGAACCGCTGTATGGCGATATGGATGAGACCGGCGTGGAGTGGCAGCAGCAGCTCGGCAACTGGTGGCAGAGCGATAAACCCTGGCTGCGTCAGGCGCTGCAGTTAGAGAGCGAGAAGCAGCGCGACTGGTTCTTCTGGCGGCAAAAACGCGGCGTCGTCGTGGCGGGGAGAATGAGCGCCGCGGAAGGGAAAAAAGTGGCTGAGTGGGCGCAAACTCTCGGCTGGCCGCTGATCGGCGATGTCCTGTCGCAGACCGGGCAGCCGCTGCCGTGCGCCGACCTGTGGCTGGGCAACGGTAAAGCGGTCAGCGAACTGGCGCAGGCGCAGATCGTGGTGCAGCTCGGCAGCAGCCTGACCGGCAAACGCGTCCTCCAGTGGCAGGCGACCTGTGAGCCGGATGAATACTGGCTGGTGGATAATCTGCCAGGCCGCCTCGACCCGGCGCAGCACCGCGGCCGCCGTCTGCTCGCCAGCGTTGAGCGCTGGCTTGAGCTGCATCCGGCGGAAAAACGCCAGCCGTGGGCGACGGTGATCCCGCAGCTTGCCGGGCAGGCGTGGCAGGCCGCGGTCGCCAGCAATGAGCCTTTTGGCGAAGCGCAGCTGGCGCAGCGCATTCGGCGCTATCTGCCGGAGCAGGGGCAACTGTTTGTCGGTAACAGTCTGGTGGTGCGCCTGATCGACGCCCTGGCGCAGCTACCGGCCGGGTATCCGGTTTACAGCAACCGCGGCGCCAGCGGGATTGATGGTTTAATCGCCACCGCCGCCGGCGTGCAGCGCGCCAGTGCGCGGCCGACGCTGGCGATCGTCGGCGATCTGTCGGCCTTATACGATCTTAACTCGCTGGCCCTGCTGCGCCAGGCGTCGGCGCCGCTGGTGCTGATCGTGGTAAATAACAACGGCGGACAGATTTTCTCTATGCTGCCGACACCGCAGGACGAGCGCCGCCAGTTCTATTTAATGCCGCAGGACGTGGATTTCAGCCACGCGGCGGCGATGTTCGGCCTGGCCTATCATCGTCCCGATGACTGGCAGTCGCTGGATGAGGCGCTGGCGGGTGCCTGGCGCAGGGCGGGGGCGACGGTGATTGAGCTGGCGGTCAACGAGACTGACGGCACGCAGACTCTCCAGCAGCTGCTGGCGCAGGTAAGCCGCCTGTGACCCTCAGCGCCGCGGTCGACAACGGCCAGTCAGGTTATCCCTGGCTGGTGTTTCTGCACGGGTTTTCCGGCGACCGCGACGAGTGGCGTGAAGTGGGCGACGCTTTTCCCGCCTGGCCGCGTCTGTATCTCGATCTGCCGGGCCACGGCGGCTCCGCGGATATCGCGGTGCAGGACTTTGCCGGGGTCAATACTCTGCTGCTGGCTACGCTTAATAGTTACAACATCCTTAACTACTGGCTGATTGGCTACTCACTGGGCGGCCGGGTGGCGATGAACTTCGCCTGTCAGCCGCGTGCGGGCCTGCGCGGCCTGATCGTTGAAGGCGGCCATCCTGGCCTGCAGGATGCAGAAGCGCGGCAGGCGCGGCGCAGCAATGACCGCGCCTGGGCAGAACGTTTTCGCCGCGATCCGTTGGCGCAGGTCTTTGCCGACTGGTATCAGCAGCCGGTTTTTGCCTCACTGGATGCCGCGCAGCGCGAGTCATTGGTCGCCTTACGTAGCCGCAATAACGGCGCCACGCTGGCGGCGATGCTGCAGGCAACCTCCCTTGCCGGGCAGGCCGATCTGCGCGCGCCTCTGCAGGCGCGCGATTTTCCTTTTCACTACCTGTGTGGCGAACGCGACGCGAAGTTTCGCGCCATCGCGCAAGCGCTCGCTGCCGATACCCATATCATTCACCATGCCGGACACAACGCGCACCGGGACAACCCCGCCGCGGTGATTGCTTGTCTGGCGCAGATTCTGGCAAGTTAACTGAAGGACATTCTATGATCTCTCTTGATGAAGCAATGCTCTATGCCCCTGTGGAATGGCACGATTGTTCCGAAGGCTATACCGATATTCGCTATCACAAATCGGCCGACGGCATTGCCAAAATCACCATCAACCGCCCACAGGTACGCAACGCCTTCCGCCCGCTGACCGTCAAAGAGATGATTCAGGCGCTGGCGGATGCCCGCTATGACGACAATATCGGGGTGATTGTCCTGACCGGTGAAGGTGAGAAAGCCTTCTGCGCCGGCGGCGACCAGAAAGTTCGCGGCGACTACGGCGGCTATCAGGACGACTCCGGCGTTCACCACCTTAACGTGCTCGACTTCCAGCGCCAGATCCGCACTTGCCCGAAACCGGTGGTGGCGATGGTAGCCGGCTACTCTATCGGCGGCGGCCACGTGCTGCATATGATGTGCGATCTGACCATCGCGGCGGACAATGCCATCTTCGGCCAGACCGGGCCAAAAGTCGGCTCCTTTGATGGCGGCTGGGGCGCCTCCTATATGGCGCGTATCGTCGGGCAGAAAAAGGCGCGCGAAATCTGGTTCCTGTGCCGTCAGTATGACGCCCAGCAGGCGCTGGACATGGGGCTGGTGAATACCGTAGTTCCGCTGGCGGAGCTGGAAAAAGAGACCGTGCGCTGGTGCCGTGAAATGCTGCAAAACAGCCCAATGGCGCTGCGCTGCCTGAAAGCGGCGCTGAACGCCGACTGCGACGGCCAGGCCGGTCTGCAGGAGCTGGCGGGCAACGCCACCATGCTGTTCTACATGACGGAAGAAGGGCAGGAAGGCCGCAATGCCTTCAACCAGAAACGTCAGCCGGACTTCAGCAAATTTAAACGGAATCCATAATGCGCGTTTCGCAGGTTTACCGCTGGCAGATCCCGATGGACGCGGGCGTGGTTCTGCGCGAACGGCGGTTAAAAACCCGCGACGGGCTGTTCATCCGCCTGCAGGAGGATGAACGCGAAGGCTGGGGGGAAATTTCTCCCTTGCCGGGATTCAGTAACGAGACGCTGGAAGAGGCGCAAACAGCGCTGCTGGCGTGGGCGCAGGCCTGGCGCGACGGCGCGGAACCGCCGCTTCCCACACTGCCTTCTGTCGCTTTTGGTATTAGCTGCGCGCAGGCGGAGCTTTACGGCGAACTACCGCAGGCCGCGGATTATCGCGCAGCGCCGCTCTGTTCCGGCGATCCGGATGAGCTGTTCGCCAAACTGGCGGCGATGCCCGGCGAGAAAGTCGCTAAGGTGAAAGTGGGTCTGTGGGAGGCGGTCCGCGACGGCATGGTGGTTAATCTGCTACTGGAAGCCATCCCCGATCTCCAGCTGCGGCTGGATGCCAACCGGGCGTGGACGCCGCTTAAAGCGCAGCAGTTCGCCAAATACGTCAATCCCGCATATCGCCAGCGCATTGCGTTTCTTGAGGAACCCTGCAAAACGCGGGAGGATTCGCGGGCCTTTAGCCGCGAGACGGGGATCGCTATCGCCTGGGATGAAAGCCTGCGCGAGGCGGATTTCCGCTTTGTCGCGGAGCCCGGCGTGCGCGCGGTGGTGATCAAACCGACGCTGACCGGCAGTGTGCAAAAGGTTCAGCAACAGGTCGCCGCGGCACACGCCCTGGGGCTGAGCGCGGTGATTAGCTCGTCAATCGAGTCCAGCCTCGGGTTAACCCAGCTGGCGCGGGTTGCCGCCTGGCTGACGCCGCAGACCATCCCCGGACTCGATACGCTGGCGCTGATGAGCGCCCAACTGGTACGGCCGTGGCCGGAGAGTACGCTGCCGATGATCAACATTGATGCGCTGGAGCCGCTGCTGTGATGTTTTCCGACTGGCCATGGCGCCACTGGCGCCAGTTACGCGGTGAGGCGCAGGCGTTACGCCTGAACGATCGGCTGCTGACCTGGCGTGAGCTATGCGCGCGGGTTGACGCGCTGGCGGCCGGCTTTGCCGCGCAGGGCGTTATGGAAGGTCATGGCGTGGCGCTCCGGGCCTACAACCAGCCGGAGACGCTACTCGCCTGGCTGGCATTGCTGCAGTGCGGGGCGCGGGTGTTGCCGCTGAATCCGCAGCTGCCAGAGGTGTTGCTGCAGGAACTGCTGCCTGCGTTAAACGTCCAGCATCAGCTGGTGCTGAATGGTGCTGCGCTACCGGGGGATTTACCGGCGTTAACTCTGCAGGCGGCCGAAGGCGTCCATGCCGTTTGCTGGCATGGCGAACGGCTGGTGTCGATGACGTTAACCTCCGGCTCAACCGGCCTGCCGAAAGCGGCGGTACATAGCGCCAGCGCCCATCTGGCCAGCGCCGCTGGCGTGCTGGCGCTGATGCCGTTTGCCGCAGAAGACGACTGGCTACTGTCGCTGCCGTTGTTTCATGTCTCCGGGCAGGGGATCATCTGGCGCTGGCTGCTGGCCGGCGCGCGAATGACGGTGCGCGACAAGCAACCGCTGGCGCAGATGCTGCAGGGCTGTACCCATGCTTCGCTGGTGCCGACTCAGCTGTGGCGCCTGCTGAATGATAATGCTGCGCTTTCCCTCAAGGCGGTGCTGCTCGGCGGCGCAGCGATCCCGGTCGAATTGACTGAGCGTGCCCTCGCGCAGGGAATACGCAGTTTCTGCGGCTACGGCCTCACCGAGTTCGCTTCCACGGTCTGTGCCAAAGCGGCCGACGGCGCGGCGGATGTGGGCGAACCGCTGCCGGGGCGGGAGGTGAAAATTGTTGCCGGCGAGATCTGGCTGCGGGCGTCGAGTATGGCGGCGGGTTACTGGCGCGACGGTCAGCTATTGCCATTAACCAATGATGAAGGCTGGTTTGCGACGCGCGATCGCGGGGAGTTACACAATGGTCGGCTGACGGTTGTTGGACGACTGGATAATCTTTTTTTTAGTGGCGGCGAAGGCATTCAACCGGAGGAGGTTGAGCGCGTGATACTCGCCCATCCGCAGGTACAACAGGTATTTATTGTACCGCTGGATGATGCCGAATACGGCCAACGCCCGGTCGCGGTGGTGGAATGCGATGACGGCTGCGAGTTGAGCGCGCTGGCAGCATGGAGCGCTGAACGGTTAGCGCGTTTCCAACAGCCGGTACAGTGGCTACGGCTGCCGGACACGTTAAAGAACGGTGGGATTAAGATTTCCCGTCAGGCGCTGCGCGAATGGGCCAGACAGCAGACGTATGCGACCGTATCGTAGCCACCCGCCATATCCCGCGACATAACGCCGGGTGGGTTGAACGCGGTATGCTGGACTAAAGTAGCCCTTTCTGGCTGAGCGTAACGCGGGTGGCGGCATTGAGATCGTAGTTTTTGAGATCGTCGGCTTTGACCCAGGCGTAATTGTCAAACTCCTCGTTGATCGTCACGTCGCGATTGGCGCTGACGCAGTCGAAGATCAGGTAGATCATATAGATCGTTTCCTGCCGACCATCCGGGTAAGTTTTGACGCGGGTATCATCGCGAAAGCTCCACGGCGCGATATGGGTAAGGATGAGTTTTTCGCCAAGCTCTTCGCGTATTTCCCGCCGCAGCGCCTCTTCAATACGCTCCCCTGGCTCCACGCCGCCGCCGGATAAGGCCCATTGCCCGGGAAAAACACCGCGGTCGGCGGCCATTTTGCAGAGCAGATACTGACCTTCATTCTGGATAAGCGGGCAAACAATCGTCCTTTGGCGCATGGTTTTTCTCCTTCACAGGGGGCGGTATGCCGATGAAATAGTTTGCGAGCCGCCTCGGTAAACCGCAAGCGAAATGCGGCCCTGGCCCTGTTGAGTGTTAAGTTAGGTGAAAATAATCGCATGGAGTTTCGCCATGGACAGGGCGCCCCATTCCCCGCATGACGCCGTATTTAAACACCTGTTGTCGCACCGGGCGACGGCAAAGGACTTCCTTGACATTCATCTCCCCGCACCGCTGCGCGCGTTATGCAATCTGAATACGCTGCAACTGGAATCAGGGAGCTTTATAGACGATGAGCTACGAGCGAGTCATTCCGATATCCTTTACTCGCTGCAAACGCAGGCGGGGGAGGGCTATATCTATCTGTTGATTGAGCACCAAAGCTCGGCGGACCGCCATATGGCCTTTCGCCTGATGCGCTATGCCATCGCCGCGATGCAACGTCATCTGGATAAGGGGCATACGCAGCTGCCGCTCGTTATCCCCCTGCTGTTTTATCATGGCCGCGTTTCGCCCTGGCCGTACCCGATGTGCTGGCTGGCAGGCTTTGCCGATCCGGACGTTGCGCGGCGGATCTATGGTGATGATTTTCCCTTAATCGATATCACCACCACCCCGGATGATGAAATCATGCGCCACCGGCGCGTGGCGATGCTGGAGCTGCTGCAGAAGCATATCCGCCAGCGCGACATGATGGACCTGCACGAGCAGCTGGTCAGCCTGTTAGCACTGGGATACACTAGCCGCAGGCAGCTAAAGACGCTGCTGCATTATCTGTTACAGGCAGGAAATGCCGCCGATCCGGTCGCTTTTTTGCGCCATCTTGCGCAAAGCGTTCCCCGGCGGTCGCACAAGGAGACGCTCATGAATATTGCCCAGTTTCTGGAACAACGCGGCCATCAGCAAGGGTTAAAGCAAGGTCTGCAACAAGGTCTGGAGCAAGGTGAGCAGCAGACCGCGGAGCGTATCGCCCGGGCGATGCTCGCTAACGGGCTTGACCTGTCCCTGGTGGCGAAACTGACCGGCCTCGCCCCGGAATGTCTGGCCCGGCTGCAGCATTAATTATTCCCTTATCCACCCGCGCCGCGCCGATCGTGCGGCGTCAGTTCTCTGTTTTCGTCAATGTGTCAGCGTTAATCATAATAAACATGAATATTCATGGCGCTGAATGGGCGGTTCGTCATGCTGGCAACGCCCGATGCCGTAAAAAAACGCAACTGGTTACACTCTTGTGAAAATTCATTTCGCCAGGTCATTGATTCCTGACGGGTGCGCAGTAGAATTTTCAGGTTTTTTCGGGACTTCTTTGATTTTAATTTTCTGGATAGAGTAAATAATGAAAAAAAGCATTTTTATGGCGCTGGCTGGCGTCATGCTGGTTTCTTCCGCGGCCCATGCGATCAGCGTTACCGGTGAAGCAGGCGAGCATTACACCAATCTTGGCGTCGGGTTTGGCACGGAGTCTACCGGCCTGGCCGTTTCCGGTAACTGGCTGCATAGCGATAACGACGGCGACGCCGCGGGTTTAGGCCTGGGGCTCAATATTCCGCTGGGGCCGTTCCTCGCGACCGTGGGCGGTAAAGGCGTATACACCAACCCGAAACAGGGCGATGAAGGTTATGCAGCAGCGGTCGGCGGCGGCCTGCAGTGGAAAATCGGCGACAGCTTCCGCCTGTACGGCGACTACTACTACTCGCCGGATTCCCTCTCCAGCGGCATTGACAGCTATCAGGAAGCTAACGTCGGCGCCAGCTGGACCATCATGCGTCCGCTCAGCATCCAGGCAGGCTATCGCTATCTGAACCTGGCGGGCAAAGATGGCAACCGCGATAACACCATCGCCGACGGCCCGTACATCGGCGCCAGCGCCAGCTTCTAATCTCCTCCGGCGCGGTATCTTCTTGCCGCGCCAGATTTTCCTCCTCGTCAGCATCCCGCTTTGCGTTATAGTATTTGCCACCTGGCAGGCAAGGAGTGAGCAATGTTGAATGTGGAAATGCTGTCCACTGGCGATGAAGTGTTGCATGGTCAAATCGTTGATACCAATGCGGCATGGCTGGCGGATTTCTTTTTTAATCAGGGGTTACCGTTAACGCGCCGCCATACCGTTGGCGACGATCTTGATGCGCTGGTGGCGATTCTGCGCGAACGCAGCGAACAGGCGGATGTGCTGATCGTTAACGGCGGCCTTGGGCCGACCAGCGACGATCTGAGCGCGCTGGCCGCCGCCACCGCGAAAGGCGAAGAGCTTATTTTGCATCCGGAGTGGCTGGAAACCATGACCCGTTTCTTTGCCGAGCGCGGCCGGCCGATGGCGGAAAGTAACCGCAAGCAGGCGGAAATCCCCGCCAGCGCCGAGATGATCAATAACCCGGTCGGCACGGCCTGTGGCTTTGCCGTTCAGCTCAACCGCTGCCTGATGTTTTTCACCCCCGGTGTACCTTCTGAATTTAAGGGGATGGTCGAGCAGGAGATTTTACCGCGTCTGCGTCAGCGCTTTACGCTGCCGGAACCGCCGGTATGCCTGCGTTTGACCACCTTTGGCCGCTCGGAGAGCGAGCTGGCGCAAAGCCTCAATCCGCTGACGTTACCGCCTGGCGTGGTGATGGGTTACCGTTCGTCGATGCCGATTATCGAACTCAAGCTAACCGGACCGGCTGACCAGCGCGACGCCATGCTGGCCCTGTGGCCGGAAGTCCGCAAGGTGGCTGGCGACAGTCTGATTTTCGAAGGCACGGAAGGGTTACCGGCGCAGATTGCGCGCTGCCTGCAGGAGCGGCAGCTGAGCCTGACGCTCAGCGAGCAGTTTACCGGCGGCCTGCTGGCGCTCCAGCTGTCCCGCGCCGGCGCGCCGCTGCTGGCTAGCGAAGTGGTTCCGGCGCAGGAGGAGACGCTGGCGCAGGCGGCTCGCTGGGCGGCCGAGCGGCGAATAAACCATTTTGCCGGTCTGGCCCTGGCGGTGAGCGGCCAGGAGAACGATCATCTCAATGTGGCTCTGGCCACCCCTGACGGTACCTTCGCGCTGCGGGTGAAGTTCAGCGTCACCCGCCACAGCCTGGCGGTACGCCAGGAAGTCTGCGCCATGATGGCATTAAACATGCTGCGTCGCTGGCTGAATGGTCAACCGCTGGCCAGCGAACATGGCTGGATTAATGTGGTGGATTCCCTCTCGCTGTAAGTCGTTTCCCCCGGCGCGCGGGCTTCTCCCGGGCGCCGGTTGTCCAGCCTGTTGTACTCTCCTGAAAAAAATCTGTGCGTTAGGTCGCAATATTCTGCACTACATCGTCCAGCATACGGGAAAACGATTGCCCCGCGATGCCGCTCACACTTTACCGCCCGCACAATCGCAACACTGATTCCAGTATTCAGGATTGGAGTCCAGTATGTTGGAATCAACAAAAGTCCCGGCGCTGACCCGCGCGATTGAGATCCTCAATTTAATCAGCCGCATTGGCCCCTGCAGCGCAGCCACCATCATTGCCGAACTGGGGATCCCGAAAAGCACGGTTTATCTGCTGCTGGGCGAGCTAAAAAAACAGCGCTTCATCAGTATGGATAATCAGGATAACTACTGCCTGTGGACCAAGCTGGTGGAGCTGGCCGGGCAGGCGCTGAGCAAAATGGATCTGCGCGAGCTGGCGCGTCCGCGCCTCACCCGGCTGATGGATGAGTGCGGCCTGCTTTGTCATCTGGGCATCATCGATCAGGGTAACGCCTACTACATTCTTAAAATTGAGTCTCCCGCCACCATTAGCGTGCGTTCGCACGAAGGCAAGAGCCTGTCGCTTTATCGCTCCGGGATCGGCAAATGTTTGCTGGCCTGGCAGCCCGCCAGCGTTCAGGCGTCGATTATCGACGACCTGCAGTGGGAGCGGGCCACGCCAACGACCATCACCGATGCTCAACAGCTGCGGGAAGAGCTGGGGCGGATCCGCGCCCGAGGCTGGAGCTTTGATAATGGCGAGGACTATCCGGATGTGCGCTGTGTCGCCGCGCCGGTGTTTAACGCCAATAACGACCTGACCGCCGCCATCTCGGTGGTGGGCACCCGTCTGCAAATCAATGAAGACAATCGCGATTATCTGGCCGGTAAGGCGATTGCCTGCGCGAAAGATATTTCCCGTCTGCTGGGGTGGAAAAGCCCCTTCGAACAACTCGCCTGATCATAAGGAGAACATCATGACCCTACCGAAAATTAAACACGTCCGCGCCTGGTTCATCGGCGGCGCCACGGCAGAGCAGGGCGCCGGCGGCGGCGATTACCACGACCAGGGGGCTAACCACTGGATTGACGATCATATCGCCACCCCGATGAGCAAATATAAAGAGTATGAGCAGTCCCGCCAGTCGTTTGGCATCAACGTGCTGGGCACGCTGATTGTGGAAGTGGAAGCCGACAACGGACAGACCGGCTTTGCGGTGTCGACGGCCGGGGAGATGGGCTGCTTTATCGTGGAAAAACATCTCAACCGCTTTATCGAAGGCAAATGCGTCAGCGATATCAAACTGATCCATGACCAGATGCTTAACGCCACCCTTTACTACGCGGGATCCGGCGGCCTGGTAATGAATACCCTCTCCTGTGTCGACCTGGCGCTGTGGGATCTGTTCGGGAAAGTGGTTGGCCTGCCGGTCTACAAACTGTTGGGCGGGGCGGTGCGCGACGAAATTCAGTTCTATGCTACCGGCGCGCGTCCGGACCTGGCGCAGGAGATGGGCTTTATCGGCGGCAAAATGCCCACCCACTGGGGGCCGCACGATGGCGACGCCGGGATCCGCAAAGACGTCGCCATGGTGGCGGATATGCGTGAAAAGTGCGGCCCGGATTTCTGGTTAATGCTGGACTGCTGGATGAGCCAGGACGTTAACTATGCCACCAAACTTGCCCATGCCTGCGCCCCTTATAACCTCAAGTGGATCGAAGAGTGCCTGCCGCCGCAGCAGTATGAAGGCTATCGCGAGCTGAAGCGCCAGGCGCCGGCCGGGATGATGGTGACCAGCGGCGAGCACCACGGCACACTGCAGTCCTTCCGCACCCTGTCGGAAACCGGCATCGATATTATGCAGCCCGACGTCGGCTGGTGCGGCGGCTTAACCACCCTGGTGGAGATCGCGGCCATCGCCAAAGCGCGCGGGCAGCTGGTGGTGCCCCACGGCTCGTCGGTTTACTCCCATCATGCGGTGATCACCTTCACCAACACGCCGTTCAGCGAGTTTCTGATGACCAGCCCGGACTGCGCCACGCTGCGTCCGCAGTTCGACCCGATCCTGCTCGGCGAGCCGGTACCGGAGAGAGGGCGCATTCATAAATCGGTCCTGGATAAACCCGGCTTTGGCGTCGAGCTCAATCGCGACTGCAACCTGAAGCGTCCTTATCAACACTGATTGCGTCGGGCTGCCCGGCGGCCCGCGCCTGAGGATATTATGATGAGCAACACTCTGCTGGAGAGCGTGGTGAAGAAAAACCGCGCCCGCTTAATCCCCTTTATGCTGGCGCTGTACGTGCTGGCGTTTCTTGACCGTTCGAATATCGGTTTCGCCAAAGAGACCTACCAACTGGATACCGGGCTCAGCAATGAGGCCTACGCGCTGGGGGCGGGGATTTTCTTTGTGGTCTATGCCTTCCTCGGGGTGCCGGCCAATCTGCTGATGCGCAAATTTGGCGCCAGAAAATGGATCGGCTGCACCACGCTCCTGTGGGGCGTGCTGTCGGCGGCGATGGCGTGGGCGGATACGGAAGCGAAATTCCTGCTGGTACGTACCCTGCTGGGCGCGGCGGAGGCGGGCTTCTTTCCCGGAATGATCTACCTCACTTCGCAGTGGTTTCCCCAGCAAAACCGCGCCAGCATTATGGGGCTGTTTTATATGGGGGCGCCGCTGGCCCTGACGCTGGGATCGCCTTTATCCGGTGCGCTGCTGGAGATGCATGGGTTGATGGGCCATCCCGGCTGGTTCTGGATGTTTGTCATTGAAGGCTTGCTCGCCGTCGCCGCGGGAGCGTTCACCTTCTTCTGGCTGGACGATTCGCCGCAGCATGCCCGCTTCCTGAGCATGGAGGAGAAACAGGCGCTGATAAGCGAGCTGGCGCGCGAGGAGGAGAAAAAGATTGCCTCGCGCCTGTCCGATGCGCTGCGTAACGGGCGGGTCTGGCAGCTGGCGCTGATTTATCTGACCATTCAGGTGGCGGTCTATGGTCTGATTTTCTTCCTGCCCACCCAGGTTGCTGCGCTGCTGGGCACCAAAGTCGGCTTCGTTGCCTCGGTGGTGACGGCTATCCCGTGGGTGGCAGCGCTGTTTGGCACCTGGCTTATCCCTCGCTACTCCGATCGCACCGGCGAGCGGCGCAATATTGCCGCCCTGACGCTGCTGGCGGCGGCGGTCGGGATTGCGGTGTCCGGACTGGTGGCGCCGGTGCTGGCTATCATCGCGCTGTGCGTGGCGGCGGTTGGGGTGATTGCCGTGCAGCCGGTCTTCTGGACGATGCCGACGCAGCTGCTGTCCGGCACGGCCCTGGCCGCCGGGATTGGCTTTGTTAACCTGTTTGGCGCCATCGGCGGCTTTCTGGCGCCGATCGTGCGCGTGCAGGCCGAAACTTTGTTCGCCAGCAGCGCCGCCGGACTGTTAACCCTGGCCGGCGTCGCCATTGTCGGGGTGGTCATTATCTTTTCATTGAGCCTTACCCGCGCGGTACCCCAGCGCGGCAGCGTACAGCATTGAATAAAGGAATCGCTATGAACGCACTGTTATCTAACCCCTTCAAACGGGGATTATTACGCGGTGAGACGCAAATCGGCCTGTGGCTGAGCTCCACCTCCTCCTACATGGCCGAGATCGCCGCGACCTCGGGATACGACTGGCTGCTGATCGACGGCGAGCATGCGCCGAACACCATTCAGGACCTTTATCATCAGCTTCAGGCGATTGCCCCCTACGCCAGCCAGCCGGTTATTCGTCCGGTCGAGGGCAACCGCAGCCTGATAAAACAGGTGCTGGATATTGGCGCCAGAACGTTGCTGGTGCCGATGGTCGATACCGCCGAGCAGGCGCGGGAGGTGGTCTCAGCGACCCGTTATCCGCCCATCGGTAGCCGCGGTGTTGGCGCTGGCGTGGCGAGAGCGGCGCGCTGGGGAAGGATAGAGAATTATATGGCGGAGGCGAATGACGAACTCTGTCTGCTGATACAGGTCGAGAGCCGAACCGCGCTGGAGAATCTGGACGCGATTCTTGAGGTGGACGGCATTGACGGGGTGTTTATCGGTCCGGCGGATCTTTCCGCCTCACTGGGTCACCCGGACGATGCCGGCCATCCTGACGTGCAGCGGGTGATCGAGCAGAGCATCCGGCGCATTCGCGCGGCGGGGAAAGCGGCCGGATTTCTGGCGGTCGACCCGGCGATGGCAGAAAAATGTCTTGCCTGGGGGGCCAACTTCGTCGCCGTCGGGGTGGACACCATGCTGTATACCCAGGCGCTGGACCGCCGGCTGGCGATGTTCAAACCCACCTGCGCCCAGCCGCAGGAGAAAGCGAGCTATTAACTATTGATGGCGGAGGCTGGCGCTGGGCTCAGGCGAGCGCTTGCGCCAGTACCGTCAGCGGATGCTCGCAGCGTTTGCGGGTGGACATCTCAATCTGCCACTTGCAGGTCTCGCAGTCGGTCACGACGATGTCGGCGCCGCTCTCCTCAATCTGGCGGAACAGCGGGGCGCCGATAGCCTGGGATACCGCATAATTCTCAGTTTTAAACCCGTAGGTGCCCGCGATGCCGCAGCACTGTGAATCCAGCACCTCCAGCTGCAGGCCGGGGATCAGCCGCAGCAGCTCGAGGGTATACAGCGACCAGCCCATCTTTTCCATATGACACGGGGTGTGATAGACCACCTTCAGCGGCAGCCGGCGCAGCGGTAGCGTCTTGCCGGCATCCAGCTGTTTCCAGATCCAGCGGGTGGCCAGCTCGACCCGATCGCGAAGATCGCTGTTGTCGACATCGAGGAGATGAGGGTATTCATCACGTAGCGTAAAGGTGCAGGTCGAGGAGGTGGCAATGATCGGCAGCGTGTTTTCCCGCATCGCAGCGACGTTACTCTGCGCCTGCTTATGCGCCTTGTCGAAAAAGCCGTTGGCGATCAGCGGCACGCCGCAGCATTTTTCCTTTGATAACAACTGCACACCGGTACCCAGCGCGTTGACGACGCGGATCAGATCCTTACCTAGCTGCGGGTGGTTATAGTTGACGTAGCAGCCATGAAAGAAGACCACCTGCTCAGGATACTCCGCCTGTCTGGCCGCGAGCTGGCGGTAAGCGCGGCGGAAGGTGCCGAAGCCATATTTCGGCAGCGTACGCCGGTGATCGATTTTCAGCGCCGCGTCGAGCAGGCGGCGTACCGGTTTTAAACCGGTCGTGGCGTTGACCAGGGGGGCAAAGGGAGTGGAAAGGGTGCCCATCAGGTCGGTATGGCTGAGGATGGCGTCGCGCAGGGTCGGCTTTTGCTGGCCGTACTGTGCCCGGGCGCGCTGAATGATATCGCCAATTTTCACATCCGACGGGCAGGCAACCTCGCAGCGCTTGCAGTTAATGCAGTACTTCAGCGCCTCGTCGTACAGCGCGCCATCCTTCAGACGCAGACGTTCGCCGTCCGGCCCCGCCTGTTTCGGGCCGGGATAGCGTGGATTGACCCGACTTACCGGGCAGGTGGTGGTACAGACCGTGCACTTAATGCAGCTTTCAAAACGGGTATCGTTCATGGCCGGCCTCCGGCAAGGGCGTGGATCTGTCTGGCGGCGTGCAGCGCGGTGACGGCGCAGACACCGCCGCCACAGCCGAGCTGAATGGCATCGAACCCGCCGAGCAATGAGCCAATGGCGAACAGATTATGGAACGGCTGCCCGTCCAGCAGGGGGCGCAGCAGGGCATCGGTTTTCACGCCGAACCGCTGCCACGGTTGTGAGGCGAAGAAATCGCGCTGGTACCAGCTTTCCCGTGGCAGGGTCTGCTGCAGATCGAGGCCGAGGATCGGCTCGCGCACGCTATCGCGAGTGGCGACAAGACCGTTGCTGAAAAAGCTGCCGCTGGCCAGCACGGTGAAACGCGGACGCAGTGCGACATCGCCGTGATTTCGCGTCCAGACGGCCTCGACGGCGTCCTGCTGATGGCTGATTTTCACCACTTCATCGCCAGCAAGCCAGGTGCCGCCCTCACGAATGAACTGGCGTTGCAGCTGAGAATGTAAACGCATCCCCGGCACCGAAGGCGGCAGCGTCGGCAGCAAACGCAGCGGGCAGGGCAGACGCGTCTGCAGCCAGCGGTACAGGCGATCGTCGGCGAGGCCAAAACAGGCGGGCATGATCAGCAGGTCATGCTGCTGCGCCAGCGGCAGCAGCGCTGCATGCAGGGCCGGCCATAGATTCTCATCATCCAGCACGCGGGCGATGTTAGCGGCGCGAAACTCGGTGGGGTTGTCACGCAGCACATCCAGCAGCGGTAACTCGATTTCCACCGCCGCGGCGGTAACTCCGTGTTGACCGAGTGCAGCGGCGGCGAGATATGGTTGAAAATCAGCAAAACCGCTAACCCCTACCAGGCATACGTGTTGCTGCGCGAAGGGTGCCAGCGGAACCTCTTCCGGCGACAGCCACGCCGGTCGCAACGTCCCCAGCGGGGTCACCCGCAGATGAGGTTGGCGCGCTTCGCCTTGCATGTTCGCGCCGCAGGCGGCCAGCAGGGATTCGGTCTGTGTCGCGTATTCGAGTACCGCCCCGGCGCCGAGCCGGGAATAAGGGTGTTCAGGAAGCTGTTCAGCGAGTTGCTGCAGACCTTGTGCGACGTCAGTAACGTTATCGCCGTTCGGCAGCGCCGAGAGCAGGTCTAACGACGCGGAGGAAAAATGCAGCGCGCTCTGCCCGCGGCTGATAATGACGCTGCGCAGGCCGTACTGATTCAGCGCCAGCCCGCACAACAGGCCGGCGAGCCCGCCGCCGACAATTGCGCAATCAAACTTCATCCTGGTGCTCCTGTGGCAGTCCGCACAGGCCGAGGTAGACCCAGCGGGTAAATTCGCTTTCGCGCAGTGCATCGCCCCAGGCGATGGGCTGAACGCCCTTCCAGCGTTCATTGAGAAACGCCGAGAGCTGGGTTAATGACTGCGCGGGGGTGGTGACGTTAAAGCGCTGCAGCAGTCCGGCAGCGCGGCAGGCGCAGAGTTCCCCCTGGCAGGTGCCCATGCCAATCCGGGTGCGGCGGCGCAGGTCGAGCAGGGTGTTGACCGCCAGGTTTTCCACCGCGTATTTCACTTCGCCAGCGGTAACGGCTTCGCATTCGCAGACCAGGCTACGGTGCTGGCGGCTATCGCCAAGCCAGGCCGGAGTGCGATCGCCGTGACGGTAGACGGCCGAGCCGCGCAGCGGGGTGGGGAGGGAGATAATTTTTTGCAGGGTACTTTCCGTTGGCTCCTGTGAACCGGGCAGCGGGGTCTCGGCCGTGCTACAGGGGGTGGTGTTTCCCAGCTTACGACAGACGGCGTCGGTGGCCCACTCGGCCATCAGGCGATAGGTCATCAGCTTGCCGCCGGTGATAGTAATGAAGCCTTCCATACCGTCACGCTGGGCATGGTCGAGCAGGACGATGCCGCGGCTGACGCTGCGCCCGCTGGGATCGTTATCGCTGGCCACCAGCGGGCGGACGCCGGAGTAGGCGCGGAGGATCCGGGTGCGGCCCATGATCGGCGCCAGCTTTTCGCCTTCGCGCAGCAGGGTATCGACTTCCGCCGTCGTTACCCGGTTGTCGTCAATGTCGTCATAAGGAATATGCATTGAGGTGGTGCCGATCAGCGAGATGGTATCCCCGGGCACCAGAATATCGGCGTCGGCCGGCTTACGGCAGCGGTTGATCACCAGGTTGTTAATCCGGTGGTCAAGGATCAACAGCGATCCCTTCGCCGGGAACATGGTGATGCGCAGGTCGGCATATTCCGCAATGCGCTGCCCCCAGATCCCGGCGGCGTTAACCACCACCCCGGCGTACAGCGTGCGGGCCTGGTGAAGTTGGCGGTCGTATACCTGGACGCCACAGACGCGATCGCCCTGGCGTAGCAGGCTTGTTACTTCGCAGCCGGTAAGGATCTGCGCGCCGTGTTCGCGGGCGTCGAGCATATTGGCCGCGGTGAGGCGAAACGGGTCGATGGTGCCGTCCGGGACCTGCACTGCGCCCAGCAGCGTCGGGTTGACGGCGGGCTCCCGGCGCAGCGCTTCCTGCGGGGAGAGCGGGGTAGCTTCAATGCCGGCCTGCTGGCAGGCGGTGATAAAAGTCTGCTGATACGCCAGGTCATCTTCAGGCAGGGTAATAAACAGACCGCCGGACGGTTCGATACAGTGGCGGGCGATGCGGCGCAGGATGCGGTTCTCACTGATGCATTCGCAGGCGGATTCGTTGTCGGTCACCGCATAGCGGGCGCCGCTGTGCAGCAGTCCATGATTACGGCCGGTGGCCCCGGTGGCGATATCATGGCGCTCAATGAGCAGCGTGCGTAATCCGCGTCGGGCGCAGTCGCGGGCGATGCCGGCGCCGGTTGCTCCGCCGCCGATGATAATGACCTCGCTATCAAGACGTCCCGTCATCTTCAGCTCCTCTGCTTTCGTTTAACGCCATTTAGCCACAATTCATAAGGTTATTGTTTGATTTCGAGCATATTCGCGCGTTATTTGAGCGTGTTATGTGATTTTGTGCTCACAATGGAACGTTTTGTCATATTTCTGTAACAAATTGTGCGATGTTTCACAGTATCAACTCTACGTATTGCCTACTATCGCGACCATATTTGAAGTTGGTGATTAATCTGGGATTTTGTCGTGACGTCAGTAGAAAACAGCAAGGGCCACGGAGGCTGATATGTTAAGTATTTTTAAACCCGCCGCGCATAAAGCGCGTTTGCCAGCAGCGGAGATCGACCCGCTGTATCGTCGATTACGCTGGCAGATTTTCATTGGCATCTTTTTTGGTTATGCCGCTTACTATCTGGTTCGTAAGAACTTTGCCCTGGCGATGCCTTATCTGATTGAGCAGGGCTTCTCCCGTGGCGACCTCGGTTTCGCCCTTTCCGGCATCTCCATCGCCTACGGATTTTCGAAATTCATCATGGGCTCGGTCTCTGACCGCTCGAATCCGCGCATTTTCCTGCCGGCCGGCTTGATCCTCGCCGCGCTGGTGATGTTGGTGATGGGCTTTGTACCGTGGGCGACTTCCAGCATCATGATCATGTTCGTATTGCTGTTTCTTTGCGGATGGTTCCAGGGGATGGGCTGGCCGCCGTGCGGCCGGACCATGGTGCACTGGTGGTCGCAGAAAGAGCGCGGTGGGATTGTCTCGGTGTGGAACTGCGCGCATAACGTCGGCGGCGGTATTCCGCCGCTGCTGTTCCTGCTGGGGATGGCGTGGTTTAACGACTGGCACGCGGCGCTGTATATGCCGGCTTTCGGCGCGATCCTGCTGGCGATTTTTGCCTTCGCGATGATGCGCGATACCCCGCAGTCCTGCGGTCTGCCGCCGATCGAAGAGTATAAAAACGACTATCCGGATGACTATAGCGAAAAACACGAAGAAGAGCTGACGGCGAAGCAGATCTTTATGCAGTACATTCTGCCGAACAAGCTGCTGTGGTACATCGCTATCGCTAACGTCTTCGTTTATCTGCTGCGCTACGGCATTCTCGACTGGTCGCCGACCTACCTGAAAGAGGTCAAACACTTCGCGCTGGATAAATCCTCCTGGGCCTACTTCCTCTATGAGTACGCGGGGATCCCGGGCACGCTGCTGTGCGGCTGGATGTCGGACAAAGTGTTTAAAGGCAACCGCGGCGCGACCGGCGTGTTCTTTATGACCCTGGTGACCATCGCCACTGTCGTTTACTGGCTGAACCCGCCGGGTAATCCGGGCGTGGATATGGCCTGTATGATTATTATCGGCTTCCTGATCTACGGCCCGGTGATGCTGATCGGTCTGCATGCCCTCGAGCTGGCGCCGAAAAAAGCCGCCGGTACCGCCGCGGGCTTCACCGGCCTGTTCGGCTATCTTGGCGGTTCCGTGGCGGCGAGCGCCATCGTCGGCTACACCGTCGATTTCTTCGGCTGGGACGGCGGCTTCATGGTGATGATCGGCGGCAGCGTGCTGGCGGTTATCCTGCTGGTTATCGTGATGCTTGGCGAGCGTCGTCATCATCAACAACTGAAACAAGCCTAAGGAGCGACGATGAACATGAAACTCACCGCGCTAATGAGCGGCATGATTTTGGCCAGTTCGGCACTGTGCTTCAGCGCTGTCGCAGCGGAGAAAATGGTCATCGCCCACCGCGGCGCCAGCGGGTATCTGCCGGAACATACCCTGCCGGCGAAAGCGATGGCTTACGCTCAGGGGGCGGATTACCTTGAGCAAGATCTGGTGATGACCAAAGACGACCGGCTGGTGGTGTTACACGACCATTATCTCGATCGGGTGACTGACGTTGCGCAGCGTTTCCCGCAGCGGGCGCGTCAAGATGGCCGTTTCTACGCCATCGACTTTACCCTGGCCGAGATTAAGTCGTTGAAGTTTACCGAAGGTTTTGAGCCGAAAAATGGTAAGAACGTGCAAACCTATCCCGGGCGTTTCCCGATGGGCAAATCCGATTTTCGTATTCATACCTTTGAAGAGGAGATTGAGTTTGTCCAGGGGCTGAACCATTCGACGGGTAAAAATATCGGTATCTACCCGGAAATCAAAGCGCCGTGGTTCCACCATCAGGAAGGGAAAGATATTGCTGCCAGTACCCTGAAAGTGCTGAAGGAGTATGGCTATACCAGCAAGCAGGATAAGGTTTATCTGCAGTGCTTTGACGCCAACGAGCTCAAACGCATCAAAAATGAGCTGGAACCGGAGATGGGCATGGATCTCAATCTGGTGCAGCTCATCGCCTACACCGACTGGAATGAAACTCAGCAGAAACAGGCGGACGGTAAATGGGTGAACTACAGCTATGACTGGATGTTTAAGCCGGGAGCGATGGCGCAGATCGCGCAGTACGCCGACGGTATCGGCCCGGATTACCATATGCTGGTAGCGGAAGGCTCGAAGCCGGGCGCGGTGAAGCTGACGGCGATGGTGAAAGAGGCGCATGCCAGCCATCTGCAGGTGCATCCGTACACCGTGCGCGCGGATCAGTTGCCGGAGTACGCCACTAACGTTAATCAGCTCTATGACCTGCTGTATCACCAGGCGGGCGTCGACGGCTTGTTTACCGATTTCCCGGATAAAGCGGTGCAGTTCCTGAACGCTAAACGCTAAAAAGCCGGGTGGCGGCTACGCCTTACCCGGCCTACGGTCTGGCTGAAACTGCCGGTGTTGGTGGCCTCAAAATCGCTGAGACGTTCCCGGCAGGCCGGGGCAGCCCGCATGGATGCGGCCAGAGCCCGGGAGTACAGAGGGCGGCGGCGACTGGCCGCCCTCTGTGCGCTCCCTGCGCCACGGAAAACATATTGCATAAAAATTAACCGGGAGCGCAATATCCTCTGAAGCGACACGCGATAAACGTTTTTCTCAAGCGAAAAAGTTGCAAACCGATAACAGTATCTACGAACTGCGGTTTTGTAGGTCAGGTAAGCGTAGCGCCACCTGACAAGACTACATCTCGATCTCAATATCGCCTTTCGCCCGGCAGCAGCAGGGCAAAATTTCCCCCGGCTGGATAAAGGCCAGCGGCTCGGTCAGCCAGTCAACCTGGCCGGAAACCAGACGCGTGCGGCAGGAACCGCAATAGCCTTCGCGGCACTGATATTCCACATCGATATTATGCGACTCCAGCGCAGCCAGCAGGGAAGGGTGTTCATCCTGACACTCAAGGCGAGTGTCAGAGATTTTCAGGAAAATCCGCTTCATTACAGCTGGAAGTTGCTCAGGTCGTCGGCATCGACTTCAGAATCGATCTGGCCGACGAGATACGAGCTGACCTCTACTTCCTGCGGCGCCACCTGGACGTTATCGGAGACCAGCCAGGTGTTGATCCATGGGATTGGGTTGGAGCGGGTCTGGAATGGCAGATCGAGGCCCACTGCCTGCATGCGGATATTGGTGATGTACTCGACGTACTGGCAGAGAATATCTTTGTTCAGGCCGATCATCGAGCCGTCGCGGAACAGATAGTCCGCCCACTCTTTCTCCTGCTGCGCCGCCAGCACGAACAGGTCATAGCACTCCTGCTTGCACTCTTCGGCGATTTCCGCCATCTCCGGATCGTCGCTGCCGGAGCGCAACAGGTTCAACATATGCTGGGTGCCGGTCAGGTGCAGCGCTTCATCGCGAGCGATCAGGCGGATAATTTTGGCGTTACCTTCCATCAGCTTGCGCTCGGCGAAAGCGAAGGAGCAGGCGAAGCTAACGTAGAAGCGGATCGCTTCCAGCGCGTTGACGCTCATCAGGCACAGATAGAGTTTCTTTTTCAGCTCGCGCAGATTCACGGTCACGGTTTTGCCGTTGACGGTGTGGGTGCCTTCGCCCAGCAGGTGCCAGTAGCTGGTCATTTCGATCAGCGAATCGTAATAGTGAGAGATGCCTTCCGCACGTTTCTGGATCTGCTCGTTGGTCACGATATCGTCGAACACGGTCGCCGGATCGTTGACGATGTTGCGGATGATATGGGTGTAGGAGCGCGAGTGGATGGTCTCGGAGAAAGCCCAGGTTTCCACCCAGGTTTCCAGCTCCGGGATGGAGATCAGCGGCAGCAGCGCGACGTTCGGGCTGCGGCCCTGGATGGAGTCGAGCAGCGTCTGGTACTTCAGGTTGCTGATGAAAATATGTTTTTCATGTTCCGGCAGCGCCTGGTAGTCGATGCGATCGCGGGAAACGTCAACCTCTTCCGGGCGCCAGAAGAAGGAGAGCTGCTTTTCAATCAGCTTTTCAAAGATGTCATATTTTTGCTGATCGTAGCGGGCCACGTTAACCGGCTGGCCAAAAAACATCGGTTCCAGCAGCTGATCGTTTTTCGTCTGTGAAAAAGTGGTGTATGCCATTGAAGTGAGTCCTGTTGAAATGTATTGCCCGGCGGTACTACGTTGGCCGGGCCTACACAATCGTAGGCCGGGTAAGCATCGCGCCACCCGGCAAAAATAACTTAGATCTTACAAGCGCCGCTTTCGCAGCCGTCGTCCTGGATGGACGGGGCCAGGTCATCCTGAGCGTCTTCTGCGCCATCACGGGTGTTGTGATAGTACAGCGTTTTGACACCGAATTTATAGGCGTTGAGCAGGTCTTTGAGCAACTGCTGCATCGGCACTTTTCCGGACGGGAAGCGCGTCGGATCGTAGTTGGTGTTGGCAGAGATCGACTGGTCGATAAACTTCTGCATGATACCCACCAGCTGCAGATAACCGTCGTTGTTCGGCATTTCCCACAGCAGCTCATAGGCGTTCTGCAGATTTTCGTAATCCGGCACCACCTGGCGCAGGATACCGTCCTTGGACGCTTTGATACTGACGTGGCCGCGCGGCGGCTCAATGCCGTTGGTGGCGTTGGAGATCTGCGATGAGGTCTCGGACGGCATCAGTGCGGAGAGCGTGGAGTTACGCAGACCGTGGGTTTTAATGGATTCGCGCAATGCTTCCCAGTCGAAGTGCAGAGATTCGCTGACGATGCCGTCCAGGTCTTTCTTATAGGTATCGATCGGCAGGATACCCTGCGCATAGGTGGTTTCATTGAACCACGGGCAGGCGCCCTGCTCGATAGCCAGCTCGTTGGAGGCCTTCAGCAGGTAGTACTGAATCGCTTCGAAGGTTTTGTGCGTCAGGTTGTTGGCGCTGCCGTCGGAGTAGCGTTTGCCATGCTTCGCCAGATAGTAAGCGAAGTTGATCACGCCGATGCCCAGCGTACGACGCCCCATTGCGCCGCGTTTGGCGGCCGGGATCGGGTAATCCTGATAGTCCAGCAGCGCATCCAGGGCACGCACCGCCAGCACCGCCAGCTCTTCCAGCTCGTCTAGGCTGTCAATCGCGCCGAGGTTGAAGGCCGACAGGGTGCACAGCGCGATTTCGCCGTTTTCGTCGTTGACGTCTTCCAGCGGTTTGGTCGGCAGGGCAATCTCCAGGCACAGGTTAGACTGACGCACCGGGGCGACCACCGGATCGAACGGGCTGTGGGTGTTGCAGTGGTCGACGTTCTGGATATAGATGCGGCCGGTAGAGGCGCGCTCCTGCATCATCAGCGAGAACAGCTCAACGGCTTTAATACGCTGCTTGCGAATGCTGTCGTCCTGCTCGTACTGGGTGTACAGGCGCTCGAACTCGTCCTGATCGGCAAAGAAAGCGTCATACAGGCCCGGGACATCGGAAGGGCTGAACAGGGTAATGTCGCCGCCCTTCAGCAGACGGGTGTACATCAGTTTGTTGATCTGCACCCCGTAGTCCATGTGACGAACGCGGTTGGCGTCGGTACCGCGGTTGTTTTTCAGCACCAGCAGGCTTTCCACTTCCAGATGCCACATTGGGTAGAAGAGGGTCGCCGCGCCGCCGCGAACGCCGCCCTGCGAGCAGGATTTCACCGCGGTCTGGAAATGTTTGTAGAACGGAATGCAGCCGGTGTGGAAGGCTTCGCCGCCACGGATCGGGCTGCCCAGCGCGCGAATGCGCCCGGCGTTGATGCCGATACCGGCGCGCTGGGAAACGTATTTCACAATCGCGCTGGAGGTGGCGTTGATGGAATCCAGGCTGTCGCCGCACTCGATCAGCACGCAGGAGCTGAACTGACGGGTTGGGGTGCGCACGCCGGACATGATTGGCGTCGGCAGCGAGATTTTAAAGGTCGATACCGCGTCGTAGAAACGCTTAATGTAGTCCAGACGGGTTTCGCGCGGGTAGTTCGAGAACAGGCAGGCAGCCACCAGAATATAGAGGAACTGCGCGCTCTCATAAATTTCGCCGGTAACGCGGTTTTGTACCAGATACTTGCCTTCCAGCTGCTTAACGGCTGCGTAGGAGAAGTTCATGTCGCGCCAGTGGTCGAGGAAACCGTCCATCTGCTGGAACTCTTCTTCCGTGTAGTCTTCCAGCAGATGATGATCGTATTTACCCTTCTCGACCATCTTCACCACGTGATCGTAGAGCGCCGGCGGCTCAAACTGGCCGAAGGCTTTTTTACGCAAATGGAAAATCGCCAGACGCGCGGCGAGGTACTGGTAATCCGGCGCGTCGCGGGAGATCAAATCCGCGGCGGCTTTAATAATGGTTTCGTGGATGTCCGCGGTTTTGATGCCGTCATAGAACTGGATATGGGAGCGCAGCTCTACCTGGGAAATCGAAACGTTATTCAGTCCTTCTGCCGCCCAATCCAGTACGCGATGGATTTTGTCGAGATTGATGCGCTCGGTGGTCCCGTCGCGCTTTGTCACCAGCAGACTCTGATTCATGTGGATTTTACCTGTCCGTGAAAGAAAATATCCCCCGTTTATCCACAGAAGGCCGTTGTGACTAACTCTGTGGATAAATACTATATGTAGGGGGTTGTCGATAAAAGAAACGCTATATGGTGAGTATTTTAGTAAGGAATCTTTTGAGTACAAGGGTTGATTTTGACGTTAAATTGAGGTTGCGGAAGGGTAATAATCCGCAAGTCCACGTCGCATAAGGCCTGGAGAAGAAGTCAATAAAACAGAAAAAAAAATGAAAATTTGATCGAGTGCTGATTTCTTCATCGGAAGAAATAATCACGCGGCTTGATGCCGCGCAATCATCATAAGCGCAGGTGCTGACCTCAGTCCTGTTTGGCGGTGGTATGCAACATATAGTTAACATCAACCCCCGGCGCTAACTTGAAGGTGTTGGTCAGCGGATTGTAATGCAGACCGATGATATGCTGCTCTTTCAGAGTAGTCTGATCTACCCAGCTCAGCAGCTCGGCCGGTTTGATAAACTTCTTCACATCATGAGTGCCCTTAGGCACCATCTTCATGACATATTCCGCACCGACCACCGCCATCAGCCAGGCCTTGCCGTTGCGGTTGATGGTGGAGAAGAAGACCTGGCCGCCGGGCTTCACCAGCCGCGCGCAGGCATGCACCACCGACTGCGGGTCGGGCACGTGCTCCAGCATCTCCATACAGGTCACGACGTCATACTGCTGCGGATGCTTCGCGGCATGTTCCTCAACCGTTTCCTGAACATAGTCCACCTGAATACCGCTCTCCAGGGCGTGCAGCTTCGCGACCTGCAGCGGTTCGGCACCCATGTCCAGTCCGGTGACCGTCGCACCTTCGCGCGCCATGCTCTCGGCGAGAATGCCGCCGCCGCAGCCGACATCGAGGACTTTTTTACCGAACAGGCCGCCGGAGCGTTCGGCGATATAACCCAGCCGCAGCGGGTTGATGCGGTGGAGCGGTTTGAACTCGCCCTCCAGATCCCACCAGCGCGAGGCGACGGCTTCGAATTTGGCGATTTCAGCATGATCGACGTTAGGGGCTACCGACGTTTTTTCGGCATTCATGGGCGCTTTTACTCCTTTTCTGTTCAGACCTGCGAGTATATCAGCAGCGCGCCATGAATAAACCGTATTGCTTTACCTCTATTAGCGCGGCTGTGTTATAATTTGCGACCTTTGAATCCGGGATACAGTAGAGGGATAGCGGTTAGATGAGCGACCTTGCGAGAGAAATTACACCGGTCAACATTGAGGAAGAGCTTAAGAACTCTTATCTGGATTATGCGATGTCGGTCATTGTTGGCCGTGCGCTGCCGGATGTCCGAGATGGCCTGAAGCCGGTACACCGTCGCGTACTTTACGCCATGAACGTATTGGGCAATGACTGGAACAAAGCCTATAAAAAATCAGCCCGTGTCGTTGGTGACGTAATCGGTAAATACCACCCGCACGGCGACTCCGCGGTATACGACACCATCGTTCGTATGGCGCAGCCGTTCTCGCTGCGTTACATGCTGGTGGACGGCCAGGGTAACTTCGGTTCCATCGACGGCGACTCCGCCGCGGCGATGCGTTATACCGAAATTCGTCTGGCGAAAATCGCTCATGAGCTGATGGCCGATCTTGAAAAAGAGACGGTCGATTTCGTCGACAACTATGACGGTACGGAGCGTATTCCGGACGTCATGCCGACCAAAATTCCTAACCTGCTGGTGAACGGCGCCTCCGGGATCGCCGTAGGGATGGCGACCAATATACCGCCGCATAACCTGACGGAAGTGATCAACGGCTGTCTGGCGTATGTTGACGATGAAGACATCAGCATTGAAGGGTTGATGGCGCATATTCCAGGCCCTGATTTCCCGACCGCCGCCATTATTAATGGCCGTCGTGGCATTGAAGAGGCTTACCGCACCGGTCGCGGTAAAGTGTACATCCGCGCGCGCGCGGAAGTGGAAGTGGACGCGAAATCCGGCCGCGAAACCATCATCGTGCACGAAATTCCGTATCAGGTGAACAAAGCGCGCCTGATTGAGAAAATCGCCGAGCTGGTCAAAGAAAAACGCGTGGAAGGCATCAGCGCGCTGCGTGACGAGTCTGATAAAGACGGGATGCGCATCGTGATTGAAGTGAAGCGCGATGCGGTAGGGGAAGTGGTGCTCAACAACCTCTATTCCCAGACCCAGCTGCAGGTCTCCTTCGGCATCAACATGGTTGCTCTGCACCATGGTCAGCCGAAGATCATGAACCTGAAGGACATCATCGCCGCGTTTGTACGCCACCGCCGTGAAGTGGTGACTCGTCGTACGATTTTCGAACTGCGCAAAGCGCGTGACCGGGCGCATATCCTCGAAGCGCTGGCCGTTGCGCTGGCCAACATCGACCCGATTATCGAACTGATCCGTCGCGCGCCGACCCCGGCAGAAGCGAAAACGGCGCTGGTTGCCCAGGCGTGGGATCTCGGTAACGTTGCGGCGATGCTGGAGCGCGCCGGTGATGACGCCGCGCGTCCGGAATGGCTGGAGCCAGAGTTCGGCGTGCGCGACGGTAAATACTACCTGACCGAGCAGCAGGCTCAGGCGATTCTGGATCTGCGTCTGCAGAAACTGACTGGCCTTGAGCATGAAAAACTGCTCGACGAATATAAAGAGCTGCTGGAGCAGATCGCGGAACTGCTGCACATTCTCGGCAGCGCCGACCGTCTGATGGAAGTGATTCGCGAAGAGCTGGAACTGATCCGCGACCAGTTCGGCGACGAACGTCGTACCGAAATCACTGCCAACAGCGCTGATATTAACATCGAAGATCTGATCAACCAGGAAGATGTGGTGGTCACCCTGTCGCATCAGGGCTATGTGAAGTATCAGCCGCTGACCGACTACGAAGCACAGCGTCGTGGCGGTAAAGGCAAGTCAGCAGCGCGCATTAAAGAAGAAGACTTTATCGACCGCCTGCTGGTGGCTAACACCCATGACACTATCCTCTGCTTCTCGAGCCGTGGCCGTCTGTACTGGATGAAGGTCTATCAGCTGCCGGAAGCCAGCCGCGGCGCGCGCGGTCGTCCGATCGTCAACCTGCTGCCGCTGGAAGCCGATGAGCGTATCACCGCCATCCTGCCGGTCCGCGAGTACGAAGAGGGCGTCAACGTCTTTATGGCGACCGCCAGCGGTACCGTGAAGAAAACCGCGCTGACCGAGTTCAGCCGTCCGCGTTCCGCCGGTATCATCGCGGTCAATCTGAACGAAGGCGATGAGCTGATCGGCGTCGATCTGACCTCTGGTCAGGACGAAGTGATGCTGTTCTCCGCGGCCGGTAAGGTTGTGCGCTTCAAAGAAGACGCCGTTCGCGCCATGGGCCGTACCGCCACCGGCGTACGCGGCATCAAGCTGGCGGAAAACGACAGCGTCGTCTCGCTGATTATTCCGCGCGGCGAAGGCGCGATCCTGACGGTAACGCAAAACGGTTACGGTAAACGTACCGCAGCGGCGGAGTATCCGACCAAATCGCGTGCCACTCAGGGCGTTATCTCGATCAAAGTCACCGAGCGTAACGGCTCCGTGGTGGGCGCCGTGCAGGTGGATGACTGCGATCAGATCATGATGATCACCGACGCCGGGACGCTGGTTCGTACCCGCGTTTCCGAAGTGAGCATCGTGGGCCGTAACACCCAGGGCGTGATCCTCATCCGCACCGCGGAAGATGAAAACGTGGTGGGTCTGCAGCGCGTGGCAGAGCCGGTGGACGACGAAGAACTGGATGCCATCGACGGTAGCGTAGCGGAAGGCGATGACGATATCGCCCCGGAAGCGGATACCGATGACGACATCGCCGAAGACGAAGAGTAATCGTCCCAGGTAAATGTTCTGAAAGGGCCGGGTATTCTCCCGGCCCTTTTTGCATTAAGATTGCGGCAAAGCTGGTTTACCGCTACTTTAACCCCATTCTGTTGAGTCCCTGACGGCCGAGCATCGCCACATTGAAATATCTTGCCTCGTTTCATACAACCCTGAAGGTTTCACGTTATCTGTTCAGAGCGCTGGCGGTATTACTGTGGCTGCTGATTGCGTTTGTCTCTGTGTTCTATATCGTCAATGCCCTGCACGAGCGGGAAGCCGAGATCCATCAGGAGCTCAATCTCAACGCCGATCAGGCCCAGCGCTATATTCAGCGTACGGCGGACGTGATTAAAGAGCTGAAGTACGTCGCCGGTAACCGCTTGTCGGCAGGGGACGCGGTAGCGCAAGGGCAAAACGGCGATATCGCGGTGCCCAACTTTGAACCCCTGTACCCAGATTCCGACTGCAGCGCGATGAGCAGCACCTGGCGTAATTCGCTGCAATCACTGGCGTGGTTTATGCGCTACTGGCGGGATAATTTTACCGCTGCCTACGACCTTAACCGCATCTTTCTCATTGGCAGCGATAACCTCTGCATGGCCAACTTTGGCCTACGGGACGTGCCGATTGAGCGCGATCAGGCGCTGAAAGTCCTGCATCAGCGCATTGAGCAATATCGCAACGCGCCGCAAAACGAGCGCGGCAACAACCTGTTCTGGATAAGCCAGGGCATGCGCCCCGGCGTGGGCTACTTTTATGCCCTGACCCCGGTCTATATGGCCAACCGTCTGCAGGCGATGCTCGGCGTGGAGCAGACCATCCGTATGGAGAGCTTCTTCACGCCAGGCAGTTTGCCGATGAGCGTGACGATTTTTGACGATAACGGCCAGCCGCTGATCTCGTTGGCCGGCGCGGAAGGCAAAATCCAGAGCGAAGCGAAGTGGATGCAGGAGCGGATGTGGTTTGGCTACAGCGCAGGTTTTCGCGAGCTGGTGCTGAAAAAAAGCCTGGCGCCGTCCTCCTTAAGTATCGTCTATTCCGTTTCGGTGGACCAGGTGCTGGAGCGGATCCGCATGCTCATCATCAACGCCATCATTCTCAATATTCTGACCGGAGCAATGCTGTTTGCGCTGGCGCGAATGTATGAGCGGCGCATTTTTATCCCGGCGGAAAATGATGCGCAGCGACTGGAAGAGCATGAACAGTTCAACCGCAAAATCGTGGCCTCAGCCCCGGTGGGGATCTGTATTCTGCGCACCGTCGACGGGACCAATATTCTCAGTAACGAGCTGGCGCACAACTACCTGAATATGCTGACCCATGAGGATCGCCAGCGGCTGACGCAGATCATCTGCGGCCAGCAGGTCAACTTTGTCGATGTGCTGACCAGCAACCATACCAACCTGCAGATTAGCTTTGTCCATTCGCGTTATCGCAATGAAAACGTCGCCATTTGCGTGCTGGTGGACGTTTCCGCCCGCGTGAAAATGGAGGAGTCGCTGCAGGAGATGGCCCAGGCGGCTGAACAGGCCAGCCAGTCGAAATCGATGTTCCTTGCGACCGTCAGCCATGAGCTGCGTACCCCGCTATACGGCATCATCGGTAACCTCGATCTGCTGCAGACGAAGGCCCTGCCGAAGGGCGTTGATCGCCTGGTGACGGCGATGAACAACTCTTCCAGCCTGCTGCTGAAAATCATCAGCGATATTCTCGATTTCTCGAAAATCGAGTCTGAGCAGTTGAAGATCGAGCCGCGGGAGTTTTCCCCGCGCGAAGTGATGAACCATATCTCTGCTAACTATCTGCCGCTGGTGGTACGCAAGCAGCTGGGTCTGTACTGCTTTATCGAGCCGGATGTCCCGGAGCAGATGTCCGGCGACCCGATGCGCCTGCAGCAGGTGATCTCTAACCTGCTGAGCAATGCGATTAAGTTCACCGACACCGGCTGTATTATCCTGCACGTCCAGTGTGCGGGGGATTATCTGCAGATCAGCGTCCGCGATACCGGGGAGGGGATCCCGGCGAAAGAGGTGTTGCGCCTGTTCGATCCCTTCTTCCAGGTGGGGACCGGCGTGCAGCGAAACTTCCAGGGCACCGGCCTTGGCCTGGCGATCTGTGAAAAGCTGATCAGCATGATGGATGGCGATATCGCCGTGGAAACGGAGCCGGGGATGGGCAGCCGTTTTACCATCCGTATCCCGCTGTATGGCGTGCAGAACACACCGCAGGTGACGGCGGATGGTTTCGCAGGCAAGACCTGCTGGCTGGCAATCCATAATACCTCGCTGGCGATGTTCGTCACGTCGCTGCTCAGCTATCACGGCCTGACGGTACGCCGCCATGCCGGAGAAACGCCGGACGCCGACGATGTCTTGCTGACTGACGATGAAGCGCAGGCGGGTTGGCGGGGAAGTGCGATGGTCATCTTCTGCCGCCGCCATATCGGCATCCCGCAGGAGCGAGCGGCCGGAGAGTGGCTGCACAGCGTGACGACGCCGCATGAACTGCTGCCGCTGCTGGGGCGTATTTTCCACGTCGCCCTCGACAGCGCGGAGAATAGCCGGGCGCTGATGGCGCCGGACGCGCAGATCGGTAATAACGACGACATGATGATCCTCGTGGTCGACGATCACCCGATTAACCGCCGTCTGCTGGCGGATCAGCTGGGATCGCTCGGCTACCAGTGCGTGACCGCTAACGACGGGGTCGACGCGCTCAACGTACTTAGCAAACAGCATATCGATATCGTGCTCAGCGACGTCAACATGCCCAATATGGATGGTTATCGTCTGACGCAGCGCATTCGTCAGCTTGGCCTGACGCTGCCGGTGATCGGCGTCACCGCCAATGCCCTGGCGGAAGAGAAGCAGCGCTGTCTTGAATCGGGGATGGACAGCTGCCTGTCCAAGCCGGTCACCCTCGACGTGCTGAAGCAAACGCTGACGGTGTATGCGGCGCGGGTACGTAACGGGCGGGAATAACGGGGAGCTCCGTCTCGCCGGGGCGAGACGGAGAAAACAAAGGGATTACTCTTTATCCGTCGAACTTAGCGAGACGGAGGAGAGGTAGTTCAGCAGCGCAATGTCGTTTTCCACGCCCAGCTTCATCATTGCCGACTTCTTCTGGCTACTGATGGTTTTGATGCTGCGGTTGAGCTTTTTGGCGATCTCGGTCACCAGGAAGCCTTCAGCGAACAGACGCAGCACTTCGCTCTCTTTCGGCGACAGGCGTTTATCGCCATAGCCGCTGGCGCTGATTTTTTCCAGCAGACGAGAGACGCTTTCCGGTGTGAATTTCTTCCCTTTCTGCAGCGCGGCCAGCGCTTTTGGCAGGTCGGTCGGCGCTCCTTGCTTGAGAACGATCCCTTCGATATCCAAATCCAGCACCGCGCTGAGGATCGCCGGGTTGTTGTTCATGGTCAGAACAATGATCGACAGATCCGGGAAGTGGCGCTTGATGTATTTAATCAGCGTGATCCCGTCGCCGTATTTATCACCGGGCATGGACAGATCGGTGATCAGCACATGGGCGTCCAGCTTCGGAAGATTGTTGATAAGGGCCGTGGAGTCTTCAAACTCGCCAACGACGTTCACCCACTCAATTTGCTCAAGTGACTTACGAATACCGAACAGTACGATCGGATGGTCATCGGCAATAATTACGTTCATAGTGTTCATGTATAAGGCTACCTTCTACAGCAAGCTCTTGACGTAAACGTCAATGTCGCTGATATATTTTTCTATGCCTTGCGCATCCTTTTCGCGAATCAGATGCTCAAGCGTTTCACATAACTGCTTGCCGGGTATCAGATTAAGCATAGCAAATGCCCCTTTGAGGCGGTGGGCGGTTTGCGCCAGAGCAGCAAAATCGCCCGCTTCGATTTCAGTATACAATCTCTGAACATCATCCGGTACCGTATCGGCAAACAGTGCGTAATAGCCGCTGGCATGGAGTTCGGCGTTACTCTCGTTTCCTGAGGTGGCGGGCTGAACCGCCTCCTCCGCCAGCTGCTGCTCAATAAGCTGCAGGATAGCCTCCTGCATCGCCGTGCTAATATTAAAGTTGACCCGCAGTTGTCCCGGGCCGATCTTGCGTATCCCGACCTCATCATCGCTTAAAAGCAAGCCCGAAGCAGTAAGATTAGACGGATTATCCGTTAAATACAGATCGAACGCTTGACTTGTCGCCCGATCGTCCGGCGTGATGCACGACGCCCCCCAGCTCTCCAGCTGGCGGGTGACAATCCGCCGCACTTCACTGGAAGTCACATCCAGCAGGACGATAACGTCATCCAGCAGATGTTCGCCCGCCTCTGGCGCCTCTTCGCTGGCCGGCATTTTCAGGTGCAGGGTATAGCGCGTTCCCAGCGACTCCCGCGCTTTGATGGTCAACTGCCCACCCAGTTTGCGCGTCATGCGGTCGCACAGCCAGAAGGTGAGGGCGTTCGCCTTGCCGTACAGATCGCTCTGGGTCTCGTTGAGATACGGGAAGTGCAAATTGTCGATCTCGTTTGCCGAGACGCCGTTGCCAGTATCCAGAATGCGGAAGGTCAAACGATCGCTGGCCGACTCGTCCTGACAAACGTCGAGGGTGATCTTGCCGATAGGCGTGGTGGTGATGGAATACTGGATTAACAGCACCAGTGTGCGTCGCAGGGCTTCACGGTCACCGTAGCGCTGCTCACCGGCAGGGAGCGCGTTATTGATCAGCAGCTGCAGACCCTTGCGCTTCATCGCCGGCAGAACTTCCGGTACAACGTCATCGATCAGTTCCTGAACCGAGAACAGCGCCTGGCTGGTTTTCCAGGTGTCGCTTTCCAGCAGATTGGCGAGCTGAATGTCATCGATCAGTTTGACCAGCTCATCGGCATGCTGCGCCAGCGTCCGGTTCTCTGCGCTGTCGAGCGCCGCCGCCTCTGCCGCCAGGTTCAGCGCGGGCTGCTTCAGGGCGCTGCCAATATGCTGCATAAAGGCCGCCCGCCCCTGCTGGTTTTTCTCATACAAGCGCTGGGCCTGCTTGAGCTTTTTATTGACCAGCACTTCGCGGTCCTGGTCTCGGATAATCAGGATCTGCGTGCGCGGGGCTACCTGGCTGCGATACTGGCGGATTTCATACTGCTCATTATTGACGGTAGCCTGAATCACCCCCTGATGCTGGTCCGCCATATTGGTGATGTTCTGCAGATTCAGGTGCGGAAGCAGATGGTCGGCAATAGGGTTGCTGATAAGGGTTCGGTTGGCTTCCTGATCGTGAACCAGTAGCCCCAGCGGCAGCAAAGAAACAATTTCTTCATTTATAGCGCGCAGCAGACGCAGTTCGCTGTTGGCGGCGGAAGGGAGCCCGGCGCCAGACGGACTGCTGCGTCCTTTAAAGTGACGAAAGGTGGTAAAACCAAACAGCGCCAGCGCCAGCAGGCCAATGTTGAGCAGCAGCGGCAGAAGAATATTCTGCAGGGCGGCCAGCAGCATGCTGCTCAGCGGTACCGTCCAGAGCAACTGCATACCGGTAGTGCTGATATCGGTGGCGATGTCGATCTGCATGCCGTTAAAGGTGATCCCGATATGGTCGGTCGTCTCTTTGTCAGGATTGGTGGCAAGGTTTTGCGACGGGTCTGGCTCGATACGGAAGCTGTCCAACGCCATGCCTGGCGGGATCAGATCGTTAATCGGCAGGTCGAAAGCGACCACCGTGGCCAGATGTCCAGGCTGGTTGAAGGTGGTGCGTAACGTAAAGTAGTGCGCGTTCTGCCAGGCGAGATGGCGCAGCGGCGAGAAGGTCTCGCGCTCATCAAGGGTATTGGCCTGCAGCAGCATCTCCGCGCGCCGGGATTCCACGACGCTACTGATCGTTGACTCTTTAAAGCTTGAGGAGAGGTCCTTCAACGGCAGGGTTGAGACCAGAATCAGGCTATTATCCAGACCATTGAGATAGTACATCGACCATGGGATGGTTTCCGCACCCCACAAAATATCGAGATAATCGGACATTTTCTGCGTCATCTCGAGGGTCGAGCTGTCGTGGGAGCCAAAAATCAGCGCTTCGGTTTTACGCCGGGGCTTCTCAAGGTAGTAGACGTCCTGTTTTAAACGCGTCTCCTGCAAGCCACCGCTCGCAGCGTTAGCCGAGGTCGCGGCGATATTGTCGTAGATCTGCCAGGTGGCATAGCGCCAGGTGTCAATGCGCTGGTGCAAGGCGTGGGAGACATCAACCACCTGATAGCTCTTCTCTTTCAGCCAGGCATTGACGGCACTTTGAATCATCACCCCCATCGTCGCCAGCAGGACAATAACCATCAAAATGAAGAAGCGGCTGATGTTGCCGGGGATCAGGGAGAATTTTTTCGGGGTCATCTTGTGGCTGAACGACTCATCATTGTTTGTAAACAGGATGTAGCGCCAGAGTAACTGGCAACAAAGCAGATGCTGCAGGCAGTATAAAGGCTAATGGCGTAAATCCATACTACAGAATGGTGCCAGCGGCGCGATACTCTCCAGGAATTATCTTAGAATCGAAGCGCCAATGAAACCGCGCCAACAACGCTGACCAGTCGCGATATTGACAAAGTACAGGCGGAAGAATCGCACGAAATAACAAGACATTGGCTGAATAAGGGCAATTGACAGGCTAATTGATTGATTAATAGTCGTTAGGGAATTTTTTGCCGTAGCACAGATAAATTAAAGTTGTGTAAAGAAGGGTAAAAAAAACCGGATGCGAGGCATCCGGTTGAAATAGGGGTAAACAGACATTCAGAACTGAATGACGGTAATAAATAAAGTTAATGATGATAGCGACTGTTATTTTAGTCACCAATGATAGTTTTGTTTTACCATTCAGTGCTATAGAGTTATTTGTGTGTATGTGATTGATTGTGAACCAATAAATATTTTTTTTGATTATTAGTGCGTATTTCCCAGACCATTTTGTGGTGCAAAAAGTTCCGCCATTTTTACAAATTGAAACATCTTGTGGGCATTTTGAAACATCTTAGAAGTTTTAGTATCATATTCTTGTTGGATTATTCTGCATTTTGCAGCACAATGAAATAGCCGACTGATTAGAAGGGTAATCAGTAAGCAGTGGCATAATAAAAGGCATATAACAAACAGAGGGTTAATAACATGAAAGTTAAAGTACTGTCCCTCCTGGTACCGGCTCTGCTGGTAGCAGGCGCAGCAAATGCGGCTGAAATTTATAACAAAGATGGCAACAAATTAGACCTGTACGGTAAAATCGATGGTCTGCACTACTTCTCTGACGACAAGAGCGTAGACGGCGACCAGACCTACATGCGTGTAGGCGTTAAAGGCGAAACTCAGATCAACGACCAGCTGACCGGTTACGGCCAGTGGGAATACAACGTTCAGGCGAACAACACTGAAAGCTCCAGCGATCAGGCATGGACTCGTCTGGCATTCGCCGGTCTGAAATTTGGCGACGCGGGTTCTTTCGACTACGGTCGTAACTACGGCGTGGTATACGACGTAACGTCCTGGACCGACGTTCTGCCGGAATTCGGCGGCGACACCTACGGTTCTGACAACTTCCTGCAGTCCCGTGCTAACGGCGTTGCAACCTACCGTAACTCTGACTTCTTCGGTCTGGTTGACGGCCTGAACTTTGCTCTGCAGTACCAGGGTAAAAACGGCAGCGTCAGCGGCGAAGGCGCGACCAACAACGGTCGTGGCGCGCAGAAACAGAATGGCGACGGCTACGGTACTTCTGTAACTTATGACATCTTTGATGGCATCAGCGCTGGTTTCGCGTACTCTCACTCTAAACGTACCGACGATCAGAACAACCTGGTTCTGGGTAACGGCGACAACGCTGAAACCTACACCGGTGGTCTGAAATACGACGCGAACAACATCTACCTGGCCACTCAGTACACCCAGACCTACAACGCGACCCGCGCCGGTTCCCTGGGCTTTGCTAACAAAGCACAGAACTTCGAAGTGGTTGCTCAGTACCAGTTCGACTTCGGTCTGCGTCCGTCCGTGGCTTACCTGCAGTCTAAAGGTAAGGATCTGGAAGGCTACGGCGACCAGGACCTCCTGAAATATGTTGATGTTGGCGCGACTTACTACTTCAACAAAAACATGTCCACCTATGTTGACTACAAAATCAACCTGCTGGACGACAACAGCTTCACCCGCAACGCCGGTGTTTCTACCGACGACGTGGTTGCACTGGGCCTGGTTTACCAGTTCTAAGTCGCAAGCTGCACAAGAAAAAGGCGCCTCTGGCGCCTTTTTTTATGTCTGGTTTAACCTCGCTGGTATACTCTTGTCGCCCTGGTAAGAGGAGCCTCGACTAATGGACATGACTTTCTTTCGCGCCGCACTGCTGGGCGCCTGCGTACTGCTCTCTGGCTGCGATTCAGCCACCACCCCTGCGACCCCGGCTTCGACGGCCACCGTGCTGGATGGCAAAACCATGGGCACCTTCTGGCGGGTCAGCGTCATTGGCGTGGATGAGGCAAAGGCCGAGGCGTTGCGCGCCAAGGTTCAGGCCCAGCTGGATGCCGACGATCGCCTGCTCTCGACCTGGAAAAACGACTCGGCGCTGATGCGTTTCAACCACGCGGCGGATACCCGGCCCTGGCCAGTGAGCGAAGCGATGGCGGACATCGTGACGCTGTCGTTGCGGATTGGCGCCAAAACGCACGGCGCGATGGATATTACCGTGGGGCCGCTGGTCAATCTGTGGGGCTTTGGCCCGGATAAACAGCCGGTCACCACCCCGGATGCCCAGGCGATAGCCGCGGCGAAGGCGCGCACCGGCCTGCAGCATCTGCAGGTTATCAATCAGAGCGGCAGGCAATTCCTGCAAAAAGATATCCCCGATCTGTTTGTCGATCTCTCCACGGTGGGGGAGGGCTATGCTGCCGATCACCTCGCGCGATTGATGGAGCAGGAGGGGATCTCCCGCTATCTGGTGTCGGTGGGCGGGGCGTTGGTGAGCCGCGGGATGAACGGCGAAGGCAAGCCCTGGCGGGTGGCGATCCAGAAACCGACCGACCGGGAAAACGCCGTCCAGGCGATTGTCGACATCAATGGTCACGGCATCAGCACCTCCGGCAGCTATCGTAATTACTATGAACTCGACGGCAAACGTATCTCGCACGTCATCGATCCGCAGACCGGGCAGCCGATAAGCCATAAGCTGGTCTCCGTCACCGTCATTGCGCCAACGGCGCTGGAGGCGGATGGCTGGGATACCGGACTGATGGTCCTCGGGCCGGAAAAAGCGCAGCAGGTGGTGCGCGAGCAGGGGCTGGCAGTCTATATGATCGTCAAAGAGGGCGAGGGGTTTAAAACCTGGATGTCGCCACAGTTTCGCACCTTCCTCGTCGGCGAGAAAAATTAAAAAGCAAGATTGCGGGTTTTTTGCTGCGGGCGTCGCCGCAGACTGAGGATACACTTACAGCAGGAGCCTCGTCATGAAACCGATAGTTGCCGATACCGATGACCGCCGCTGGCAGGCGGTCTGCGAACGTGATACCCGGGCCGATGGTCAGTTTGTCTTTGCGGTACTGACCACCGGTATCTGCTGCCGCCCTTCCTGCCGCTCGCGTCGTGCGCGGCGGGAAAACGTGCGCTTTTTTGCCGACGTCGCCGCTGCCGTGGCGGCGGGGTTCCGCCCCTGCAAACGCTGCCAGCCGGATAAAGACGATCCGCAGCAGCAAAGGGTCGACAAAGTGGCGCAGGCCTGCCGGTTGCTGGAGCAGGACGCGCCCCTGACCCTTGAGGCGCTGGCTCGTGAGCTGGCGGTCAGCCCGTTTCATTTCCACCGTTTGTTTAAATCCGTCACCGGTATGACCCCCAAAGCGTGGCAACAGGCGTGGCGCGCCCGACGTCTGCGGGAAGCGCTGGAGCAGGGGAACACGGTGACCCGCGCCGCGCTGGCGGCCGGTTTTCCCGACAGCAGCAGCTATTATCGTCAGGCCGATGCGGCATTAGGTATGACCGCCCGTCAGTTTCGCCGTGGCGGCGCCGCCACCGTGGTGACCTGGACCACGGGCGACTGCGCGCTGGGCCGCTGTCTGGTGGCGCAGAGTGAGCGTGGCGTTTGCGCCGTTCTGCCGGGCGATAACGATACGGCATTGCTCGACGACCTGCGCCAGCGCTTTCCCAACGCCGAGTTGCGCCAGGGCACCCCTGAGTTCCGTCGCCAAATGGCCGAGGTTTTCGCCCACCTCGACGACAGCCGGCGGCCGGTATCGCTGCCGCTGGATCTGCAGGGCACCGCCTTTCAGTTGCAGGTCTGGCAGGCGCTGCGGCAGATCCCGGCGGGCGAGACCCGCAGCTACCGCCAGGTGGCAGAGCATATTGGTCTGCCACGAGCAGCAAGAGCGGTGGCTGGCGCCTGCGCGGCGAATTCGCTGGCGGTGATCGTTCCCTGCCATCGGGTGGTACGGGAGGGCGGCGCGCTGTCCGGTTATCGCTGGGGAACGGCGCGGAAAGCGCAGCTGCTGGCGCGCGAGGCCCAATACGAGGAGGAATAATGCTCGATCTGTTTAGCGATACGCCACCGTGGCAGGAGCCGCTGGCACCCGGTGCGGTGGTGCTCCGACGCTTCGCCCGCGAGCGCGCCCCGGCGCTGCTGCAGGCGATTGCCGATGTCGCCCGCCAGTCGCCATTTCGCCAGATGGTCACGCCGGGCGGATACACCATGTCGGTCGCCATGACCAACTGCGGCGCGCTGGGCTGGACCACCGATCGCCACGGCTACCTGTACGACCCGGTCGACCCGTTAACCGATCAAACCTGGCCGCCGATGCCTGCCGTATTCCGCGAACTGGCGCTGGCGGCAGCCGCGGCCGGCGGCTATCCGAACTTTTCCCCCGACGCCTGTCTGATTAACCGCTATCAGCCGGGCGCAAAACTGTCGTTGCATCAGGATAAAGATGAACAGGATCTGCGGGCGCCGATCGTCTCGGTCTCGCTGGGTCTGCCGGCCATCTTTCAGTTTGGCGGGTTGCAACGCAGCGACCCGCTACAACGGCTGCTGCTGGAGCATGGCGATGTGGTGGTCTGGGGCGGCGAGTCGCGTCTGTTTTATCACGGTATTCAGCCGCTGAAAGCCGGGCATCACCCCGAAACGGGCGACTGTCGTTACAACCTCACTTTTCGGCAGGCGGGCAGTCGCCAGTATTAAAATAAGAATTATTCTTGATGTCATCGGCGAGCCGTTTAAACTGCTGGCTGTTTTGCTTTTCCGGATAGCCTGTTATGGAACTTCTCTCTCTCGTCTGGCGTCAGTATCGTTGGCCGTTTCTCGGCGTGATTGCCCTCAGTCTGCTCAGCGCCGCGCTGGGTATCGGCTTAATCGCCTTCATTAACCTGCGCCTGATTACCGCTGTCGATACCTCGCTGCGGGTCCTGCCGGAGTTTCTTGGCCTGCTGGGGCTGCTGATGGCGGTGACGCTGGGCTCCCAGCTGGCGCTGACCACCCTCGGCCACCATTTTGTTTATCGCCTGCGCGGCGAATTTGTTAAACGCATCCTCGATACTCAGATTGAACAGGTGGATAAGATCGGCAGCGCGTCGCTGCTTGCCGGGCTGACCAGCGATATCCGTAACATCACCATCGCCTTTGTGCGCCTGCCGGAGCTGGTGCAGGGGATCATTCTGACCTTCGGCTCTGCCGCCTATCTGGCCTGGCTGTCAGGCAAAATGATGCTGGTGACGGCGCTGTGGATGGCGCTCACCATCTGGGGCGGTTTTGTGCTGGTGTCGCGGGTGTACAAACATATGGCCAGCCTGCGCGAAACGGAAGATAAGCTGTATCACGACTACCAGACGGTGCTGGAGGGGCGCAAAGAGCTGACCCTCAATCGCGAACGCGCGGAGTATGTGTTTAATCAGCTCTACCTCCCGGACGCCCGGGAGTATCGGCACCATATCGTTCGCGCCGATACCTTCCATCTCAGCGCGGTTAACTGGTCGAATATTATGATGCTTGGCGCCATCGGGCTGGTGTTCTGGATGGCCAACAGCCTCGGCTGGGCCGATACCGCCGTGGCGGCGACCTATTCCCTGACGCTGCTGTTTCTGCGCACGCCGCTGCTCTCCGCCGTCGGCGCGCTGCCCACCTTGCTCAGCGCCCAGGTGGCGTTTAACAAGCTGCGCCAGTTCTCTCTCGCCCCATATCAAGCCGAATTTCCCCGGCCGCAGGCGCATCCTGACTGGCAGACGCTGGAGTTGCGCGATGTCACTTTCCATTATCCGGACCAGCGCTTTGCGGTAGGGCCGCTTAACCTGACGCTGAAACGCGGCGAGCTGGTGTTTCTGATCGGCGGCAACGGCAGCGGCAAGTCAACCCTGGCGATGCTCCTGACCGGCCTGTATCAGCCGGTTTCCGGTCAGATCCTCGTGGACGGCCAGCCGCTGGCGGCGGATAAACCGGAGGAGTATCGCAAACTGTTCTCCGCGGTGTTTACCGACGTCTGGCTGTTTGACCGCCTGCTCGGGCCGCAGGGAGAGGAGGCCGATCCGGCGCTGGTGGCAACGTGGCTGGAGCGCCTGCAAATGGCCCACAAGCTGCAGCTGGAGAACGGGAAAATCGCCGACCTCCGGCTGTCGAAAGGGCAGAAGAAGCGCGTGGCGCTCCTGCTGGCGCTGGCCGAGTCCCGGGACATCATTCTGCTGGATGAATGGGCGGCGGATCAGGATCCGCATTTCCGCCGCGAGTTCTATCAGGTGCTGCTGCCGCTGATGCAGCAGATGGGGAAAACCGTGTTCGCCATCAGCCATGACGATCACTATTTCCAGCACGCCGATCGCCTGCTGGAGATGCGTGCCGGCCAGCTGTCCGAGCTCACCGGGGAGGAGCGGGCGCAGGCTTCCCGCGATGCGGTGGCCCGTACGGCCTGATGCTCGCCGCGAGCCCGGGGGAAAAGCCGGGTGCCGCGCCGCTGAAATTTTCAGCGACTACATTGCTGGCGGTTATTATTTCCCCCTCCTCGCGCTATGCTTAAGGCTTCCGGCCCGCAGGCCGGCTCACTATTCTCAAAAGGATTGCCCGATCGATGTCCGTTTTGCATAAAAAAAGCGCCCGCTTACGTGACGAAGAGCGCGCCCGTCTGATTTGGCTCTTGAGCACCGATAAAGCAGTGACCTCCGCGCTGCTGGGCAAACTAACGCTGGCCGAACGCTATGATGAAGGCACGCTGGCCGATGACCTGGCGGAAGTCGAGATCCTGGTCTCGCATCTGCCGCCGCCGGATCTCGCCGATGCGCTGGAAGCGCTCCCCTATGACGCCCGTACCGCGCTATGGTGCCTGGTACCTGACGATAAACGCGGCGAAGTGCTGCTGGAAGCCTCAGAAAATGTCTGGGGCGACCTGATCGACAAGATGAGCGACCCCGAGCTGCTGCAGGCGATGCAGCCGCTGGATATCGATGAACAGGTTTACCTGCTGCAGCATCTGCCGCGCAACCTGACCGGACGGCTGCTGGCGACCCTGCCTGCCGAGAAGCGTGCCCGTATTCGCCAGATTATGCGCTACGCCGACAACAGCGTCGGGTCGATCATGGAGTTTGAGGTCATTACGGTGCGACCGGAGGCCACGCTGGCAGCGGTGCAGCGCTATCTGCGGCGTCTGGGTAAAATGCCGGAAAACACCGATAAGCTGTTCGTCACCACCCGTAACAAGCTGCTGCTCGGCGAGCTGGAGCTGCAGACCATTCTGCTCAACGATGCGCAGAAGCGGGTAGGGGAGGTGATGGAGGGCGATCCGGTCACCTTTCAGCCGCACGAAGAGGCGGAGAAGGTGGCGCGCACCTTCGAACGTGATGACTTACTCAGCGCCGCCGTCATTGATGCCGATGGTAAGCTGATCGGGCGACTGACCATCGATGAGATCGTCGATGTGGTTTATGAAGAAACCGATAACGATCTGCGCCGGATGGGGGGCCTGAGCGATGAAGAGGATGTCTTCGCCCCGGTCAGCAAGGCGGTGAAAACGCGCTGGGCGTGGCTGGCGGTCAACCTGTGTACGGCGTTTATCGCTTCCAGGGTCATCGACGGCTTCGAACACACCATTTCACAGCTGGTGGCGCTGGCCTCGCTGATGCCGATCGTCGCCGGGATCGGCGGCAATACCGGCAACCAGACGATCACCATGATCGTCCGGGCGATGGCGCTACAGCAGATCCAGCCCGGCAGCTTTACCTTCCTGATCCTGCGTGAAATGGGGGTCGCCCTGATTAACGGCCTGGTATGGGGCGGGATTATGGGGGCCATTACCTGGTGGCTGTATGACGATCCGCAGCTCGGTGGGGTGATGACGCTGGCCATGATGCTCAACCTGCTGATGGCGGCGATGATGGGCGTGATAATCCCGATGGTTATGGTGAAGCTGGGGCGCGACCCGGCGGTTGGCTCCAGCGTGATGATCACCGCTATCACCGACACCGGCGGCTTCTTTATTTTCCTTGGTCTGGCGACGCTGTTTCTGATGTAGCCTGCGCCTTCGTGCGCAGGCGGCGGGGGATGAGCGCCATGGCGACGATCCCCGCCAGCACGCCGATCGCCAGATTGCTGGTTCCCACCGTTGCGGCGACGGTCACCAGCATCACCAGCGTTTCCGGCCACGGATTACGCACCAGTTCGCCCGGGCGAATACTATGCCAGCTAAAGGTTTTCACCGCCACAATCACCATCACCCCTGCCAGCACCGCCATCGGGATCTGCGCCATCACCTGGCTGAGCGCTGTCACCAGCAGGAGCAGCACCAGACCGGCGATCACCGTTGAGAGACGGCTGCGGGCTCTGCCCATCTCCACGTTAACGATGGTCTGGCCGATCATCGCGCAGCCGGCGATACCGCCATAACAGCCGGCAAGGATATTAGCGATACCCAGCCCGGCGCTTTCCCGCGATTTGTTCGACGGGGTATGGGTGAGATCGTCCACCAGCTTAGCCGTCAGCAGGGACTCCATCAGACCGACAAAGGCGATACTGAGGGCGCACGGCCAGATAATCTGCAGTGTCGCCAGGTTCAGGGGGACGGTCAGGGCAGTGAATCCCGGCAGGCCGCCGCTCATCGAGCCTTCATCGCCGACGGTGGGCAACTGCTGGCCAGTGGTGACGGTATAGAGAGTGAGCGCGACAATGGCGATCAGTGGCGCCGGGACGGCCTTAATGAAGCGCGGCGCCCACAGGACGATAAGCAGCGTCAGGACGAACAGGCCGACGATCAGCGGCTGGCGACTCCAGAAGTGCGGTACCTGAGCAAAGAAAATCAGGATCCCGAGGGCATTGACGAACCCGGTCATCACTGCCGGGGGAATAAAACGCATCAGGCGCGCCATGCCGCACAGACCAAACAAAATTTGAATCATACCCGCCAGAATGACCGCCGGCAGAATGTAGCCCACGCCGTACTGATGCACCATTGGGCCAATGACCAGCGCCACCGACCCGGCAGCAGCCGTCACCATTGCCGGGCGCCCGCCGAGCACCGACATCGCCAGGCAAAGCACCACCGAGGCAACCAGGCTGACCTGCGGGTCAACACCGGCAATGACCGAAAACGAAATAACTTCAGGGATTAACGCCAGGGCGGTAAGCACGCCGGCCAGCACTTCGCGCGTCAGTAACGACGGGGAGCGGAGGATGGGGCGCAGATTGCCGGAAGCGGCGGGGTCAGAAACTGGGGGCATAAAAAAAGTTCGCAGCTTATAAAAAAGAGGGAGCGGTGGCAGGCCCTGCTTCCGTGCGGTCTGTCACAAAACCGAGGATGATAGCGCGGAATCCCCAAGGCTACCAGTACAAAAAGTGATTTGGTGTATACATTTATTAAACATTTTTATAACGGATCTCAAAACAGAACTTAAAATTTAAACAATATTTAAATTTTTGAGCTTCGGTGGTAACGTGAGTGGTGAGAATCGTATCACCTGCGCTAAATAAAAACAGCGAGTAAAGTAAGGCTCAAATCCGATGAATAAAAAGATGGCCGTACCACGCTCACAGGCGGTTGGTCCCAACAGCACTCGGACCAACACCCGCCATGAGCAAGAGACGGATGTATTGTTGATTGGCGGCGGCATTATGAGCGCCACACTGGGAACCTGGCTGCAGGAGCTTGAGCCAGACTGGTCTATTACCATGGTTGAGCAGATGTCCAGCGTGGCGGAAGAGAGCTCAAACGGGTGGAACAATGCGGGTACCGGCCACGCGGCGCTAATGGAGCTGAACTACACGCCGCAGACCGCCAACGGCATCAATATCGACAAAGCGGTCGACATCAACGAAGCCTTCCATATCTCGCGTCAGTTCTGGGCGCATCAGGTGACGCGCGGCGTCCTGAACAAACCAAAATCTTTCATTAACAGCGTGCCGCACATGAGCTTTGTGTGGGGCGAAGATAACGTCAACTTCCTGCGCGCGCGCTATGCGGCGCTGCAGCAGAGCGAACTGTTCCGCGGTATTCGCTATTCTGAAGACCATCAGCAGATCAAAGCCTGGGCGCCGCTGGTAATGGAAGGCCGCGATCCGCAGCAAAAGGTGGCCGCCACCCGTACTGAAGTGGGAACCGACGTCAACTATGGCGAAATTACCCGCCAGCTGATCGCCGGCCTGCAAAAGCATGATAATTTCTCCCTGCAGCTGGGTACCGTGGTACGTCGCTTCAAGCGCAACGCCGACAAGAGCTGGACGGTCACTCTCGCGGATGCCGACAACCGTCGTCAGAAGCGGGTCATTAAAGCGAAATTCATCTTTATCGGCGCCGGCGGCGCGGCGTTGACGCTGCTGCAGGAAACCGGCATTCCACAGGCCAAAGAGTATGCGGGCTTCCCGGTCGGCGGCCAGTTCCTGGTCTGCGAAAATCCGGAGGTGGTGAACCACCATCTGGCGAAGGTTTACGGCCAGGCCGAAGTGGGCGCGCCGCCGATGTCGGTGCCGCACATTGATACCCGTATTATCGACGGTAAACGCGTGGTGCTGTTCGGGCCGTTCGCCACCTTCTCGACCCGCTTCCTGAAGAACGGTTCATTGTGGGATCTGCTGGCCTCGACGAATACCTCGAATATTCTGCCGATGCTCAACGTCGGTCTGGACAACTTCGATCTGGTGAAATACCTGATTAGCCAGGTGATGCAGAAAGATAAAGATCGCCTGGCGGCGCTGTGCGAGTACTATCCGGAAGCGCGGAAAGAGGACTGGCGGTTGTGGCAGGCCGGTCAGCGCGTGCAGATTATCAAGCGCGATGCGAAGAAGGGCGGGGTACTGCGCCTCGGTACTGAAGTGGTGAGCGATGACGAAGGCACTGTCGCGGCGCTGCTCGGCGCATCGCCAGGCGCCTCCACCGCGGCGCCTATCATGCTGCAGCTGATGGAAAAAGTGTTTAAAGACAAAGTCAATTCGCCGGAATGGCAGGCCAGGCTGAAGGCCATCATCCCGACCTACGGTATTCGCCTTGACGGCAACCCGGCGGAGATTGAGAAAGCGCTGGCGTGGACCAGTGAAGTGCTGGAGCTGAAATATGAGCCGGCCGCGGTGGCGGATGAAGCCCCGCAGGCGGAGCTGAAGCCGCTGAGCGGTGGTAAGCCGATGGCGGATATCGCGCTCTGACAAACGCTCTGACAAAAACGGCAGCCTGCGGGCTGCCGTTTTTTTTGTCGGTTTGATGGGTCGACTTAGCGGACGACGGCGTTACCGATGGTTTCGTCGGCGCGCCAGATGCGATATTTCACATCGACATTGCTCGGCGCGTACACGACAATCGGCAGCTTGCTGTTGTAGCGCAGCATGGCATCATCGCCGAGACCGGCAGTGACAAATTTCTTCTCTTTCTTGCCATCCGGGCAGGCCATCATGGTAGAGACCGGGCCGCTCAGCTTATCAAAGACATAGTAGTCATAGCCCCAGCCTTCCAGGGTTTTGCTTTCCAGCTTCCCGCCTAAACGATGGTGGTTGCAGTCAACTTCCAGCGTCTGGCCGATTATCAGCTCAACCTTCAGCGCTGACTCATCCTGCTGCTGCGGCAGCTGAATAACCTGACGCTTCATGCCTTTTTCCGCTTTCGGGAACGGCGCGACTTTTTCCAGCGGCTGTTCTGCGGCCTGGGCGCCAGCGGACATGCAGGCGGCGGTCAGCAGAGAAACGGCTAGCGTAGTGATTTTTTTCACGGTTGATCATCCTTTATTTTCGTTCCTGACTGATACAGCCTATCATTGCTTTACTGAATGTTAAGTTTTATTTACTAATTTTTTCAAAATGAATGGTGTTATGTACTGGTGTGATGCCGTGTCGCACCTTGCGCCACGGCGGCCCATGAAGCTTATTCGTTGCGGCTATTTTTCGCTTCCTCAATGAATTCTTCATCTATTTCATCGGTATTACCGGCATGCTCTCGTCCCGACAGCAGGTTCCAGCAAGCGATAAACAAGGCGGCAATCAGCGGCCCGATAACGAATCCGTTGATACCGTAGATCTCCATGCCGCCCAGCGTCGCGATAAGGATCAGGTAGTCCGGCATTTTGGTATCCTTGCCCACCAGCAGCGGACGCAGAATGTTATCCACCAGGCCAATCACAATCACAAAGAAGCCGACGATAAAGGCGCCCTGCCACAGCTGCCCGGTGGCGAAGAGGTAAATCGCCGCCGGCACCCAGATAATGGCCGAGCCTACCGCCGGGATAAGCGACAGGAACGCCATCAGCGCACCCCACAGAATGCTGCCGTCCAGACCGGCAACCCAGAAGGCAAAGCCGCCCAGCGCCCCCTGCGCCAGCGCCACGGCCACGGTGCCTTTTACCGTGGCGCGGGCGACCGCGGCGAATTTAGCGAACAGGTGCTGCTTCACATAGCTCGATAACGGCAGAGATTCGAGAGTCAACAGCACCAGGTAAGGCCCATCCTTTAGCAGGAAGAACAGCAGGTACAGCATAATGCCGAAGCTGACGGTAAAGCCAAAGGTGCCTTTACCAATCAGAAACGCGCTGCCGGCCAGATACTGGCCGCTTTTCAGCGCAACATCGGAGAGCTGCTGCTGGATCTGCTGCGCGCTATCGAGGTTGTGCTCGGCAAGGAAACCTCTGGCCCAGCCGGGGAGGTGAGCAAACAGACTGGCGACCACCGTCGGGAACTGAGTGTCGTTATGCTGAAGTTTGCTATACACCACGTTCAGCTCGTAGGCCAGCGACGAGAGGATGATCGCCAGCGGCGTAAAAACGATAAGGCAGATGATGACGATGGTCAGCAGCGCCGCGAGGCCATTGCGCTCGCCGAGGCGGGTACGAATCTTGTTTTTGACCGGATTAAAAATCACCGCAAGGATCGCGGCCCAGAGGATGGCGGAATAATAGGGTGAGAGAACATCAAAAAAGGCCAGGGTTACAATAAAGACGATAAGGATGAAAAATCCTTTGGTAAGTCCATTAACTCTCATGTCATCCGCTCCTGCTTATGAGTCATACAGTCGAATGATAGATGCTACGACGTAATTTACCATCTGGATAGTCGTACTCTATAACAGAGGGGAAAAAGTGGATAAAAGCCCTGGCAGAAAACCCTGCGGACGCTATTGAGTAAAACAGACAACTTCTGCTTTCAATGCCTGTCCGGTACGCATGATGAAAGCAGTGTTATCTGCAAAATGTGCTGTCAGGAAGCAACGAGGTGTAGAAGCGTAGTATATCGATACGGCAAAAGCGGAAGTTATGGCGGATAATCCATGGTCAAACGGGCAGAAAAAAAGCGCGCAGCGGATATTTCCACGCGCGCCTTATGCAGTGTCTTACTGAAGATTGCCTGCGGTCAGGCTCTCTTTATCAAAGGCATGGCTGACATCAATATGATTCTGATGCATCGATGTATCGATATTTGAACCCGCCTCCGGATGTGTCTGGCTCTTCTCTGCGGCCATCACGCCGGACGAAAGTGTAGCGGCCAACAGCAGTGCGGTGACTACGCCGATATTTTTCATATTCTGTTCCTTATTTCATCGTGCTGTCGCTGTCGCCTGTTTCTTCCGGCGGCCCGGCAATGTGGCTATTTTATTTCGTCAGCTCAGCGGTCATATGTACGCGGTTATTGAATTGAGCGCTGGTGATTTTGTAAGACGCGCCTTGCTCTGCGGCCTGCGCGGCAATTTTGGCTTCTGCGCGGTCCAGGGTGGAAGCGCTGGCGCTGATGCTCTGAGCAAAAGTACCGAAAGAGATCATAGAGAGTGCGGCAACTGCAACGAAAGTTTTGATGGATTTCATGGTCGTATTCCTTAAGTGTTTTGTCAGTGTTGGAGCGTTGTTGCCCCGATGTGATAAATGATAGGCTGACGGCCGGATGATTAAAATCGAAACAATTTGCTTTCATTGTTCAGTAAATTTGAATAATCATTGTCAAGTATTGCCATCCAGTTTTGTTAAGAAAGCTAAATTACAATTCAGCCTCATTGTCATAACAAATATATAAAAAGTTATTTTTTAACTTTCGATAGATGATTTTCTTGTTTGCTATCATCTGAACTGCAGCAATATAGTTTTTAGGCAGCAATAAGCGCCGGCGTGCGGCAAATAAAAATTATCCACGAATATTTAATTATGATAACTATTAATAAGATCAGTAAAAGCTTCTCCGGTGAAAGAGTGCTAAAAGAGGTCTCGCTCAGTATTCATTCCGGCGAGATTATTTGCATTATTGGCCCCAGCGGCTCAGGGAAAACCACGCTATTACGTACGCTTAATTTCCTGGAGCCTGCCGATAGCGGGCAAATAAGAATAGATGATGTGGCGCTGGATTGCGCAAAAGCGGGCAAAAAGGAGATTGAAAAGCTACGGGCGAAAACCGCCATGGTTTTTCAATCGTGGAATCTCTTTCATAATCTGACCGCACTGCAGAATATTACCGAAGGCCTGATTTACGCTCAAAAGCGCCCGCGTCAGGAGGCGCAGGATATTGCTGAACAACTCTTAAAGCAGGTGGGGTTATTGCATAAAAAAGACAGCTATCCGCACAGTCTCTCCGGCGGCCAAAAGCAGCGTATCGGGATTGCGCGGGCGCTGGCAATTAACCCCGCCGTTCTGCTGCTGGATGAGCCGACTTCCGCGCTGGATCCGGAAAAAGTTGGTGAAGTGCTGGAGCTTATTCAGACGATTGCCGCTGCGGGTCAGACGATGATTATCGTGACCCATGAAATGGCGTTCGCCCGCCAGGTCGCTTCCCGGGTGGTATTTATGGAAAACGGCGAAATCGTTGAGCAGGGCCCGGCGGAACAGATATTTGGCGCAGCACAGCAGGGGCGAACCCGGGCGTTTCTGGCGCAACTGCACTATCATGCCTGAGGCTAATGATGAACAATAACCCGCTCTTTAACTGGCAGGATATCGCCGGAATATTGCCGAAACTGCTGGAAAATTTACCCGTGACCCTCGGGATAACGCTGGCATCGCTGCTGCTTGGTTTGACGATCGCGCTGCTGATTGTGCTGCTGCAGTTTAGTCGCTTTAAGCCGCTCAGCGCGGTGGCAAACGGGTATACCGACATTCTGCGTGGCGCCCCCCTGGCGCTGCTGATCCTGCTGTTTTTCTTCGGCGGAAAATTAATTTTGACTGCGCTGGCGCTGCCGCCGCTATGGATTAGCGATACCACCTTTGCGGTGTTGTCTATTTCGGTCAGCATCAGTCCCTATTTTGCAGAAATGATGCGCTCCGCGTGGCGTACGGTGGATACCGGCCAGAAAGAGGCCATCATCAGCCTCAATATTCCCTGGCATAAGGGAATGCTGCGGATTATTTTTCCCCAGGGGCTCATTATTGCCATTCCCGTTTTTGGTAATCTTTTAATTAACCTCGTGAAGATGACCTCACTGGTCAATATTATTGGTATTGTAGATATTTTTGGCCGTGCACAAAAGATTTCGCAAAATAGCTATGGGGCTAAACAGGTTGCGGCGTTTATTAGTGTTATTATCGTTTACTGGGTGCTGAATAGTATTATTCTCTATTTTACCACTCGTATTGAAAAGAAGTATCAGTTCCTGCTGGAGTGATAGATTAACATGTTTAGCCTGGCGTTCATTCGGGACAATTTTACGTTTATTTTAAGCGCGCTGCCGGTTACCCTGGTGATAACGTTATTGTCCTTACTCTTTTCCACTCTGCTGGGCGCGGCGCTGGCGTGGGTGATTATTCGTCAGGTTCCCGGGGTTCAATGGGGGGCGAAGGTATTTCTCTCCTTTAGCCGTTCGGTCCCGGTACTGGTGATGCTGTATTTCTTTTTTTACGTCTGGCCGTGGATAGCCGCCGGGCTGTTTGGCGGCCCGCAGGATAATATGTACCACTATAAACTCTCGCCACTGGTGGCGGCGGTCACCGCGCTATCGCTGATTTTCAGCGCGTATTTCGCCGAAACCTTTCGCGCAGGCTGGAACGCGGTTGATAAGGGGCAGCGCGAGGCCGCATGGTCAATTGGGCTAAGCGGGTTCACGCAGTTCCGACGCATTATTTTTCCGCAGGCGGCAGTATCCGCACTGCCGAACTTCACCAGCGTGCTGATCGATCTGATTAAAGACACCTCGCTGGTTTACACCATCACCGTTATTGATCTGATGGCGAAAGCCAATATCGCCGCCGCGCGCGGGTTTCATTTTGTCGAAGCCTATTGCGTCGTGCTGGTGATTTATATCGTGCTGTGCCTGGCAATTGCCAGAGCATTGCGCAGTGTAGAACGGTTTCTGCGCGCCCGCTGGCAAGGAAACGTACAAAAGAGTGTTCCACGGTTATCATTTTGGGGAAGGTATTTTGAAAAATAAAATTTTACTGGTGAGTGCGCTGACGTTGGCAATGGGAATTAACGCCGCACAGGCGGTTGAAAAAAGTCCGCACGCGAAGACGATTGAGGTTGTCGTTAACGCTAACGGTTTTCCCTTTAGCTTTGTGGACGATAACAACAATATTACCGGCTACGATGGCGATCTGTTAAAGGTGCTGGACCAGCGGTTAACCGACTATAAGTTTCATTTTAATGCGGTCTCGCGCGACGCGATGATCGTCGGCCTGTCGACCGGCGCGTATACCCTTGCGGCGGATCACTTTTATCTCACCAAAGAGCGGGCGGAAAAATATGACCACTCCGGCGAGCCGACCGGGATCAGCGATTTACGCCTGATTGTACGTAACGATGAGAACGATATTCATAACCTTGGCGATCTCGCCAGCGGTAAGAAAAAGCTGGTGCCGATTCATACCTCCGACGCCCGTTATACGGTGATTGAAAACTACAACAAAAAACATCCAGGCCAACAAATTAACCTGCAGCCCAACGGCGAGCAGTCCGCCGCCGATATCTTTAAAGCGGTCGCTTCCGGGGAATACGATGCGGCGATTTATCCCATTGGTGCGCTACTGGCGTTAAATAAGGCGCTAAATCTCAATCTGAAAGCTTCGGATTCCGTCGGCCTGTTTCCTAACGTCTATTTGTATAAAAAAAATACCGACCCGCAGTTGATCAAAGCGATTGATGCGCAGTTGGTTGCCCTGAAAAAGGACGGCACCCTCGCTGAGCTCTCACGGAAATGGTACGCCGAAGATGTGTATGCCCTGCCGGGCGCCAGCGACGTGAAAGTGAATACCGACTGGGAATAAACGCATGACGCAAATAAGCTCGGAGCCGGCGCATAACGCCGCCACCTTAAACGATGAGGTGACCCTGGCGCTGCGCGCCATTACTGAAAAACGCGCGGCTACCATCGGTTACCTGTTGGACGAAAGCCGACAACGGCATATCGCGGATGATTTTGCGCGTGAAGCCATACGCCACTATGGCCGCGATATCGGGCATAAGCTGCGTGCGCAAATGCGCGATCGCCAGGATTTGCAGGAGTTTGCCGGGCTGTTTACCCGCGGTCTGGAATCTCAGGTTTATGAGATGGAGCCCGTTAGCGCCAGCCGGGCTGAATTTATCGTCCTGTTTCACTACTGTCCTTACGTTAACTGCTGGCGGCAGCAGGGGCGGGGCGCCAGCGAAATTGAGACGCTATGCGATATCTGCATGGAAGGGGATCATGCGTTAACCGACGCGTTTCCGGGGCTGCGTTTAGAGGTGCAGACCGCGCTGGCTCGCGGTGATGCCGCCTGTCGGCTGCGTTTTTATCAGTCAGAGTCGCATGAGGCGGAATGGCAACCTTAAGTGGTGGCCACGCAACCAGGTTGTTAATCAGCCCGAAGCGGCGATGCAGGCGCTGAGCAGGCAAAAGCTGACCACGGTTGACGGACGGGGTTATCCCACTGACTGAACGGGGGGGCGTGTTGCCGACCCGGCGCGACAAGGCCGGTGCTTCGGTGTTGGTCACGACGAATAGCGTTTTGAATAAGGAGTAAAACTATGGCAAAGGTCCATTTTATTGGTGCCGGACAGATGGCGGAGGCGATTATTCGCGCGTCATTAAGCAACGGTACGCTGCAGGCGGACGCGATCTCGCTGGAGGATATCGACAGCGTGCGAATCGAGGCTCTGCACTCCCGCTATCGGTTGTCGGGCGACGGTGGCTTAAGCGAGGCCTCTTTGCTGGTGCTGGGGATCCGGCCGCAGGACGATCTGGCGGCGGTGGCGAGCCGCGTGCGCGCCCAGCTAAACGGCTCGACGACGGTGGTTTCTCTGATCGCGGGAGTGACACTGGAAAAGCTGGCCTCCCTGTTTGGTGAGACAACGCCGATTGCCAGGACGATCCCCAATACCCTGACCGATACCGGATTTGGCTATAGCGGCGTAACCTTAAACGCCCACGCCAGCGCGGCTGAGATCGAGCCGTTTCTGCGCGGTTTTGGCAAAGTGCTGTATCTGCCAGAGCGGTTGATCGATGTCTTTACCGGTTTTGGCGTCGCGGGGCCTAACTATATTTACTACTTTATTGAGTCCCTTACCGATGCCGGCGTACTGGCGGGGCTGTCGCGGCCTCAGGCGACGGAGGTGGTGCTGGAGAACCTCCTCGGCGCGGTCGAGATGCTGCGCCAAAGCCAGAAGCATCCGCGTCAGCTTCTGGATATCAATAATTCACCGGCGGGAGTCGGGATCCACGCTCTGTATGAGCTGAACAACAGTGACTTTGCCGCAGGCCTTCAGCGCAGCGTATTGGCGGCGGTCAGGCGTACCCGTGAACTGGGACAGCGCTAAACCCCTTCTTCCCGCCACTGGCCGTGCAGCACCCGGCGCTTTTCCGGCGATGCGCTTAAAGGTGCGGCTTAAGGCTGCATAAGTACGGTAGCCCAGCCGGGTCGCTAACGTCGTCTATTAATCCACGGGGAGCAGGACAAGTTCAGGCATTGGTCATTCGACATGCCAGGGGGAATATGCCTGAAGATCCCGTTTAAATTCGACGGAAAACAGGCAACAAAAAACCCGCAAACTCGGAGAGAGTGCGGGTTTCTGTAGGGTTACCGGTCGTTAACAAAACTTACCGGTGAATGATTTGGTCGGCACGAGAGGATTCGAACCTCCGACCCCCGACACCCCATGACGGTGCGCTACCAGGCTGCGCTACGTGCCGACGCGTGGGGAACAATATTACCCGTTCCCCGAGCGAATGCAAGCGGGTCGCGCGCGATTGATTCATAATTAATCAATCAGTTAGCGATAAAGCGTTTTTCGTCAGTCAGGACCTGCAGCAACAGGCTGAGCTGCGGTTTCTGATCTTTAATTTTCTCGCCGTCGCGGCTCCAGGTGGTATAGGTGCCGTTATGGTTGAGGACCACGGTGATGGTCGGGGTGGTAATGGCCAGCGTATCGCCGTTGGCCGCGGTGACCCAGTTCCGACGTCGTGCGGCGCTAAACAGATCTTCGCCCTGCGAGTACTCATTGGCTGGCGTCGAAACGTGGAGCAGGCGCTGCATCAGCGTGGTCATCACATCTTTGTTATCGGTCAGCGTGGCAATTTCCTGCGCCGGCGTGCCCGGCCAGTGAATTACCAGCGGCACCTGCAACTGCTCGCGCGACCAGTCGAACGAGTCGTGTTTGACGTTAAGCGGCTTGCCGTGGCCGCCAGTGATAATCACCACCGTGTTGTCGAGCTTGCCGGCTGCGCGTAGCGCGGTCAGCACCCGATCAATCTGGGCATCAACATCACCTGCCGCCTTGCTGTAACGGCGGACAAAGCCCTGTTGCTGCGTGTCGTCGAGGGTCGTACCGTTGAGCGAGATCCACGAGAACCAGCGATTCTCATCCTGCGCGTAACGGTCCAGCCAGCCGATCCACTGATTGGCCGTCTGCTCGTCGCTCTGAGTCTTCGCGCTCGGTAGCGAGAAGTCGGAGAGCAGCGCCTGGCGATAGAGCGGGCTGCTAAACCCATCGGAGGAGAACAGGCCCAGCTGGTAGCCCTGCTGGTTAAGGGCGGTGATCAACGCGGCGGGAATACGCGCCGAGAGGACACCGTCCATATAGCCTGGTGAAATACCGTAGAACAGGCCAAACAGGCCGCTGTCGGCGGTATTACCCGAACTCATATGCTGGGTAAAATTGACGTTCTCTTTGGCGAACGCCGCCAGCGCCGGCATGGTCTTTTCAAACCGCGAATAGTTCAGGTTGTCGACGGTGATCAGCAGCACGTTGTAGCCCGCGCCGAGATCACGGTAGCGCAGGTTGCTGAGCGGATACTGGACCGATACCGCCTCCGGCGCCCCTTGCTCCACCAGACGACGCTGATAATCCTGGGCGTCGAGCAGGCCATGTTTCTCGAGGAAACGGCGGGCGGTCATCGGATAAGAGAGCGGCAGATTCGCCCGCTGCATCGTGATCGGGCGATAGAAGTTGGCATCCGCCCAGATATAGACCAGGTGGCTGCTGATAAACGACAGAAAGAAGAACCAGGCGACCGGGCGGGCGTAATGACGGCGGCGCGTCAGGCTGCGCAGTTTCTGCCAGCTCCAGGTGGCGAAGAGCATTTCAATCAAAAAGATGACCGGGACGCTGATAAACATCAGCTGCCAGTCGCGCGCCATCTCATTCTGGTCAGGGTTGATGACCAGCTCCCAGACGACCGGGTTTAAGTGAAGATGGAAGCGGGTGAAGACCTCGCTATCTATCAGCAGCAGCGTCATCCCGGCGGTGGCAAGGATCACCGACAGGAAGCGCATCAGGCGCTGCGAGACCACGATAAAGGTCAACGGGAAGAGGATCAGCACATAGCTGGTAAACACCAGGAAGCTGAAGTGTCCGACGAGACTGACGTACGAAAAAAGCCGTCCGGCAAGCGTCGTCGGCCAGTCGGCGACAAAAAGATAGCGGCTGCCGAGCACCATGGCCAACAACATGTTGAACAGGGCGAACCAGTGCCCCCAGCTGACCATCTGGGAGACTTTTTCTCGGTAGGGCTGACGTAGAGTCACCATATACTGTTGCTGTTATCCTTAATGCGCCGGATCGTCGTTAATGGAAGACTGCAAAGCCTGCGCGAAAGAACGGGCGATGGCCTGACGCTGCGCCGGCGCGACGCTACTGTTGATCAGGTTGGTCACCATATTGCCTAACACCATCAGTGAAAGGTCAACCGGGGCTTTGTGTGATTCCAGGACGTTCGTCAGCTCACTGAGCAACTGTTCGACCTGTTGATCGCTATAGCGGGAAATTTGCGGCATAAACTCAAAATCTGTTTGTTCGTGAAAGGGCAACATATTACCGTAGCAGCAGCTTTTTTTCCGCATTTTTTCGCCGCGACGCAAAAGCGCACCGATCGTCGGTAACAACGTCGAAATGTGTGGCGCCAGTTGCGTCGGCAACCCGGCGGTGGTTGAATACCGCCCGGTCTAAAAGGAGAGTTTAACATGAGTCTGGATATCGACCAGATTGCCCTGCATCAGTTAATCAAACGTGATGAACAAAATCTGGAGCTGGTGCTGCGCGAGTCACTGCTGGAGCCGAATGCGACGGTCGTCGAGATGATGGCTGAACTGCACCGGGTCTATAGCGCCAAAAGCAAAGCCTATGGCCTGTTCAATGAAGAGAGTGAACTGGCGCAGGCGCTGCGTCTGCAGCGTCAGGGGGAAGAAGAGTTTCTGGCGTTCAGCCGCGCGGCGACTGGTCGTCTGCGCGATGAACTGGCGAAATACCCGTTCGCCGAAGGGGGCATTGTCCTCTTCTGCCAGTATCGTTACCTGGCGGTCGAGTATCTGCTGGTGGCGGTGCTCAATAACCTGAGCAGTATGCGCGTCAACGAGGAGCTGGATATCCGCTCGACCCATTACCTGGATATTAACCATGCTGATATTGTCGCGCGCATCGATTTAACCGAGTGGGAAACCAACCCGGAGTCGACCCGCTATCTGACCTTCCTGAAAGGGCGGGTAGGGCGCAAAGTGGCCGATTTCTTTATGGATTTCCTCGGCGCCAGCGAAGGGCTTAACGCCAAAGCGCAGAACCGCGGCCTGCTGCAGGCGGTGGATGACTTCGCCGCCGATGCTCAGCTTGATAAATCCGAGCGACAGAATGTGCGTCAGCAGGTCTACGCGTACTGTAACGAACAGCTGCAGGCCGGGGAAGAGATTGAGCTGGAGTCGCTGTCCAAAGAGCTCGCCGGCGTCAGCGAAAAGAGCTTCCAGGAATTCACTGCCGCGCAGGGCTATGAGCTGGAAGAGAGCTTCCCGGCGGATCGCAGCACCTTACGCCAGCTGACCAAGTTTGCCGGCAGCGGCGGCGGATTGACCATTAACTTCGACGCCATGCTGTTAGGTGAACGCGTATTCTGGGATCCCGCCACCGATACCCTGACCATTAAGGGCACCCCGCCGAACCTGCGCGACCAGCTGCAGCGCCGGACGTCCGGCGGCAATTAAACCCCATGCCCTGTCGGCGCTATCGCTGAACGGGGATGATCTCCACGCCGCACTGCACCAGCTGCTGGCGCAGCGCGGCGTCGGGTTCACCGTCGACGATAAGCGTACTGGCGAGGTTCAGTTCGCCGATGGCAAAGGCTGACGCGGCGTTGAGCTTCTCCCGGGACGCCATCACCACGGTTTCCGCCGCTCTGGCCGCCAGTGCGCGTTTGATGCCCGCTTCTTCATAATCACCGGTAGTGAAACCTGCCCGCGGGTGGATGCCGGTCACCCCCATAAAGAACAGATCGGCATTGATCCGCGCCATACCCGCCAGCGTCTCGGCGCCCACAGCGACGACCGAATGTTTAAACACTTTGCCCCCGAGCAGGATCACCTCGATTCTCGGGTGGTCCACCAGCGCCACGGCGATGCCGGGGCTGTGGGTGACCACCGTACAGTTCAGTTCCGCAGGTAAAAAGCCGATCATTGCCGCAGTGGTGGTGCCGCCATCGACAATCACTACCTGTCCTGGCTGGATCAGCGCGGCGGCGGCGCGGGCGACCGCCTGCTTGGAGGCGATCTGCACGCTTTTGCGCGTTTCAATAGGCGCAATAGCGGCAGAAACCGGCAGTGCGCCGCCGTGGACCCGCTGCAGTTTTCCTTCCGCCGCCAGCTCGCGCAGATCGCGGCGAATGGAGTCCTCGGAGACGTTGAACCGCTGGCTTAGCTCCCCGGACATCACCTGTTTTTCCTCGGTGAGGATCTGGAGGATCTGCTGTTTTCTCTGACTGGCGAGCATGATTTTTCCTTCACGAATTATCTTGTTTGTGCCTGATTATGCATGTTATGGTGCCGGCTGTCATCTCAAAGGGGATATAACATGCAAACTCACGCACCGCACGTCCGCCACGTTCGCGAGACGCTGCTCTCTGACAACTGGTACACCCTGAAAAAATATACTTTTGAACTGCTGCGCCGGGACGGTTGCTGGCAGGAGCAGAGCCGGGAAGCCTATGATCGCGGCAACGGCGCGGTCATTTTACTCTATAACCGTGAGAAGCGGACGGTGGTCCTGACGCGCCAGTTCCGATTTCCGGTATTTACCCACGGTCATGATGGGTATCTGATTGAGGCTGCCGCCGGGCTGCTGGATAACGCCTCGCCGGAGGCGCGGATCGTTGCCGAAGCGGAAGAGGAGACCGGCTTTCGCGTGACGCGGGTCGAACCCGTCTTCACTGTCTTTATGAGTCCAGGCTCCGTGACCGAGAAGCTCTACTTTTTTATCGCGGAATATCAGGCCGATGACCGTCGGGGCGACGGCGGCGGGTTGGCGGCAGAAGGTGAGGATATTGAAGTGCTGGAGTGGCCGCTGGCGCGGGCGCTGCAGGCTATTCGCGATGGCGAGATCATGGATGCGAAAACGATAATGCTGTTGCAGCATCTGGCGCTGAATGCCGATACGCTCCTCGCCGGCTAAGCGGCAAGGAGCAGGGGAGATTAGCGCAATTCGCGGGCAATGGCGCTGTACATCAGCGCCGCTTCCAGCGGCTGGGCGTTGAAGGACGGTTCCGCCTGCGGCCAGGTCGACCACTGGACGATCACCAGATGTTCCGCGCGGTTCACCATGATCACCTGGCCATAGATCCCCAGCGCCCACAGCGAGCCCTGCAGTCCTTCCTGCGGCGTCGGCTGTACGTGTTGCGCATTGGCCGGAATGGCGTTGTTCCACCACTGATAGCCGTAGATACCTTGCGGATGCGCTGCTGAAACCGAGTTTAGCGCTTTTGTCCAGCTTGCGGCCTGGTCGAACCAGCCAGCGGGCACCAGCTGTTTGCCGTTGCTTAACCGACCATCGCGGGCGACAAACTCGCCAAAGCGGCCCCAGTCTTCGAGGGTGGCGTTAAAGCCGTGGGCGCCAACATCATGCTTCCCTTGCTGATAAGCATGCCAGACGCCATCGTGGGCCATACCCGCAGGCTGCCACAGTGATTGTTCAAGCCAGGCGGCCAGCGACATACCGGTCGCGCGTTCCAGCACATCGCCCAGCAGCCAGGCGCCGCCGGAAGAGTAGGACCACTGCTCGCCTGCCGGGTGTTTGCGCGACAGTGCCGATACGATTTTACGTACGCAATCATAGGCGCCGGGCTGCGCTTCACACTGGGTCAGGCGGGCAAAGTGCGACTGCGGATTGGTGTAATCTTCATTCCAGTCCACGCCGCTGGTATGTTGAATGAGCTGCCTGAGCGTTACACCGTCCCAGGCGGTGCCTTTTAGTTCGGGTTCATAAACGGTAATCAGGTCATCGAGGGAGTGGATTTTCCCCTGCTGAATGGCGATGCCCACCAGCGTCGAAACCACCGATTTCCCCACCGATCGCGAGGTCCACAGCGTGGTATCGGTGTTGCCGTTGCCAAGGTATTTCCAGGCGACTTTGCCATCTTTCAGCACCAGCATGCCGCTGACGTTCTCGCGCTTCAGGTAATCCTGTAGCGTCCAGGTGTGGCCGTTGAGGGTATAGCTGGCGTGGGTCAGTGGCTTTTCAGCACGCTCCAGCGGGACCGCTGCGCCGTGGCGGAAGACGTCTCCGGCATAATTGCGATAGTCGTTACGAAAGCCAACGACGCGTGACGCCTGATCCCAGGTGAGCATGTCTTTGGCCGCGGGTAGGGTTTGGTCGTAAGGGGTGGGGCAGACATCCAGCGTCAGGTCGCCGCAGTTTTGCGCCATCGCCGCCGCCGGCAGCGCCGCCAAAATTAACGCCAGAGCCAGTGGTTTTTTTATCATTTTCATTTCCTCGTTTGCCATAGTTTCGCTGCGCAGTATATAAATCGGCTCGCGAAGGCTAAAATCAGCATAGGGGGGATTTTCCCCCGCAAGGGAGAGAGGGATGAAAACCCTGCAGTATTCTTTCGCACAGATTGAGGCCTTCGCCACCATCGCCGAAACTGGCAGCCTGTCGCAGGCGGCCATTCGTTTAGCTAAAGACCGGACCACGCTTCGCGATCTGCTGGACTATCTGGAAGATGCGCTGGGCTACCGGCTGTTCAGCCGTGAAGGGCGTAGCCTGACGCTAACCGCCGAAGGCGAGCAGCTTTTTCGCCAGGCACACCTGCTGTTGCGTCAGGCGCAGGCTTTCGAGTCTTTTGCGCAAACGCTGCCGCAAACGGCCTGGCAGGCGTTACGTCTGGTGTACGATCCCTTCGTGCCGCGTGAATTTCTCTGTTTGCTGGCTGATACGCTTGCCCGGCGGCAGATCCGTTTAAGCTGCTGGAGCGCCTCGCGGCGCGAAGCCGAGCAGGCGCTGAGCGAGGGCATCGCGGATATGGCCATTTGCCAGGCTAATAATCGTACGCTGGGCAGCGAAATGGAGTGGCGGGCGCTGGGCACCGTTGATTTACGTTTTTACGCCGCGCAAGGATTGTTTACTGACGCCGCACGGCCGCTGACATTGCTGAATTTATCGCTAACGCCACAGCTGGTGATGCACCGGCGCAGTGACGATCAGATCGCCCGCCGGCTACAGATATCAGGCCATACGCTGTATATGAATGAAATCGCGCTGCTGCGCCATGCGATGGAGCAGGGGATGGGCTGGGGGTTTTTACCGGAACATTTACGGCCAGGCGAGTGGCAGGGGGTTGCTGAAATAGCTACCGAGGTCGGCAGTCAGGGACTGAACGTGACCATGGTGATGCTCTGGCTGCCCGGCATGAATAAGCACCGGATGCTGAGCGACCTCGTGGACGAGGCGCCGGAACTTTGGCGGCGCCGATAACAAAACGCCCCGGGTCAGAAGACACCAGGGCGTTTGCCATACAACTTGCTATCGGCGATTACGCGCGAACGAAGTCGATGTGGGTCAGTTTCGGCTTGAACGCGTGACGCTGAACAGCCTGAACTTTAACTTTCTCTTCTTTGCCATCGATAACGAGGGTCACAACTTCGCCGTAAAATTCAGCTTTATCCTGCATGTTCCACAGTTTGTCGTGATCCAGTTCGATAGCAACCGGAGCAGCTTCGCCACCGTAGATGATTGCCGGGAACTTGTTAGCTGCGCGCAGGCGGCGGCTCGCACCCTTACCCTGCTCTTTACGTACTTCTGCGTTGATAGTAAACATTGATGTCTCTCTATATATAAAGCCTGCAACAGGCGACCCAGCTGCAGGCAGATTATCTGCTTTGCGAATGCAAAAGCGGGCGGCATTATAGCCGCCAATCGGCACAGCGGCAATCAAAACCTCAGTTTTTGGCGGATTAACGCAGCTCATTGGCGCGACGGAAACGGCCCTGATAATCGAAAACTTTTTCCCGCACCTGCCAGTATTGCCCCTTCATTCGGGCGACGACAAAGTCAGGATGGCGCAGCAGCGCCTGCTGGGCAATGATATCCGCCGGGGTTATCCAGCGTAACGGCTCGCCCGGCGTACGGGTATGCGGGCGGATAAACAACTGCTCAAAGGCGGTACGCTGGGCGGGCGTTTGCAGACGGAAGCGCTCACTCACGTCGGCGCCGTCCTCATCATAGTAGGTGATTTTCAGCCACGGGCCTTTCTCGTCGCTACCGTGCTGCATAGCCATGCCGCTGCAGCGCAGCACCAGCGCGTCCTTTAGCTTCAGCGCCGCCTTCAGCATATCGTCCGGGTCGACCAAAATCGTGTCGCACTCGCGGCAGCGGCGGGCGGCGATATCGTTTTCCGCGTTGCACTGCGGGCAGTTTTTGAAGCGAAAGCGGAAGTCGCACTGTTCGCGGTGGCCGTCATCATCTTCAAACCAGCCCTGGCAGCGGCGGCCAAAATGCTCAATCAAGGTGCCGTCGGCGGTGGTTTTGCCCCAGAAGGTGTTGGCGAAACCACAGGCCGGGCAGAAGACCTGCACCGGCACGTTGTCGCTTTTCCCCTTCGGCGTCCCCACTTCCGGGGCGTACAGGTCATGCGGGTTGCCGGCGTAGTCGAGGATCAGGCAGTCGGTTTTGCCCGGCGCCAGGCGCAGGCCGCGGCCAACGATCTGTTGGTAAAGACTCACCGACTCGGTGGGGCGGAGGATGGCGATCAGGTCAACGTGCGGGGCGTCGAAGCCGGTAGTCAACACCGCGACGTTCACCAGATAGCGATACTCCTGCGCTTTAAACGCCTCGATAATGCGATCCCGCTCTGGTCCAGGCGTTTCCCCGGTGATCAGCGCGGCTTGCGCCGCCGGCAGCAGACCGGTTACTTCCCGGGCGTGTTCCACGGTGGCGGCGAAGATCATCACCCCTTTACGGCTTTCGGCGAACTCCACGATCTGGCTGACGATATGCGGTGTTATGCGCTGCTGGTTTTTCAGTTCGTGGTTAAGATCGGCTTCGCTGAACAGGCCGTTGCTTTGCGCCTGCAGACGGCTGAAATCGTACTGCACCACCGGCATATCAAGGCGTTCCGGTGGCGTCAGGTAGCCGTGCTTAATCATATAGCGCAGCGGCAGCTCATAGATGCAGTCGCGAAACAGTGCTTTCTCATCGCCACGTACCATGCCGTGGTAGTGAAACTGATAGATCCAACCCTTGCCGAAGCGGAACGGGGTGGCCGTCAGGCCGAGCAGCCGGAGCTGAGGATTCACCTGCCGCAGGTGGCTTATGATCTGTTGATACTGGCTGTCGTCGTCATCGCTGATACGGTGGCATTCATCGACGATGAGCAGCGAAAATTCACTGTGAAACTGATCGAGGTTGCGCGCCACCGACTGCACGCTGCCGAACACCACTTTGCCGTGGCTTTCTTTACGCTGCAGACCAGCGGCAAAGATATCCGCCTCGAGGCCAAGGGCGCAGTATTTCGCATGGTTCTGCGCCACCAGCTCTTTGACGTGGGCCAGCACCAGCACGCGGCCGCGGGCCAGCCGGGCAAGCTCGGCAATCACCAGGCTTTTGCCCGCGCCGGTGGGCAGGACAATGGTCGCCGGCTCGGTATGGCGACGAAACCAGGCGAGGGTGGCATCGACGGCTTCTTGTTGGTAGGGGCGTAATGTAAAAGTCATGAATTCACGGGGCTAATTAACTCGCGAATAGTATGCCATGAATCTTTTCCCTTGAGTGGTGTTAAGAGCCCGTTATACTAGCCAGTGAAATTCTTCTTTTTCGGGCGAGTTGCCCGCTCCAGCACTATTACAGGCTAAAAAAATTCATGCGACTTGATAAGTTTATCGCTCAGCAGCTTGGCGTCAGCCGGGCTATTGCCGGGCGTGAAATCCGCGGCAGCCGGGTTACCGTGGACGGCGACATTGTGAAAGATGCCTCTTTTAAGCTCCAGCCAGAGCACGAGGTGGAATATGATGGCAATACGCTGACCCAGCAGAACGGCCCCCGTTATTTTATGCTGAACAAGCCGCAGGGTTACGTCTGTTCCACCGACGATCCCGATCATCCTACTATCCTTTATTTTCTCGATGAGCCGGTGGCGCACAAGCTGCACGCCGCCGGGCGCCTGGATATCGACACCACCGGGCTGGTGCTGATGACCGACGACGGCCAGTGGTCGCACCGCATTACCTCGCCGCGCCACCATTGTGAAAAAACCTATCTGGTGGAGCTGGAAAGCCCGCTGGCGGAAGGGACCGCAGAGCTGTTTGCCAAAGGCGTCCAGTTGCACAATGAAAAAGATCTCACTAAGCCGGCAGTGCTGGAAGTGATCACCCCGACCGAAGTGCGCCTGACCATCAGCGAAGGGCGCTACCATCAGGTGAAACGCATGTTCGCCGCCGTGGGCAACCATGTGGTTGGCCTGCACCGGGAGCGCATCGGCGATATCCTGCTGGATGACGCGCTGGCGCCGGGTGAATATCGTCCGCTGACGGAAACGGAAATCGCCAGCGTAGGCGCCCCGCAGGCACGGAGTAAAACGTGACAGTGAAGCAGAATTCTTCTCTGGGAATTGTGTTTATCCTCGGCCTGCTGGCCATGCTGATGCCGCTGTCGATCGATATGTATCTTCCGGCGCTGCCGGTGATCGCCGCCCAGTACAACGTCCCGGACGGCAGCGCGCAGATGACGCTCAGCACCTATATCCTGGGCTTTGCGCTGGGTCAGCTGCTGTACGGGCCGATGGCAGACAGCCTTGGTCGCAAACCGGTGATCCTCGGCGGGACGCTGGTGTTCGCCGCGGCGGCGGTGGCCTGCGCCCTGTCGCAGACCATCGATATGCTCATTGTCATGCGTTTCTTCCACGGTCTGGCGGCCGCGGCCGCCAGCGTGGTGATCAATGCCCTGATGCGCGATATCTATCCGAAAGATGAGTTTTCACGGATGATGTCGTTTGTCATGCTGGTGACGACCATTGCGCCGCTGGTGGCGCCGATGGTTGGCGGGGCGGTGCTGGTCTGGTTTAGCTGGCATGCCATCTTCTGGATCCTCGCGCTGGTGGCCCTGCTGGCCTCGCTGATGATCGGCCTGTTTATCCGCGAAACGCTGCCAGCTGACAGGCGTCAGCCGTTCCATCTGCGCACCACGCTGGGTAATTTTGCCACTCTGTTCCGTCACAAGCGGGTGCTGAGCTATATGCTGGCGAGCGGTTTTAGCTTCGCGGGGATGTTCTCGTTTCTCAGCGCCGGGCCTTTTGTTTACATCAATATTAACCACGTCGCGCCTCAGCACTTTGGCTACTATTTTGCGCTGAACATTGTTTTTCTGTTCCTGATGACCATGTTCAACAGCCGGTTTGTGCGGCGGGTGGGGGCGTTGCGCATGTTCCGGGCCGGGCTGTGGATCCAGTTTGCCATGGCGGTATGGATGGTGGTTTGCGCGCTGCTGGACGTCGGCTTCTGGTCGCTGGTGATCGGCGTGGCGGCCTTTGTCGGCTGCGTATCGATGGTGTCGTCTAACGCCATGGCGGTGATCCTCGATGAGTTTCCGCATATGGCCGGCACCGCTTCGTCACTGGCCGGAACGTTTCGTTTTGGTATCGGGGCGATCATTGGTGCGCTGCTGTCGATGGCGACGTTTACCACCGCCTGGCCAATGCTGATCTCTATTGCCTTCTGCGCAACCTGTTCTATTTTCTTCTCGCTTTACGCTTCCCGTCGGCGAAAAATCGCACACTAGGTCACATTTTCAGGGGCGAAATCGCCCCTTTCTTGATACATGTCAACCAGAATGAGCTTCAGGGTTCTGCGATTTGTTTCCTTTATGTAAAATCAATTAGTGTAAAAAGTCGCATTGTTGCGATAAAAAAGTTGTTTTGGATCACAGAAACGGGTACATATAGCGCCAATCGGCTCGCCGGGTATAAAAATAACGCGCTGGTTTATAAGTGCTTAGCCCTGGCCCGCCGCGGCTGTAAACGTTTTCTGCGTCAAGGCAGGACTATTTGTCAACAGTGTGTTAATATTGATGTAAATTTATTGTGAAGCCTTTTGCTTCCGGGGAAACCACGTGAATACACAACAACTCTCTATCGTACACCGTCTGCCGCAGAGCTATCGCTGGCTGGCCGGTTTTGCGGGTTCCAGAGTTGAACCGATTCCGCAAAACGGCGCGCAGAACGAGAACAGTCTCGTTGCCCTGAAGTTGCTGAGTCCGGACGGTGAGAAAGCCTGGCCGGTTATGCATAAGCTCAGCCAGGCGTTAAGCGACATCGAAGTCGACTGTTCAGTCCTTGAGTGCGAAGGCGAACCGTGCCTGTTCGTTAACCTGCAGGATGAATTCGCCGCCACCTGTCGTCTGAAAAATTTTGGCGTGGCCATCGCCGAGCCCTTCTCCGGCAACAACCCCTTCTGACCGTCAGCTCAGCGCCAGCAGCTGGCGGGTATATTCGTGCCGGGGTGCGCTGAAGACGGACTGGCACTCGCCCTGTTCAACCACCTCTCCCTGACGCAGCACCATCACCTGATGACACAGCGCCCGCACTACGCGTAAATCATGACTGATAAAAATATAGGCCAGCTGATGCTTTTGCTGTAACGCTTTCAGCAGGTGCAGGATCTGCGCCTGAACGGTTTTATCCAGTGATGAGGTCGGCTCGTCGAGGACGATCAGCTGCGGCTTGACGATCAACGCTCTGGCGATGGCGATACGCTGCCGCTGGCCACCGGAGAAGGCTGCCGGGTAGCGCTGGCGGCTGGCCGGGTCGAGCCCAACCTCCTGCATGGCGAGGATCACTGCCTGTTCGCGTTCGGCTGCCGTCAGCGTCGGCTGGTGGACGCGCAAGCCTTCTTCAATAATCTGCTGCGCCGTCAGGCGCGGATTGAGCGACGAGTTCGGATCCTGAAAAACTACCTGCATTTGTCGGCGCAGCGGCAGCAGCTGTCGACGGTTACGCCCCTGAATCGGCTGGCCGGCAAAAGTTATCTTTCCCTCGGATGAGATCAGGCGCAGCAGCGCCAGACCGGTGGTGCTTTTTCCCGATCCCGATTCGCCCACCAGGCCCAGCGTCTCGCCGGCGCGTAGCTGAAAACTGAGGCTGTTGACCACCCGATGGTGATCGACCACCCGGCGCAGGATCCCTTTGCGAACAGGAAATGCCACGTTTAAATCATCCGCCTGCAGCAGCACCGGGGCATCGACGGCCAGCGGCACCGGCTCACCGTCTGGTTCGCTATCCAGCAGGCGTTGGGTGTAGGGATGCGCCGGCGCGCTGAACAGCGCCCGACAGTCATTTTGTTCCACACAGCAGCCGTTCTGCATCACCGCTACCCGGTCAGCCAGCTGACGGACAATGCTCAGGTTATGGGTGATAAACAGCAACCCCATGTTCAGCTCCCGCTTTAGCTCGCGCAGCAGCTGCAGGATCTGCGCCTGCACTGACACGTCCAGGGCGGTGGTCGGTTCGTCGGCGATCAGCAACTCCGGGCGCGTCAGCAGCGCCATGGCGATCATCACCCGCTGGCGCTCGCCGCCGGAGAGCTGATGCGGATAGTCCGCCAGCCGCCGCGGCGCCTGACGGATCCCGACGCGCTCCAGGCAGTCGAGGATCTCCCCGCGCGCCGCCTCTTTGCGCATTCCCCGGTGTAACGACAGCACCTCATAGAGCTGTTTTTCCAGGGTATGCAGGGGGTTGAGCGACACCATTGGCTCCTGAAAGATCATCGCGATCCGGTTGCCGCGCACGCCGCGCAGGGTCGACTCATCCGCATGCAGCAGCGACTGGCCATGAAAGCGGATATCGCCGCTGGGGTAGCTGGCCGGCGGGGTGGGGAGCAGCCGCAGCACCGACAGCGCGGAGATGCTTTTTCCTGAGCCGGATTCGCCCACCAGCGCCAGCGTCTCACCGACTGCCACCTCGAGCGACAGATTGTGCACCACGGTCTGCGTCTCGCCCTGCTGGCGAAAGGCAATAGAGAGATTGTCGATAGCTAACAGCGGGTGGGTCATATTACACCGCCTTACTCGGGTCAAAGGCGTCGCGAACCGCTTCACCGATAAAAATCAGTAGCGTCAGCAGTACGGCGACGGAGAGAAACGCGGCAATGCCCAGCCAGGGCGCCTGCAGGTTGTTTTTTCCCTGCAGCAGCAGCTCCCCGAGAGAGGGGGAGCCGAGCGGCAGACCGAAGCCGAGAAAATCCAGCGACGTCAGGGTGGTAATGGAGCTGCACAGGATAAAAGGCAGGAAGGTGAGGGTCGCCACCATTGCGTTAGGCAACATATGCCGCAGGATGATCTGCCGGTCGCTGACCCCTAGCGCCTGCGCCGCCCGGATGTAGTCGTAGTTGCGGGTGCGAAGAAATTCAGCGCGCACCACGCCCACCAGCGTCATCCAGCCAAAAAGGACGGTGATCGCCAGCAACCACCAGAAGCCCGGCTGCACGACGCTGGAGAGCAGGATGATCAGAAACAGGGTCGGCATCCCTGACCAGACTTCAATAAAGCGCTGGCCCCAGAGGTCGATTTTGCCGCCATAGTACCCCTGTATCGCCCCGGCCAGCACCCCCAGCACACTGGAGAACAGCGTCAGCAGCAGACCGAAGAGCACCGAGATGCGCGTACCATAGAGGATCCGCGCCAGCACATCGCCGCCGTTGGCGTCGGTGCCAAGCCAGTTGCTGGCCGAGGGCGGTGACGGAAAGGGGACGGTGCTGGCAAAATTAATCGTCGTGGCGCCGAAGCGCACCGGCGGCCATAGCGCCCAGCCGTGGGTGGACAGCTGGTGCTGCAGCCAGGGATCCTGATAGTCGGCGGCGGTAGCGAACGCGCCGCCAAAGGTTTGCTCGGTGTAGTTTTTTAACACCGGAACATACAGCTGGCCCCGGTACTGCACCAGCAGCGGGCGATCGTTGGCCAGCAGCTCGGCGCCGAGGCTGCAGAAGAAGAGAATTAAAAACAGCCACAGCGACCAGTAGCCGCGACGGTTGTGACGAAAGCGCGCCCAGCGGGCCTGATTAACGGGACTGAAGAAAGACATTAGCGGCCCTCAAAATCAATGCGCGGGTCGACCAGCGTATAGCTGATATCGCTGACGATATTCAGCAGCAGGCCAATCAGAGTGAAAATATAGAGCGTGCCGAACATCACCGGATAGTCGCGGGAGACCGTCGCTTCATAGCCCAGCAGACCCAGGCCGTTCAGCGAGAACATCACTTCGATCAGCAGCGAACCGGTAAAGAACATACTAATAAAGGTGGCCGGGAAGCCGGCGATCACCAGCAGCATGGCGTTGCGGAACACATGTCCCCAGAGGATCTGTTTCTCACCGACGCCTTTGGCGCGGGCGGTGACCACATACTGTTTGCGGATCTCGTCGAGGAAGCTGTTTTTGGTCAGCATGGTCAGGGCGGCAAAGCCGCCGATCACCGTCGCCAGCACCGGCAGGGTGATGTGCCACAGGTAGTCGAGGATTTTCTGATACCAGGGAAGGGTGTCGAAGTTCGGTGAGACCAAACCGCGCAGCGGGAAGAGGTCGAAATAGCTGCCGCCGGCAAAAATCACGATCAGCAGGATGGCGAACAGAAAGGCGGGGATCGCATAGCCAATAATAATCAGCGTACTGCTCCAGATATCAAAGCGGCTGCCGTTGCTGACCGCTTTGCGAATACCCAGCGGAATGGAAACCAGGTAGATAATCAGCGTACTCCACAGTCCGAGGCTCACCGAGACCGGCAGGCTGTCTTTAATCAGCTGCAGTACTGAGGCGCTGCGAAACAGGCTGTCGCCAAAATCAAAGCGCAGATAATCGCCCAGCATCTTCAGGTAACGCTCGTGCAGCGGCTTGTCAAAGCCGTAGCGGTGGGTGATCTCGGCGATGACTTCCGGATCAAGGCCCCGCCCACCGCGATAGTGCCCCTCGCTGATGTTCCCTGCGCCGGTGCGGGCATGGCTGGCGCCCATCCCGCCGTCGCCGGCACCCGGCATCCCGCCGTGCTGACCAAATTCGATGGCGGCGATGGCCTGATCGACCGGGCCGCCGGGTGCGATTTGCACAATAAAAAAGTTAATGGTGATGATGGCCCACAGGGTGGGGATCACTAACAGCAAACGGCGGATCAGGTAGCTGCCCATGGGATGTCCTTAACGTCTGTCCGCGGGGAGGGTGGCCGCTTTGTTCACGTCGTACCACCAGGTATCGAGCCCGGAGGAATAAATGGGGCGGGTCTCGGGGAAAGAGAACTTATTCCACCACGCGGTGCGGTCCTGCGCCATATACCACATCGGCAGCATGTAGTTATTCCAGGTGAGCACGCGGTCCAGCGCCCGACCGAGGGGGATCAGTTTCTGCTTATTGCCCTGCCACTGCAGGATCTGCGCAATCAGCTTATCCACTACCGGGCTTTGCACCCCCGGTGCGTTATAGCTGGAGTGAATATAGTCTGAGGCCCAGGAGATTTGCAGGTCGGTGCCGGGCCAGGGCATGGCACGCCACAGGCTCGGCATCATGTCGTAATCACGGCTGCGGCGACGGTTGCTGTACTGCGAGTTATCAACCTGACGAATATCCATGACGATCCCCAGGCGCTGCAGGTTATGCTGAAACGGCAGCAGCCAGCGGTCATTGCCACCGGCTGGCATCAGCAGTTCAAAGCGCAGCGGCTTGCCGGTGGCGGCGTTGACCCGGCGCTGGTTTTTTACCGTCCAACCCGCCGCATTGAGCAGGGCGTCGGCTTTGAGTAAGTTGTCGCGGTCGAAGCCATCGCCGCGGGAGACCGGCGGCTGGTAAACCTGGCTGAAGACCTCCGGGGGCAGTTCGTTTTTCATCGGCGTCAGCAGGGCCAGCTCGGCGGCGTCGGGCAGGCTGCGGGCGGCATATTCGGTGTTCTGGAAATAGCTGTTGGCGCGCTGATAGGCGCTGTAAAACAGCGCCTTGTTCATCCATTCAAAATCGAACGCCAGGGTAATGGCCTCCCGCACCCGGCGATCGGCAAAAACCGGGCGCTGAATATTGAACGCCAGCCACTGGGTATCCTGCGCCGAGGTATTTGTATGCTCATCTTTAATAATGTAGCCGCGGCTGAAGTTGCGACCGACGTAGCGGGTAGCCCAGTTTTTGGCGACGGTCTCTTCCCGGCGATCGACGGCTCCCGCTTTAAAGGCTTCGAAAGCGACATTGTCGTCGAGATAATAGTCATAGCGCAGCGTATCGAAATTCCAGCGACCCCGGTTGACCGGCAGGTCGGCCGCCCAGTAGTCGGCGACGCGTGAATAAGTAATGTATTGCCCCATTCGCCAGGCGCTGATGCGGTATGGCCCGCTGGCCAGCGGCGGCTTCGACAGCGGGTCGCTGAGTTTGTGCTGGCGCCAGAACGACTCAGGCATCACCGGCAGGCTCAGCAGACTCAGCATGTTCTCTTTGCCGGGCTGGCCGAGGTCGATTCGTACGGTCAACGGGGCGATGGCCTTAACGGTGGTGCCTTTATAAAACAAACGGAACTGTGGCACCCCTTCGGTCATAAACTTGTTGAAGGTAAATGCAACGTCCCGGGCGGTGATTGGCGTGCCGTCATGGAAGCGGGCGTGCGGGTTGAGAGCGATCTCCATCCAGGAATAGTCCTCGGCATAGCGCGCCCGCTCGGCAATCAGCGGGTAGTAGCTGCCGGGCTCATCATCCGAGGTGGTGAACAGGGTATCGTAGAGCGCCTCAGTGCGCACGGCGGGATTGCCGCGCAGTGCGTAGCGGTTGAAGTTATCAAAGGTGCCGATCGCCGCCAGGGTGAGGGTGCCGCCTTTCGGCGCCTCAGGATTGACATAATCAAAATGGCTGAAGCTGGCGGCGTATTTGGGTTCACCGATAATCGCAAAGGCGACGCTTTCTTTTATTGTTTGCGCCTTAGCGCTAAGGCTAAACAGAGCAAGCAGAATTAAAAAGAGGCGCGCATACATAGGCGGCAGAATACCTTGTCACGGTCGGCCCCCATAGCCGACCTCTGTTCCCGCATCATATGTGAGACTTAGCGCGTTGTGAAATAATTCGCAGGTTCATCATGCGCGGCGACCAGCGCCTCCAGCGATAGCGGACGGCTTATCCAGTACCCTTGCAGGAAATTGACGCCCTGGGCACGAAGCCACTCCGCCTGTTCCTGGGTCTCCACTCCTTCAGCGACGGTCATTAATTTCAGCCGGCGGCTGAGGGTCAGTACCGCATCCAGCACCGGCGAGGTCACGGTTTCGGTGCCAATCGCCTGCACAAAGCCGCGATCGATCTTCAGATAATCGAAGTTATAGCGTTCGAGATAAATCAGCGCGCTATGCCCGGTACCAAAATCATCTATTGCGATTTCAAAACCCTGCTGGTGGAGCCAGGCGAAGTTAGCGATCGATTTTTCTTTATCAATCATGGCCCGCTCGGTCACCTCCAGCACCACGTGAAAATGGTCGGCGGGCAGCGCGGCGGCAAAGCGCAGCATATCGTCGCGGAAGCTGTCAGCCTGCAGATGGGCAGGGGAAATATTCAGCCCCAGCTTGACGCCGCGCGGCAGGATCCGTTTAAGCACTTGACCATCGCTGGCGATCAGCGCCAGCAGGTGATGGGTCAGCGGAACGATCATCTGCTGGGTTTCCGCCAGATTAATAAAGACGTCGGGCGGGATTTCACCCACCACCGGATGGCGCCAGCGCATAAGCACCTCCACGCCGCTGATACGCAGGGTCTGGGCATTCACGACCGGCTGATAGACGACGTAGAACTGGTTATTTTTGATCCCCAGCAGTATCGATTTTCGCGGATCGGATTTGATCGTCAGCACGTAATAACAGAGCAACCCCGCCAGCAGGCCGCACACTACCCCGAGCAACAGGGCAAACTGTGTATTTTCCGCCAGCCAGCTGTTGGCATACAGGTAGACCTTCAGCGGTAAACCGTCGATCTGTAACTGGCGGATCGGTTCGTTATGCAGGGTTTGCGGATCCACCAGCCGATTACTGAAGGTGGAGATGGCGGTATGGCCGATGGCCAGCGCAATACCGCTGAAATCATTTTGTCGTGCGGAATAGAGGATATACGGCGTGAGATTGGCGTTGATCGATACGAAAATGCCGCTGTTTGCATCATCGGGTTTGCTGACCCATAACGCCAGCGCTGCGCTTTTCGGCATCATCGGCGTACCCGGCAAAATCGCCATATCAACGGGTTTGCGAATATCGATCGCCGGGATAAGCTGAGTAAGGGGCGTATTCATGGCCCCTGTCGCCGAGGAGCAAAAGACGACGCCATTTTTAACCAGCAGAAACGCGCGAACGTTGGGGCTGAAAGCGGCATGGGAGGTGAGTCCGGAGTCGATATTCTCGCAGGGCTGATCCACCAGCGGCTGCAGGCCATCAATAGTCTCACGGAGATCGTGAAAATAGCTTTTAAGATAAGTGTCAACGTTGTTGATAATGGCGTCGAAACGCTCTGCCCGGTTATGGTAAATCACCATAAACTGAATGCAGCCGGCCAGCAGCGCGACGATAATCCCCACGCACAGGCTGGTTAACCAGATTTTACGCTGGGGTGAAAAGTAGCGAGTAAGCATAGCTATAGTCTTTCCGTGTTATTGAATCGCATCAACGGTTTGTCGGTCGTCGTTTTTCTCATTCCCACTTAAAAGACATAGCTTATTTTGCGGCGTTCAGAATCAGGTGGCAAAAAAAAACACTGCCGGGGCAGTGTTTTTTTATCCCGCCTCCAGCCAAGGGATAACCGGCGGCGGTAGAGGACAGTTTACGAGCGGCTCAGAACTCGACGCGCTTCGTTGTAGCGCTTTTTCCAGTACGGTTCATCCATGCTGGAGATGGTCACCCCGCTGCTGGTGGAGGCGTGAACGAACTGGTTGTTGCCGAGATAGATCCCGACGTGGCGGCCGGTAGAGCCGGCGCGGAACAGAACCAGATCGCCAGTACGCAGCTGGGTACGGGAAATCGATTTTCCGGTTTCCTGCTGTTCAGAGGTTGAACGCGGCAGTTCCAGACCAAATTGTTCGCGGAAGGTGCGCTGCACAAACGCTGAGCAGTCGATACCTTTACGGGTGCTGCCGCCGAGGCGGTAACGCACGCCTTTCCAGCTGGCATACTGATCCATTAAACGGGACTTCACGTCCAGGTTACGGACCATCGTTTCAAATTCATCCTGAGAGGCTTGCAGTGATGATAAATCGCCACTACCCACAGCATGCGTCTCAGAATGCATATTCCTGGCGGTACTTGTTGAACTACACGCGGAAAGCAGAACCGCTACTGCAATCGCGGGGGCTACCCGCAAGATGTATCTCAAAATCGGCTGAGATTTGACCATGCTGTTTATTTTCCCTTGTTGTCCTTAACGACAATGTCGTTATAAAAAATGCCAAACGTGTTAGAGCCTAAATACCCATCCGCAATGAGACAATTCCTTAAGCTTAAATTTGTGCAGTCACGCACAAATTTATTCATGCCCTGAATTAATGTTGCGGAAAAGGCAAAACGAGAACGAGATTACCCTATCAAACGCCGCATGGCGAGCGGTTTTGCGCGATTTCTTATAAGTATTTTGGTGACAAAAAGTGAATCATCGGGAAAGGACAAAATAGCGCCAGTATCGGGTAAAAAACAGACAATTCCTTCATTTGTCACGGGATTAATGTGACAAGAAGATGAACATCATGTTGAAAAAAAGCGCAATTGAAAAAGGGGACCCAAAAGGTCCCCTTATAGATAATGACGCCAGACGGCGACCACGACATTATTTGGCCGATATTCCGCCGGGCAGAGAGCGATCGAAAAGGGCGATCAATTTATCGCTCAGCGGTGTCATCAATACCCACGGCGCGCCAATCAGCACGGCGGTCAGGGAGCCGACGGCAATATCGCTGAACCAGTGAGCGCCAATCATGACGCGCGGGAAAGCAAAGACCACAAATATCACCAGCGCCACGGTTAGCGCGCGGCGGCCGAAATAGCGCCACATAAAGCTCGCGAAGATCAGCAGCATCATCCCATGATCGCCAGGGAAGCTGTCCTTGGAGGCGTCTTTGGTGGGGAAATTGACGACATCGCTGACGCGGGTGACATCGTGGAAAAACAGCGACGGGCTGGCGCGCTGTACCGGCATCAGGTGCTGCGCCAGCTGGTTAATGATCACCGCGGCCAGCAGCATCACCAGGCCCATGATGGCAATCTGGCGACGGCCTGCTGGCGGCGCTTTAAGCCAGTAGCGGAGCATCAGGCAGCCCATCGCCAGCAGCGAACAGGCGTCGAAGGCGCGATTGTTGATGATCGCCAGCAGCCAGGCATAGGCGTGGCTGAGGCTGACGCCATGGTTAAAGAAATGGAAGATCGCGGAGTCGACCGGCGACCAGGCGCCGTGGTTGACCGGCAGATACCAGGAGCAAAATAGCGCCACACCCGCGATGTTAAGCAGCAGAATTAAAGGAATTCGGTTTTTCATCATAGCCATTGCGATTTTGTGACAGTCGGCGGCAACCTTAGCCGCCTCAACTTAAACGAAGCCTCAACAGTGAGGTCTGGAGCGCGTTCCAGTCGGCTTCGTTCGCCGAGATAAGCTCGATTCGGCTATCGGGTGGGGGGACGCTCAGAGTCTCGATATGCCAATCCTCGCCCTGGCGGTTGATCCTCACGGCCCCTTCGGCAATGCGCATCACGCCTTTGACGCGCGCCACGGGCGCCAGCCGTGCCCATTCGAGCAGGCCGATGGTCTCAAAGACCGTTTCCGCGTCGAAAATCCAGCCGCAGGCCTGATAGCCCTGGCCGCTGTTGAGGTGGCGGCGCCAGCGCTGGTGCTCGGGCAGGCTGAGTGCGGCGAGACCGCTGGTCGGGCGAGAGTGGTGAACATGCTCCGCGCTCGCCGGCAACGGGGCGGTGTTGCGGCGCGGCTCATCGAGCAGGGCGAGGTCGATATTACCCTGGGTTGTCGACACCTTGCGACGATCGCCGCCCCAGCGCTGCCACCAGTCGGCCAACGCCTGGGCGCTTTCGGGCGTTTCCCGATCGTTTTTATTGGCCACAATGATGTCCGCCGCGGCCAGCTGATCGCGGAAATTGTCGTTATTGACGACTTTTTCATCCAGCAGCTGACGGGGATCGAGGATGCACACCGTAGCGCGCAGATCGATCCAGGGTTCATACACCGCTGCGGTGAGGATATCGAGGATCTGCTTCGGGTGGCCAAGGCCGGTGGGTTCGATCAGCAGGCGATCGGGTTTACCCTGGCGCAGCAGGGTATTCAGCCCAACCTGCATCGGCAGGCCGTTAACGCAGCACATGCAGCCGCCGGGGATCTCTTTGAGCAGGGCGCCGCTGTCGGCCAGCAGCGCGCCGTCTATCCCGACTTCGCCAAACTCATTCACCAGTACGGCCCATTTTTCATCCGCAGGCTTCTGCGCCAGCAGATGAAGAATTGAGGTCGTCTTACCGCTGCCGAGAAAGCCGGTGATCAAATTGGTTCTGGTCACTCTTTTCTCCAGGATAAATGTAATGTTGTAACAGTTACGCCTATCCTGACGAAAAAAGGGGGAAAAGAGAAGTCCTGAGGCGGACAGAAGAAGTTTCTGTCCGCATAAGCGCAAATATTGTTAAGAATTTAGCGCGCGGGCCACGGCCTCGCGGGCACCGTGCGTCGCCAGTTGCTGCCAGGCGGCGCGGATCCCGGCGACAAACTGCGCGTTGTGCGGCAGGTCGCGGCCAAATATTTCCTCCAGACCCAGTAGCGCATCGACGCGCTGCTGCTCATCGCTCTGCGCCACCCGCTGCTGGATCTTGTCGACCAGCGGATCGCGCACGTCGATCGTCTGACCCGCGTCGTCCGTACCACTGACGTAGCGCATCCAGCCGGCAACGCCGAGGGCCAGCAGCGGCCAGCGGCTGCCGCGCTCAAGATGTACGCGGATGCCGTCGAGCATGCGCTGGGGCAGTTTCTGGCTGCCGTCCATGGCGATTTGCCAGGTGCGGTGTTTGAGCGCCGGATTACTGAAGCGGTCGATGAGGCTGTCGGCATAGGCCTCGAGATCGACGCCGGTAATGGTCAGCGTCGGAGCCTGTTCGTCAAGCATCAGCTGGCGAGCGGCGCGGCGGAAAACGTTATCCTGCATGCAGTCGCTGACGTGCGCATGACCTGCCAGATAGCCAAGCCAGGCGAGAAAAGAGTGGCTGCCGTTGAGCATCCGCAGCTTCATTTGCTCCCAGGGCAGCACGTCGTCGGTCATCTGCACGCCGGCCGTCTCCCAGGCCGGTCGTCCGGTGACGAAGTGGTCTTCGACCACCCACTGAATGAAGGGTTCGCAGCTGATGGCGCAGGGATCGTCGACCCCCAGCACGGCGGCGATTTCCGCCAGCGACTCGGCGGTGGCCGCAGGAACAATGCGATCCACCATGGTGCCCGGGAAGCTGACATTATCGGCGATCCAGTTCGCCAGCGCCGGGCTGCGTTTTTCCGCCATACCGAGGACGGCATTTTTCACCACGTGGCCGTTGTCGGGAATGTTATCGCAGGAGAGCACGGTAAAGGGCGGCAGGCCCCGTTCCCGGCGGCGGGCCAGCGCTTCCACTAAAATACCGGGAGCCGACTGCGGCAGCGTCGGATTCTCCAGATCGTGAACGATGCGCGGATGCGTCGGATCCAGCTTGCCGGTCGCCGGATCGATGCAATAGCCTTTTTCGGTGATGGTCAGCGAGACAATCGCCACCTGCGGCTCGCAAAATTTTTCGATAATTGCCGCCAGCGAATCGAGCCTGGCGTTCAGGCATTCGTGCACCGCGCCGATCACGATGGGCTGGTTACCGTCGGCGCCTTTTTCCAGCACGGTAAACAGATGGTCCTGTTCGCGAAGCTGGCTCATCAGCGTATCGCCACTGAACAGACTGATTTCACAGATCCCCCAGTCGCCACCGACGTTATTCAGCACGCGATCGGTCAGCAGCGCCTGGTGCGCGCGATGAAACGCGCCAAAGCCGAAATGGACAATACGCGAGCGGAGCTGGCTGCGATCGTACTGAGGACGTTGCACGTTTTCCGGTAGCGTAGCGGTTGCAATTGTTGTCATTCTTTACACACCTGTTTAACTGCTTATTAACAATGCCAGTCTAAAGTTATATGACAGGAAATTAAATTGGTAAGCCGAAATTATCCGCTGACTGTGAGCTGGATCAATCAATGCGCCGGCACTGTTTGCAGCCTGAGAAGAAACATGTATGGTAGTCGTCATGAGTGTCGCCATTATTGGTATAACAACTTTTGTGAGGGCATAGCGATGGAACAAACCTGGCGGTGGTATGGGCCGAACGATCCGGTATCGCTTGATGATGTACGGCAGGCAGGGGCGACCGGCGTCGTGACTGCGCTGCACCATATTGCAAACGGTCAGGTCTGGCCGGTAGAGGAGATTAAAGCGCGTCAGGCGCTGTTAGCGGCAAAAGGGCTGACCTGGTCGGTCGTCGAAAGCATTCCGGTGCATGAGGATATTAAAACCCACAGCGGGGAGTATGCGACCTGGATTGCCAACTATCAGCAGAGCATCCGCAACCTCGCGGCCTGCGGCATCGATACCGTATGCTACAACTTTATGCCGATCCTCGACTGGACGCGCACCGATCTGGAATATGAGCTGCCGGACGGTTCCCGGGCGCTGCGTTTCGATCAGATCGCCTTCGCCGCCTTTGAACTGCATATCCTCAAACGCCCGGGCGCGGAAGGAGATTACAGCGAAGAAGAGCAGCGTCAGGCTGAGGTTTATTTCAAGGCGATGAGCGAAGCGGACATCGAGAAACTGACCCGCAATATCATCGCCGGCCTGCCGGGAGCGGAAGAGGGTTACACTCTTGACCAGTTCCGCGCGCGCCTGGCGGAATATGACCACATTGATAAAGCGCAGCTGCGCGAGAATATGGCCTACTTCCTGCGGGCTATCGTGCCGGTGTGCGAAGAGGTAGGCATCCGCCTGGCGGTGCATCCGGACGATCCGCCGCGGCCGATCCTTGGCCTGCCGCGTATCGTGTCGACCATCGAAGATATGCAGTGGCTGAAAGAGACAGTGGACAGCATCAATAATGGCTTCACCATGTGTACGGGATCGTATGGCGTCCGCGCCGATAACGATCTGGTGAAGATGGTGGAGACCTTTGGCGATCGCATCCATTTCACCCATCTGCGATCTACCTGTCGTGAAGCGAACCCGAAAACCTTCCACGAGGCGGCGCACCTTAGCGGCGACGTCAATATGGTGGCGGTGGTGGATGCGATTCTGCGTGAAGAGCAGCGGCGTAAACAGGCTGGCGATCTGCGCCCGATCCCATTCCGTCCGGATCATGGTCATCAGATGCTTGACGATCTGCGCAAGAAAACCAACCCAGGCTATTCGGCGATTGGCCGTCTCAAGGGGATGGCGGAAGTGCGTGGCGTCGAGCTGGCGCTGAAAATGACCAAATACCCTGAACTGTTGTAATCGCGGTAACAGGGATAATAAAAGGGACAGCCAGCGGCTGTCCCTTTTTACTGTCGGGGCGTCAGCCGGGTCGGGTAAGTGAAGCGTCATTACCCGACAAAATAACGGCGCAATGGGGTAGATACGGTGATCGGTTTGCAACAGTGTCGACCCTGGAAAAACCTGTGTTCTCTGTTATTTCCTGGCAGATTGCGCTCCCGATATTTCTTCTGCGTTATGTTACTCATGGTNCACAGGGGGCGGCCAGTCGCCGCCGCCCCCTGTACCCCCGGGCTCCGGCCAGCAAAATCGCCACTTCGTGGTACCTTCGACTTATCCCTGCAGGCTTCGGGTCGGGCCGAGGCAGCGTCCATGCAAAACACGGCCCTCAGCCCGCATCCATGCGGGCTGCCCCGGCCTTCCGGGAACGTCTCAGCGATTTTGAGGCCGCCAACACCGGCAGTTTCAGCAAGAATAGTGAATAAATTAACGACAGGGCGCCCGGATCGTAGGCCGGATAAGGCGTCAGCCGCCATCCGGCACAAATACGGGAACCGTGTTGAATGAATATTACCCGGCATCGGGGCATACCGTCGCCAAATAAAAAGGACAGCCAGCGGCTGTCCTTTTTTACTGTCGGTGCGTCACAGAGGATTAATCCGCGCGGCCCATATAGCGGCACTCTTCGATATGAATGCGGATTTTCTCACCGGTGGTCAGGTATTCCGGCACCTGAATTACCAGGCCGGTGCTCATAGTGGCTGGCTTGGTGCGGGAGCTGGCGGATGCCCCTTTAATACCCGGCGCGGTTTCGATAATTTCCAGGTCAACAGTCTGCGGCAGCTCCAGGGCCAGCAGCTGGCCGTCCCAGGTCAGCACCTGCATATCCGGCATCCCGCCTTCCGGAATAAACTGCAGCTCTTCTTCGATCTGCTCTTTGGTAAAGGTGTAAGGGGTATAGTCTTCTTTATCCATGAACACGTATTCGTTGCCATCGACATAGGAGAAGTCAACGAAACGGCGGGTCAGGGTCACGGTATCGACGATATCGTCACCTTTGAAGCGCTCTTCCACTTTCAGGCCGGTACGCACATCGGAGAAGCGCATTTTATACAGTGTCGCAGCACCACGGGCGCTGGGTGACTGAATATCAATATTTTTCACAATCAGCAGCTTGCCGTTGTAATTCAGCACCATACCTTTTTTAATTTCATTCGCTCTTGGCATTGCAGTAATCCTGTCACTTAACGAGTCAAAAATATCGCGTAAAACTACTCGCGCCCGCGCCTTCAGGCAAGCGGAATTCGCGAGTTTTGCTATCTTCTGGCAAAACGTTTAGGCTGTGGCACAAAATGAGCGTTTGGGAGCTGGGTTGTGGAATGTCGTACCGATTGTGGCGCATGTTGCATCGCTCCCTCTATATCATCGCCAATACCCGGCATGCCGCAGGGCAAGCCCGCCAATACCCGCTGTATTCAGCTTTCCGAGCACAACTTGTGCCTGATTTTCGGCTCCCCTCTGCGCCCGAAGGTGTGCGCCAGCCTGCAGCCCTCGCCCGAGATGTGCTTCACCCACCGCGATGACGCCATCACCTGGCTGCTGGATCTTGAGCTGGCCACCGCGCCCTGAGCTTAAAGCAGCAGATGAGACAGGTTTTTGATATGGGCGCTGAGGCCGTCGAGTAGCGCCTGTACGCGCAGGGGGAGAATGTCCCGCCGCTGGAAGATAAGCCAGGCCTGCAGGTCGATACAGCGCTCCTTTTTCAGACAGGGAACCAGCTGTCCCGCCGCCAGCTCGGTGGCGAGTGAATAGTAGGGCGCATAGACGATCCCCATCCCCAGCTTCGCCAGCTCCACCGCCGGTAGTGTGTTATCGCAAACGAATCCCCCCTTTACCGTGAGATTAAGCGGTTCGCCGTTTTTGCTTTTGAAGGTCCAGACATTGTCGCTGCCGCCCAACATGCGCAGGGTAATGCACTCATGATCCACCAGCGCCTCCGGCTCGGCGATAGGATGTTGCGCCAGATAGTCCGGAGAGGCGAAGACGCCGGTGCGAAAGCGGGTAAAGGGGCGGGCGATGAGATTTTCATTCTGCGGCTTAAAGGGGCTTATCAGCAGATCGCAGTCGCTATTGAAGATGGCGCCGTATTTCTGTTCCCGCTCGCTGGCGTTGCGGGTGACCAGATTGATCTGCAGCTCCGGCAGGGTTTTCCTCAGCGCCGGCAGAATATAGCGCCCGAGAAACTGGTGGATACCGATGGGCGCCCCAAGGGTGACCACGCCCTGCAGCGTGTTCTTATAACGGTCGGCGAGGTTGATAAGCTGCTCATGCTGTTCGAGAACCGCGCGACTGGCATGGATAAACTGCTCGCCGAACTCGGTGCGCACCAGCTCTCTGGCGGTGCGCAGGAATATGGCCAAACCGACTTTCCGCTCCACGCTGGTCAGCGTCCGCGAAACGTTAGACTGGGGCATATTCAGGCGCTGGGCCGCCCGGCTGACGCTGGCGGTTTCGGCGATAGCGCAGATGATCCTCAGCTCATCCATTTTAAAGTCTTTCAACATCTTATCGCTGCCTGATATCTGTGGTATATCAAAAATGATATACCAGTTTGGCGGAATTGCCATGTGATTTATTGATCAGCTAAACGTATGATGGCCTTTGCGTTGAACAGTCCGTTATTTAAGGAAAATTGTGCGTTTTATCGCTTCTTTTGTGGTCCTCGACGTCATTAAAAATAACGATCTTCCCGCTGGCTTACTGAGTGTATATGCACCATGCTGCTTAATTATTTTGCTTTGTTTGTATTAATACTGGTTTTTCTCATATTATTTTATGGAGTGATTATTATCCACGATATTCCCTATCATATCGCGCAAAAACGGCAGCACCCCCATCAGGACGCGATTCATGTGGCGGGCTGGATAAGCCTGTTTACCCTGCATGCTATCTGGCCTTTTCTGTGGATCTGGGCCACCTTGTACCGCCCTGACCGCGGGTGGGGGATGGCTTCGCAGACCGAGGATAGTCTGCAACGCAAGGAACTGGAGCAACGTATCGCATTACTCGAAGCGGCGTTAAAAAACAGCCAGCAGGCGTCAGCGGGGAATAAAGATAAATAATATGGATCTGTTAATTATCCTTTGCTATGTCGCCATCGCCTGGGGCGTTTTTAAGATATTTCGCATTCCAGTAAATAAATGGACAATACCCACTGCCATATTAGGCGGAATAGTGGTCGTAGGCGCGTTAATATTAACGATGAACTATAACCATCCCTATACGCTGCGGGCGCAAAAAATTGTTGTTTCTATTCCGATGGTGCCTCAGGTCTCAGGCGAGGTGGTTGAGGTCACTAGTAAAACCAATGTGTTAATGAAGAAGGGCGAACTGCTGTTCCGCATCGATGACACCCGCTACCGCGCGCGGCTGAACAAGCTGAAAGCCGATCTGGCGGCCGGGGAGGCGACGCTGCGGGCGAAGCAGGCGACTATCGACGATGCCAGCGCCAGAGTGCAGCAGGCGCAGGCCGAGTACGATCGTGTTACCCGTGACTACCAGCGTTATGCCCAGGGAGCGGCCATGCCGGTCAATCCTTTCTCGGAACAGGATGTGACTCACGCCAGGCAGCAGGTGCAGATCCAGACGGCGGTATTGCAGGCGGCGAAAGCGCAATTACAAAACGCCAGAGAGCAGGTGTCTGGCCGCTATAACGGGCTTGATGCCAACATTGCCAGTCTGAAATCGCAGATCCTCGAGGCGGAGTATAATCTGGCGCAAACTGTGGTTCGTGCGCCGAGCGATGGCTACGTTACCCAGCTATTGGCGCGGCCGGGGATGACCGCGGTACGTCTGCCCTTCAAGCCGGTGCTGGTGTTTATTCCCCAGCAAAAGCGCCAGGTGGTGGCGGTATTCCGCCAGAACTCGGTTCTGCGTCTGACGGCCGGGGATAGCGCGGAGGTGGTGTTTAACGGTCTGCCGGGCAGCGTCTATAGCGGTAAGGTATCGCGGGTGCTGCCGGCGATCCCGGATGGCAGCTACCAGGCCAGCGGTGCGCTGCAGGGGCTGAGCGCCGGAGCCGGAAAAGAGGGCATCTATGTGCTGATCGACCTCGATCCCCACCCGGAAGTGGAACATTTACCGGACGGGGTCAGTGCGCAGGCGGCGGTTTATACCGATTATTTTGCCCATGTGTCGATTATGCGCAAAGTCCTGCTACGAATGACCAGCTGGCTGCATTACCTCTATCTGGATCATTAATCAGGATGGCCCGGTCGAGGCCGGGCCGTCTTGCCTACACGTCCCTGATCCGCCACAGGCAGACCTGAGCGGTGATACCCATGACCAGCGCTATCCAGAACACCGCGTGATAGCTCCAGATCTCCGCTACTACCCCCGCCAGTGAACCGGCGATGATCCAGCCGACGCGGGTGGTATTGGTGTAGAGGGTAGTGGCCGCGCCCGCTTGCCCCGGCATCAGATCCTGGAAATAGAGCATGCCGATCCCGGCGAGGATCCCGATATAGACGGCGTTCAGCACCTGCATCGCCAGCAGCAGCGCCGGCGTATGCACCGTCAACATGCCCACGTAAAACAACACACCGGCCACTGCCGAAAGGCGCATCAGAAAGCGTTTACCAAAGCGCCGGGCATAATAACCGGCAATCAGCATGGTAGGAATTTCCAGTCCGGCCGCGGTGCCCATCATCAGCCCGGCCAGCTTCTCCGGCAGATGCAGCTCATTAATGATAAACAGCGGCATATTAATGATGTACAGGCTGTTGGTGCCCCACATCAGCGTGCAGATGCTAAACAGCAGCAGCGCATCGCGGCGGTGCGTGCGCGGGGCTTCCAGCCGGCCCGTCGCCACCGCCGCCGCTTTATGCATGCTGGGTAAGAACAGCCAGACCATGATCCCGCAGACGATAAACGCCGCCGCAGCGCTGAGATACATCGCAGTAAAACCAAACCCCATCGCCAGGGCGTAGGCCAGCGGGGGACCAATCACCCATGCCAGGGAGACCTGGGCGCGCAAAATGGAGCTGAACATCACCGCTTCGCGACCGGTCTTGTCGGCGTGCTCGCGCGCGAGGGCGAACATCTGCGGGTTGGCGGTCGAGCCAAAGCTACTGAGGAAGACGCCGATAAACAGCAAAATGAAGTAGTTCCGGTTCCAGGCAAACAGCAGGCAGGCCAGCACCCCCAGCAGGCAGCAGACGACAATCAGCTGTTTGCGATCGCCCCGGCGGTCGGAGCGGCCGGCGAGAAACTGGCTGACCAGAATGCCAATGACGGCGCTACCGGTAAAAAAGAAGCCGACCATCGCCGGGCGGACGTGCACTTCGTTGGTCAAAAAGAGGCTCAGGGTTGGGGTTTGCAACGCCCCGGCAATGCCTGTCAGAAAGGCGACGATTAAGAATGCGGAAGAGGTTACATCGAACCCGCGTCGGGGAAGAGCGGCGCTACGGTTTTGCATGTTCGGTTTTCTGTAGTTTCAGGAGACGGCGCGGAGTTTACGCCTGCTGGCTGAAAATAAACAGTAGTATGGCACGAATAATTAAAAAGGCGTTTCAAAATATAAGATTCAGCAAAAAGCTGACGTTTGCGGTGGTCGATAGCAAAGGCTTCAGCAAAAGTGTGCAGTACCTCTAAGTTCTGCAATCAAGTCGCTGACGTACCTTGCGCGTTGAGCAAGAAAGGTACAAAATTCTTGAAACGTTTCAGCGTCATTCGACAATCCGTTCCCCGTCAGATGGCGCCTTTTTTCTCAAGTTAGCTGAAACGATTCAATTCAGCAGGAGAGGAGAACCATGTTCCAGTTATCTGTGCAGGATATTCATCCCGGCCAGCAGGCCGGTAATAAAGAAGAGGCCATCCGGCAGGTCGCCGCCGCGCTGGTCAGCGCCGGCAACGTGGCTGATGGCTATGTGAACGGTATGCTGGCTCGCGAGCAGCAGACCTCGACCTTCCTCGGCAACGGGATTGCGATCCCGCACGGCACGACGGACACCCGTGACCAGGTGCTGAAGACCGGCGTCCAGGTATTTCAGTTCCCGCAGGGCGTCACCTGGGGCGAAGGGCAGACCGCCTATGTGGCGATCGGGATTGCCGCCAGCTCAGATGAACACCTTGGCCTGCTGCGTCAGCTGACCCATGTGCTAAGCGATGACGCGGTAGCCGCGCAGCTGCAGTCCGCCACCACCGCGGAAGAGCTGCGTGCGCTGCTGATGGGGGAAAAACAGAGCGAAGCGCTGAAGCTGGACAACGAGACCCTCAGCCTCGACGTGGCGGCCAGCGATCTGCTGACCCTGCAGGCGCTGAACGCGGCGCGACTGAAAGAAGTGGGTGCCGCTGACACGGCATTCGTAAGCCACGCTATCAACGATACGCCGCTGAACCTCGGTCAGGGCGTCTGGCTGAACGACAGTGCGGAAGGCAATCTGCGCAGCGCCGTGGCGGTCAGCCGCGCGGCTAATGCCTTTACCCGCGACGACCAGCCGGTTTCTCTGCTGGTCACGGTGGCGATGGCCGATGAGCAGCCGACTGCGGTGCTGAACCGCCTGAGCAAGCTGTTGCTGGACAAGAAAGCTGACCGTTTGCTGAAAGCCGACGCCGCCACCGTGCTGGCGCTGCTGACCAGCGACGATGCCATTGCGGAAGACGTGCTGAGCGCCGAATTCGTGGTGCGCAATGAGCACGGCCTGCATGCCCGACCGGGCACCATGCTGGTCAATACGATTAAACAATTCTCCAGCGACATCACCGTCACCAACCTCGACGGTTCCGGCAAGCCGGCCAACGGTCGCAGCCTGATGAAGGTCGTGGCGCTGGGTGTGAAAAAAGGTCACCGTCTGCGTTTCACCGCGCAGGGTGAGGATGCGCAACAAGCGCTGGATGCGATTGGCGAAGCGATCGCCGCAGGCCTTGGGGAGGGCGCATAAATGAGCAGACGTGTAGCAACGATTACGTTAAACCCGGCGTACGATCTGGTGGGGTTCACCCCGGAGATTGAACGCGGTGAAGTGAACCTGGTGCGCACCACCGGCCTGCATGCCGCCGGGAAAGGCATCAACGTGGCGAAAGTGCTGAAAGATCTCGGCATTGATGTCACCGTCGGCGGCTTCCTGGGCAAAGACAACCAGGATGGCTTTCAGCAGCTGTTCAGCGAGCTGGGGATCGCCAACCGTTTCCAGGTGGTGCAGGGTCGGACCCGTATCAACGTTAAGCTGACGGAAAAAGATGGCGAAGTGACGGATTTCAACTTCTCCGGCTTTGAAGTCACCCCGGGCGACTGGGAACGCTTCGTCAACGACTCCCTGAGCTGGCTCGGGCAGTTCGATATGGTCTGCGTCAGCGGCAGCCTGCCGTCCGGCGTCAGCCCGGAGGCCTTCACCGACTGGATGACCCGTCTGCGCAGCCAGTGCCCATGCATTATTTTCGACAGCAGCCGCGAAGCGCTGGTTGCCGGACTGAAAGCGGCGCCATGGCTGGTGAAACCGAACCGTCGCGAGCTGGAAATCTGGGCCGGGCGTAAGCTGCCGGAGATGAAAGATGTTATCGAAGCCGCCCATGCGCTGCGCGAGCAGGGTATCGCCCACGTGGTGATTTCCCTGGGTGAAGAGGGCGCGCTGTGGGTGAACGCCTCCGGTGAGTGGATTGCCAAACCGCCTTCAGTGGAAGTGGTCAGCACCGTCGGCGCCGGCGATTCGATGGTTGGCGGCCTGATTTACGGCCTGCTGATGCGTGAATCCAGCGAGCATACCCTGCGCCTGGCGACTGCCGTCGCTGCCCTGGCCGTCAGCCAGAGCAACGTGGGTATTACCGACCGTACCCAGTTGGCCGCGATGATGGCGCGCGTCGACTTACAACCCTTTAATTGACAGCAGGAGAGGCATAATGAAAACGCTGCTGATTATTGATGCCGGACTCGGACAGGCGCGCGCCTATATGGCGAAAACCCTGCTGGGAGCGGCAGCGCCTAAAGCGCACCTTGAACTGATTGATAACCCGAACGACGCCGAACTGGTGATTGCGCTGGGCGCGGCGCTGCCCACCGACAGCGCGCTGAACGGCAAACAGGTCTACCTCGGCGATATTAATCGCGCCGTGGCGCACCCGGAGCTGTTCCTCAGCGAAGCCAAAGGTCACGCAACGCCGTACGCGGCCCCTGCCGCTGCGGCAGTCCCGGCGGCTACCGGCGGACCGAAACGTATTGTCGCGGTCACGGCCTGCCCGACCGGCGTTGCTCATACCTTTATGGCGGCAGAAGCCATCGAAACCGAAGCCAAAAAACGCGGCTGGTGGGTGAAGGTGGAAACCCGCGGCTCCGTCGGGGCTGGCAATGCCATCACCCCGGAAGAGGTGGCCGAGGCGGATCTGGTGATCGTCGCTGCCGATATCGAGGTGGACCTGGCGAAATTCGCCGGTAAGCCAATGTATCGCACCACCACCGGTCTGGCGCTGAAGAAAACCGCCCAGGAGCTGGATAAAGCGGTGGCCGAAGCCAAACCGTACCAGCCGTCCGGTAAACCTCAGGCTGCTGGCGAAGGGAAAAAAGAGTCGGCGGGCGCCTACCGCCACCTGCTGACCGGCGTCTCCTACATGCTGCCGATGGTGGTGGCCGGGGGTCTGTGTATTGCGCTCTCTTTTGCCTTCGGGATCAAAGCGTTTGAAGTGAAAGACACCCTGGCGGCGGCGCTGATGCAGATCGGCGGCGGCTCGGCCTTCGCGCTGATGGTACCGGTGCTGGCAGGCTTTATCGCCTTCTCCATTGCCGACCGTCCGGGCCTGACCCCGGGTCTTATCGGCGGTATGCTGGCGGTCAGCGGCGGCTCCGGCTTTATTGGCGGGATCATTGCTGGTTTCCTTGCCGGTTACGTGGCGAAAGCCATCAGCACGAAGCTGAAACTGCCGCAGAGTATGGAAGCGTTGAAGCCAATCCTGATCATTCCGCTGGTCTCCAGCCTGATCGTGGGTCTGGCGATGATCTACCTGATCGGTAAACCGGTAGCCGGTATTCTCGCCTGGCTGACCCACTGGCTGCAAACTATGGGCACCGCGAACGCGGTTCTGCTGGGCGCAATCCTCGGCGCGATGATGTGTACCGACATGGGCGGGCCAGTGAATAAAGCGGCTTATGCCTTTGGGGTGGGCCTGCTGAGTACCCAGACCTACGCGCCGATGGCGGCGATCATGGCGGCCGGTATGGTGCCTCCGCTGGCGATGGGTATCGCGACGCTGGTTGCCCGCAATAAGTTCGACAAAGGGCAGCGTGAAGGGGGGAAAGCCGCGCTGGTTCTCGGCCTGTGCTTTATCTCTGAAGGGGCGATTCCTTTTGCCGCCCGTGACCCGATGCGCGTGCTGCCTTGCTGCATCGTCGGCGGCGCGGTAACCGGCGCTATCTCGATGGCGATTGGCGCAAAACTGATGGCGCCGCACGGCGGTCTGTTTGTCCTGCTGATCCCGGGAGCGATTACGCCGGTGCTGGGCTACCTGCTGGCGATTGTTGCCGGGACGCTGGTGGCGGGCCTCTCCTACGCGGTGCTGAAACGCCCGGAAGCGCAGGTAGTGGACGTCGAAAAAGCGGCATAATCTTACCGTAATAAAAAAGGGCCGATTGTTCGGCCCTTTTTTTGTCTCTGTTTTACGCCACTTCGGCGATCTGCTGTGCCCGCAGCCAGGCAATCTCTTCCGCCCAGATATCCGGGTTGATGGTTTCCAGAATCAGTGGAATGCCGTCGAAGCGGCTGTCCTGCATGATCCAGCGGAAGCAGTCGTGGCCAATGTTGCCTTCGCCAAGGCTATGGTGACGGTCAACGCGGCTGCCAAACGTACTCTTGGCATCATTCAGGTGCATGCCGCGCAGATACTGGAAGCCGACGATACGCTCGAAGTCGGCAAAGGTCTTCTCGCAGGCTTCGGCGCTGCGCAGGTCATAGCCGGCAGCGAACGCGTGGCAGGTATCGATGCAGACGCCGACGCGGGATTTATCTTCCACGCCGTCGATAATCGCCGCGAGGTGCTCGAACTTAAAGCCGAGGTTGCTGCCCTGGCCGGCGGTGTTTTCGATCACCGCAGTAACGCCTTCGGTCTTCGCCAGCGCGATATTGATCGATTCGGCGATGCGCGCCAGGCACGCCTCCTCCGGGATCTGCTGCAGATGACTGCCGGGGTGGAAGTTGAGCAGCGTCAGCCCCAGCTGCTGGCAGCGGGTCATCTCATCAATGAAGGCATCACGGGATTTTTCCAGCGCCTCTTCCACCGGATGGCCGAGGTTAATCAGGTAGCTGTCGTGCGGCAGGATCTGCCCGGGGCCAAAGTGATACTTTTCGCAGGCGGCTTTGAATTCGGCGATGGTTTCGTCGCTGAGCGGCGCGGCGCGCCACTGGCGCTGGTTTTTGGTGAAGAGGGCGAAGGCGGTTGCTTCGATTTCGGCGGCGCGAATGGCGGCATTGGCCAGTCCACCTGAGGCGCTCACGTGCGCTCCTACGTATTTCATAAAAAAACTCCAGTTAAAGCCGCTGGGGGGTGGGTAATGATAGCGGCTTAACTGGAGAAAGATGTAGTGCTTTATGCCATCAGGCTGTGGATAGCGACGTTAATGACCCCGCCGCCGACAATCAACCAGACGAACAGCATCAGCGCCATCAGCAGCGGTTTCGCCCCGGCTTTTTTCAGCGCGCTGACGTGAGTGGTAACCCCGAGGGCGGCCATTGCCATCGCCAGCAGAACGGTATCCAGCGTCACCAGCATATCCACCACGGCTTTCGGCAGCAGATGGAAGGAGTTAAACACCGCCACCAGGATGAACATAATCGCGAACCATGGAATGGTGATTTTGCTTTTCTCGCCGTTGCCTGCCGGGGTCAGCTGTTTAACACGCGCCGCCAGGAACAGCAGGAACGGAGCCAGCATCATGACGCGCAGCATTTTGGCGATAACCGCCGCGTTCTCGGCGTCCGGGCTGACCGCATGGCCGGCGGCAACCACCTGCGCCACTTCATGCATGGTGGAACCCATATAGATCCCGTAGGTCTCCGGAGTAAACCAGTGCGCCAGCAGCGGGTACATCGCCGGGTAGAGGAAGATGGCGATGGTACCGAAGATAACCACCGTGGCGACGGCGACCGTCACTTTACTGGCTTCGGCTTTGACCACCGGTTCGGTGGCGAGCACAGCCGCCGCGCCGCAGATGCTGCTGCCGGCGCCGATCAGCCAGCTGGTGTGTTTGTCGAGACCAAACACTTTCTGGCCAAGGAAGCAGGCGATGAAAAAGGTACTGGAGAGCGTCAGAACGTCAATCAAAATACCGCTCACGCCGACGTCGGCAATCTGGGCGAACGTCAGGCGGAAGCCGTAGAGGATGATCCCCAGGCGCAGCAGGTGCTGCTTGGCGAAGATCACCCCGCCGTCGCAGGGCTGCCAGATTTTCGGGTAGACCGTGTTGCCGACGACCATCCCGAACAGGATAGCGAGGGTCAGGGCGCTAAAGCCTGCGCCGGCGATGGCCGGGAAACTCCCGGCCCACAGGGCGGCGCCGGTCAGCGCGGCGGTCAGCGCCAGGCCTGGGACAAAATGCCACAGGGAACGATGTTTGGTGGGTAAAGTGAGTGCTGTCATAACCTTCTCCTTTGTCTGCCTAAAGGTTACGCCGCGCGCGGTTAAATATAAAATTGATTATATGTTTATAATCAATCGTAATAAGTGGTTAAGGACCGCATCGTCGCTGACAAGGGGGCAGGGGAGCGATGCGGCGAAAGCGGGGTGGTTTCCCGGCAAGACGATGATTTTGTGACATAAGCGGATTTTCCTTCCTTCAGCCGCCTCGATTTGTGTCACCATAGTAAGGAAGGTTATTCAGGTTGGATTACTAAACGGGTGGGTTATGCATATTACGCTGCGGCAGCTGGAAGTGTTCGCCGAAGTCCATAAGAGTGGGTCAACCACTCAGGCGTCACAGATGCTGGCGCTTTCGCAATCTGCGGTCAGCGCCGCGCTGACCGATCTGGAAGGGCAGCTCGGCGTGCAGCTGTTTGACCGCGTCGGTAAACGACTGGTGGTGAATGAGCACGGACGGCTGCTGTACCCGCGTGCGCTGGCGCTGCTGGAGCGGGCGCTGGAGATCGAACAGCTGTTTCGCGGCGATAACGGGGCGATCCGGGTCTACGCCAGCAGCACCATCGGCAACTATATTATGCCGGAGATCATCGCCCGTTATCGCCATGACTTCCCGGAACTGCCGGTGGAATTGAGCGTCGGCAACAGCCTGGATGTGATCAACGCCGTCGCCGACCTGCGGGTGGATTTCGGTCTGATTGAGGGGCCGTGCCATGCCGCCGACATCATTGCCGAGCCGTGGCTGGAAGATGAGCTGGTGGTGTTTGCTGCGCCTGATTCGCCGCTGCTGGCGGGGGAGGTGACCCTGCAGCAACTGGCTGAGGCGCCGTGGATCCTGCGCGAGCATGGGTCCGGTACCCGGGAGATTGTCGATTATGTACTGCTGTCGCATCTGCCGGCGTTTCATATGGGCATGGAGCTGGGCAATTCGGAGGCGATCAAGCACGCCGTCCGGCATGGCTTGGGCATCAGCTGTTTATCGCGCCGGGTGATTGCCGAACAGCTGGCCTCGGGCACGCTGGCGGAGCTGAAAGTGCCATTGCCCCGGCTGACGCGCACGCTGTGGCGCATCCATCATCGGCAGAAGCATATTTCCAAAGCATTACAACGTTTTCTGCAATATTGCCAGGTGTAGCACCCGGTTTTTACGCCTCATAACGGGGGAATTCGCTGGCAATTCCGCAGGTTAGTGCTTTACTAATAATTTGCGGGCGATCATGAAGCTCTCTTATAACTTTGCATTTGTACCGGATGGAACCCCGATCGTCTGCTACAATCGCGCCTCATTTTTTGGATGGATAGCATTATCACATGGTTTCGGAAACTAAAACCACAGAAGCGCCCACGCTACGTCGTGAACTGAAGGCGCGCCACTTGACCATGATCGCCATTGGCGGTTCCATCGGTACGGGTCTTTTTGTTGCCTCTGGCGCAACCATTTCGCAAGCAGGTCCCGGCGGGGCGCTGCTGTCTTATATTCTGATCGGTTTGATGGTCTATTTCCTGATGACCAGCCTGGGCGAGCTGGCGGCGTTTATGCCGGTGTCCGGTTCCTTCGCCACCTACGGCCAGAATTATGTTGAAGAAGGCTTCGGCTTCGCGCTGGGCTGGAACTACTGGTACAACTGGGCGGTGACGATCGCCGTTGACCTCGTGGCTTCGCAACTGGTGATGAGCTACTGGTTCCCTGATACCCCGGGCTGGATCTGGAGCGCCTTGTTCCTTGGCATTATGTTCCTGCTGAACTGGATCTCGGTGCGCGGCTTTGGCGAGGCGGAATACTGGTTCTCGCTGATCAAAGTCGCCACCGTCATTATCTTTATTATTGTCGGCGTGATGATGATTGTCGGCATCTTCAAAGGGTCGCAGCCCACTGGCTGGAGCAACTGGGGGATCGCGGATGCGCCATTCGCCGGTGGTTTCTCGGCGATGATCGGCGTGGCGATGATTGTCGGCTTCTCCTTCCAGGGCACTGAGCTTATCGGCATCGCGGCCGGTGAGTCTGAGGATCCGGAGAAGAACATCCCGCGCGCGGTGCGCCAGGTCTTCTGGCGTATCCTGCTGTTCTACGTTTTCGCCATTCTGATTATCAGCCTGATCATTCCGTACACCGACCCGAGCCTGCTGCGCAACGATGTGAAGGATATCTCCGTCAGCCCGTTCACGCTGGTCTTCCAGCATGCTGGTCTGCTGTCGGCGGCGGCGATCATGAACGCGGTTATTCTGACTGCCGTTCTGTCGGCCGGTAACTCCGGGATGTACGCTTCCACGCGTATGCTGTACACCCTGGCCTGCGACGGCAAAGCGCCGCGTATTTTCTCGAAGCTGTCGCGTGGCGGCGTGCCGCGCAACGCGCTGTACGCGACCACTGTTATCGCGGCGCTGTGCTTCCTGACGTCCATGTTCGGCAACCAGACGGTGTACCTGTGGCTGCTGAACACCTCCGGGATGACCGGCTTTATCGCCTGGCTGGGGATTGCGATCAGCCACTATCGTTTCCGTCGTGGCTACGTCATGCAGGGTAACGATATTAATAATCTGCCGTATCGTTCCGGGTTCTTCCCGCTGGGGCCGATCTTCGCTTTCGTGCTGTGCCTGATCATCACCCTCGGACAGAACTACGAAGCGTTCCTCAAGGACACCATTGACTGGGGCGGCGTGGCGGCGACCTACATCGGTATTCCGCTGTTCCTCGTCATCTGGTTTGGTTACAAGCTGGCGAAAGGCACCCGCTTTGTTCGCTACAGCGAAATGACCTTCCCGGACCGCTTTAAGCGTTAATCTTCGCAATTGTGCGATAAAAGCCCTCTGAAAAGAGGGCTTTTTTTATGTCCGCACGGTTACAGCTTGACACAATTCTTCATAATTATATTGATAATCGTAATCATTATCTTTATCATTTTCGCCCATTACGGATGAAGCCACTCCCCGTCTCTGCCATTGGGTCAGACTGACATCGGGCGACCAGCCACATCGACGAGAAAACAGCGCGAGCATGCCGCCGACAGAGCGACAGGCCGCCAGCGCGTGTGAGCAGCACCTTTTTGTTTGTTTGGTTGTACACCTCATGGAGATTTGGAATGTTCAGGTTAAACCCTTTTATCCGGGCGGGATTGTCTGCGTCCGTCGTATCATTGGCGTTTCCGGCTCTCGCCGATGTAAATGAAGAAACGCTGGTGGTGACCGCCTCGGCCACTGAACAGAGCGTCAAAGACGCGCCGGCGAGCATCAGCGTCATCACCCAGCAGGATTTACAACGTAAGCCCGTCCAGAACCTGAAAGACGTACTGCGCGATGTCCCTGGGGTCCAGCTCACTAACGAAGGGGATAACCGCAAGGGCGTCAGCATTCGCGGTCTGAGCAGCAGCTATACCCTGATCCTCGTCGACGGGAAACGCGTCAACTCCCGCAACGCCGTCTTCCGCCACAATGACTTCGACCTGAACTGGATCCCGGTGGATGCCATCGAACGTATCGAGGTGGTGCGCGGCCCGATGTCCTCCCTTTACGGTTCCGATGCGCTCGGCGGCGTGGTCAACATTATTACCAAAAAAATCGGCCAGAAATGGACCGGGACGCTGAGCGCCGATACCACCATTCAGGAACACCGCGATCGCGGCGATACCTGGAACGGTCAGTTCTTCACCAGCGGTCCGCTGATCGACGGCGTGCTCGGGATGAAGGCCTACGGCAGCCTGGCAAAACGCGCTAAGGACGATCCGCAGTCTTCCAGCAGCGCCACCGGCGAGACGCCGCGCATCGAGGGCTTCACCAGCCGCGATGGCAATGTTGAATTCGCCTGGACGCCGGGCGAAAACCATGATTTTACGGCGGGCTATGGCTTTGACCGTCAGGATCGTGATTCCGATTCCCTTGACCGCAACCGCCTTGAGCGTGAGAACTACTCCCTGAGCCATAATGGCCGCTGGGATATGGGTAACAGCGAGCTCAAGTTCTACGGCGAAAAGGTGGATAACAAAAATCCGGGGCAGAACGGGACCATCACCTCGGAAAGCAATGCCATCGACGGCAAGTATGTCCTGCCGCTGGACATGATTAACCAGCTGGTGACCTTCGGCGGCGAATGGCGCCACGATAAACTCAAAGATCCGGTCAACCTGAGCAGTGGCGGCCAGTCGACCTCCGCCAGTCAGTACGCCCTGTTTATCGAAGACGAATGGCGCATCATCGAGCCGCTGGCGCTGACCACCGGCATTCGTATGGACGACCATCAGACCTATGGCGATCACTGGAGCCCACGCGCCTATCTGGTGTATAACGCCACCGATACCGTCACCGTCAAAGGCGGCTGGGCGACGGCGTTTAAAGCCCCGTCGCTGCTGCAGCTTAACCCCGACTGGACCACCAACTCCTGCCGCGGGTCGTGCAGCATCATCGGTAACCCGGACCTGAAACCGGAAACCAGTGAAAGTTTCGAGCTCGGTCTCTACTACCGTGGGGAAGAGGGCTGGCTGCAGGATGTTGAAGGCAGCATCACCACCTTCCAGAATAATGTCGACGATATGATCGATGTTCTGCGCACCTCCAGCGCCAGCGAAGCGCCGGGCTACCCGAACTTTGTCGGCTGGAAAACCGTCAACGGCAAGCGCGTGCCGATCTTCCGCTATTTCAACGTCAACAAAGCCCGCATCAAAGGGGTGGAGACGGAGGTGAAGATCCCGTTTGGCGATGAGTGGAAGCTGACGATGAACTACACCTATAACGATGGCCGCGATCTGAGCAATGGCGGCGACAAACCGCTGCAGACGCTGCCGTTCCATACCGCCAACGGCACGCTTGACTGGAAACCGCTGGACGACTGGTCCTTCTACGTGACGGCCAACTATACCGGCCAGCAACGCGCGGTAAGCGCCACCGGCAAAACGCCGGGCGGCTACACCCTGTTTGACGTTGGCGCGGCGTGGCAGGTGACCAAAAACGTGAAACTGCGCTCCGGGGTGCAGAACGTGGGTGATAAAGATCTGAGCCGGGACGACTACAGCTATACCGAAGAGGGCCGCCGCTACTTTATGGCGGTGGATTATCGCTTCTGATCGTCGGCACTAAAACGTGGCCTGCGGGCCTGAGCATGCGCCGTGAAGCTGCTTCGCGGCGCAGTGGCGTTTAGGCAAAGAGATGCTGCGCATGGAAGCGCAGATGGTCTTCAATAAACGAGGCAATGAAGTAATAGCTGTGGTCGTAGCCAGGCTGGATACGCAGCGTTAACGGCCAGGCCTTCTGGCGGGCGGTTTCCGCCAGTACGGCCGGTTGTAATTGCCCGGCGAGGAACGGATCGTTATCGCCCTGGTCGATGAGCGTCGGCACGGCGTCAGCCTGCTGGCTGGCCTGCATCAGCGCGCAGCTGTCCCACGACTGCCATGTCGATTCATCCGCGCCCAGATAGGCGGTAAACGCTTTCTTGCCCCACGGCACCTGGCCGGGATTGACGATCGGCGCGAAGGCGGAGACGCTGGCATAGCGGCCCGGATTTTTGAGCGCCATTACCAGCGCGCCGTGACCGCCCATCGAATGGCCGCTGATGGCGCAGCGTTCGCCGACGCTAAACTCGCTACGGATCAGCGCGGGCAGTTCATCGCGCAGATAATCATACATCCGATAGTGCGCCGCCCACGGCGCCTCGGTGGCATTCAGGTAGAAGCCGGCGCCTTGCCCCAGATCGTATCCATCATCGTTGGCGACCTCATCACCGCGTGGGCTGGTATCCGGCATCACCAGCGCGATGCCCAGCTCAGCGGCAATGCGCTGGGCGCCCGCCTTGGTGGTAAAGTTTTCGTCGTTACAGGTCAGCCCGGACAGCCAGTACAGTACCGGCGGCGGCGTTTCGCGCTCAGGCGGTAAAAAAATGCTGAACGTCATGGCGCAGTTCAGGACAGGGGAGTGATGACGCCAGCGTTGTTGCCGACCGTCAAAACAGCGATGCTCTTCAAGCAGTTCCATGCAAGGCTCCTCGAAAGGGGGGGGGCGCGTAAACGTTCATAATACAGATATTTCATTAGCCGGTGAGTAACTTTCACTTTCTCCTTTTGAGAACTTACTGCATCATTAATGCAACTTATAGCCAACATGCCGGTGTAGCGATGGCGCTTATGGATGCGTACAGCGGTTAGATCATTCCGGATTCGGCGATAAGGATTTGGCGCCGCGCCTGAGGCGCGGCTTCAGGCCCTAATAAAAGGCAGCGCCAATTTCAATAATTATCGTTACGGCTACTGGATTCTGTGCGCCACCTCACGCACAATGAATACAAACTTTGCCCCCAGAAAAAGCAAAGAGCGCCACACCTGCAGGAGAAACCCAAATGTCATCACTGAGTAAAGAAGCCGTCCTCGTTCATGAAGCGCTGGTCGCTCGTGGGCTGGAGACGCCGATGCGTGCGCCAGTACAAGAAATTGATAACGAAACACGCAAGCGTTTGATTACCGGTCATATGACCGAGATTATGCAACTGCTGAATCTGGATCTGAGTGATGACAGTCTGATGGAGACCCCGCATCGCATCGCCAAAATGTATGTCGATGAGATCTTCTCCGGGCTGGATTACTCCCGCTTCCCAAAAATCACCGTCATTGAAAACAAAATGAAGGTTGATGAAATGGTGACCGTGCGCGATATCACCCTGACCAGCACCTGCGAACACCATTTCGTCACCATCGATGGTAAAGCGACAGTAGCCTATATCCCGAAAGATGCGGTGATCGGGCTGTCGAAAATCAACCGCATCGTGCAGTTTTTCGCTCAGCGTCCGCAGGTCCAGGAGCGTCTGACCCAGCAGATCCTGATCGCGCTGCAGACGCTGCTCGGCACCAGCAACGTGGCGGTATCCATTGACGCGGTGCATTACTGCGTGAAGGCGCGCGGCATTCGCGATGCGACCAGCGCCACCACCACCACCTCTCTCGGCGGCCTGTTTAAATCCAGCCAGAATACCCGCCAGGAATTCCTGCGCGCAGTACGTCACCACAACTAAAACGGAGCAGGGTACATGGAGAGAAATGTCACGCTGGACTTTGTCCGCGGCGTCGCCATCCTCGGTATCCTGCTTCTCAATATCAGCGCCTTCGGCTTGCCGAAGGCCGCTTACCTCAATCCCGCCTGGTCAGGAAGCGCGACCCTCAGCGATGCCTGGACGTGGGCACTCCTCGACCTGCTGGCGCAGGTGAAGTTTCTCACCCTGTTCGCGTTGCTGTTTGGCGCCGGTCTGCAGCTATTGCTCCCGCGAGGGAAGCGCTGGATCCAGTCGCGGCTGACGCTGCTGGCGCTGCTCGGTTTCATTCACGGTCTTTTTTTCTGGGATGGCGACATTCTGCTGGCCTACGCCCTGGTGGGGCTGGTGAGCTGGCGCATGGTGCGTGAGGCGCACCATGTCAAATCGCTGTTCAATACCGGGGTGGTGCTCTACCTCATCGGCATTGCGGTGCTGGTCCTGCTGGGAGTCATCTCCGGGACGGCGGCGAATCGCTCCTGGGTGCCGGATGCGGCGAACCTGCAGTATGAGCAGTACTGGAAGCTGCACGGCGGCATGGAGGCGGTCAGCAACCGGGCGGATATGCTATCGGACAATCTGCTGGCGCTGGGCGCCCAGTATGGCTGGCAGCTGGCGGGGATGATGCTGATGGGCGCGGCGCTAATGCGCAGCGGCTGGCTCAAAGGGCAGTTCAGTCTGCGTCACTACCGGCGCACGGGTGCCCTGCTGGTGGTTGCCGGCATGGCGGTAAATCTGCCGGCAATATTCGCCCAGTGGTATCTGGCCTGGGACTATCGCTGGTGCGCGTTTTTGCTGCAGGCGCCGCGCGAACTGAGCGCCCCCTTACAGGCGATCGGCTATGCCTCGCTGGCCTGGGGCTACTGGCCGCAGCTGTGCCGTTTCCGCCTGGTGGGCGCTATCGCCTGCGTCGGACGCATGGCGCTGACCAACTACCTGTTGCAGACCCTGATCTGCACCACCCTGTTTTATCATCTCGGGCTGTTTATGCGCTTCGATCGTCTGCAGCTGCTGGCCTTTGTTCCCCCCATCTGGGCCGTTAACCTCCTTGTCTCATCGCTGTGGCTGCGCCGCTTCCGCCAGGGGCCGGTGGAATGGCTGTGGCGTCAGTTAACCCTGCGTGCGTCAGGCACATCATTGAAAGACACATCCAGATAACGATCTCGATCACAATCATTAACAAAACGGATGTAAACGTTTCCAGCCGTGTGACCTCACTCACGTAGCGGACCGCGGGTCGCTGCCAGAATAGCCTCCTTGCTGAGCACAGGAGGTGAATGTGACGTGCTGTAATTCTCTTAAGGTCGCTGAGTATGATCACCATTCGTGATGTCGCCCGCCAGGCGGGTGTATCCGTGGCCACCGTGTCGCGGGTGCTGAACAACAGCGCGCTGGTGAGTCCGGATACGCGCGACGCCGTGATGAAAGCGGTGACCCAACTGGGCTACCGACCCAACGCCAACGCCCAGGCGCTGGCCACCCAGGTGAGCGATACCATCGGCGTGGTGGTGATGGACGTCTCCGACGCCTTCTTCGGCGCGCTGGTGAAAGCGGTGGATACCGTCGCCCAGCAGCATCAGAAGTATGTGCTGATCGGCAACAGCTATCACGAGGCGGAAAAAGAGCGCCACGCCATCGAGGTGCTGATCCGCCAGCGCTGCTCGGCGCTGATTGTCCATTCGAAAGCGCTCAGCGATGATGAACTGAGCGACTTTATGCAACATATCCCGGGAATGGTGCTGATCAACCGCATTGTGCCAGGCTTTGCCCATCGCTGCGTCGGGCTCGACAACGTCAGCGGCGCGCTGATGGCCACCCGCATGCTGCTCAATCACGGTCACCAGCGCATCGGCTATCTCTCCTCAAACCACGGCATTGAAGATGACGATATGCGCCGGGAAGGGTGGAGCAAAGCGCTGCAGGAGCAGGGCATCATCGCCCCGGACAGCTGGGTCGGTTCTGGCTCCCCGGATATGCAGGGCGGCGAGGCGGCGATGGTCGAACTGCTGGGGCGTAATCTCGGTCTCACCGCGGTATTCGCCTATAACGACAGCATGGCGGCCGGCGCGCTGACGACCCTGAAGGACAACGGCATTGTCGTGCCGCAGCATCTGTCGCTAATTGGCTTTGATGATATTCCTATTTCCCGTTACACCGATCCTCAACTCACTACCGTGCGCTATCCGGTAATGTCGATGGCAAAGCTGGCCACCGAGCTGGCGCTGCTGGGGGCGGCCGGCAAGCTGGATCGCGAGGCAACGCACTGCTTTATGCCGACGCTGGTGCGCCGTCATTCCGTTGCCCAGCGGCAAACTGTGGGGCCGATCACTAACTGAAGCGGTGATGGGATGTAACCGCTTTCAATTTGTGAGTAAATTCACAGTATATTAACATTCGCCTGATTATGATGGCAGCGTTTACCAGTCTGAACCACGAGGTGATGGGTTATCCTCACTTTTTTAAGTAGGAACAAGGCGTTAAACGAGTTTTAGAGCCGTATCTTTCTGGAGCGTTACCCGACACGGAAGACCGAATTTTCGTCGTGAAATGCGTTGTGCGGTAACACTAATGCAACAAACCCCGCCCGCACTTTTTCACAATAATGACCCTGCATAATAAAACCGGAGATTCCATGAATAAGAAGGTGTTTACCCTGTCTGCTGTAATGGCTGGTCTGTTATTTGGCGCCGCCGCACACGCAGCAGATACCCGTATCGGCGTGACGATTTATAAATATGACGACAACTTTATGTCGGTGGTGCGTAAGGCGATTGAAAAAGATGGCAAATCCGCGCCTGACGTCCAGCTGCTGATGAATGACTCGCAGAACGACCAGTCGAAGCAAAACGATCAGATTGACGTGCTGTTGGCGAAAGGCGTGAAGGCGCTGGCGATTAACCTGGTTGACCCGGCGGCAGCGGGAACGGTGATTGAAAAAGCGCGCGGGCAGAATATTCCGGTGGTGTTCTTCAACAAAGAGCCTTCCCGCAAAGCGCTGGATAGTTATGACAAAGCTTATTACGTCGGTACCGATTCGAAAGAGTCCGGGATTATTCAGGGCGATCTGATCGCCAAGCACTGGAAAGCCAACCCGAACTGGGATCTGAATAAAGACGGTCAGATCCAGTTCGTCCTGCTGAAAGGCGAGCCGGGCCATCCGGATGCGGAAGCGCGTACCACCTACGTTATCAAAGAGCTGAATGATAAAGGTCTGAAGACCCAGCAGCTGCAACTGGATACCGCCATGTGGGATACCGCGCAGGCGAAAGACAAAATGGACGCCTGGCTCTCCGGCCCGAATGCGAACAAGATTGAAGTAGTGATCGCGAACAACGATGCCATGGCGATGGGCGCGGTTGAAGCGCTGAAAGCGCACAACAAGAGCAGCATTCCGGTGTTTGGCGTCGATGCCCTGCCAGAAGCGCTGGCGCTGGTGAAATCCGGCGCGATGGCCGGTACCGTGCTGAACGATGCCAACAACCAGGCGAAAGCGACCTTCGATCTGGCGAAAAACCTCGCGGAAGGTAAAGAAGCCGCGGCGGGCACCAACTGGAAAATTGACAACAAGATTGTTCGCGTACCGTACGTGGGCGTCGATAAAGACAACCTGAGCCAGTTTACCGGCAAGTAATCGTGATGTGAGTTGCGGGCGTGGTTTAACCACGCCCGATTATTCCTGATACAGAACCAGACTCCTGCTGGCGTAATTGCGCCGGACGGGGCGTGCATGAACGCAGCCAGGTATAACTATGGTCAGCAATAATAGCGAACGGTCAGGCGAATATTTGTTGGAAATGACCAACATCAACAAATCGTTTCCTGGCGTCAAGGCTCTTGATAATGTCAACCTGAAGGTTCGTCCGCACTCCATTCATGCGTTAATGGGTGAGAACGGCGCCGGCAAATCGACATTATTAAAATGCCTTTTTGGGATCTATCAAAAAGATTCCGGTAGCATTCTTTTTCAGGGAAAAGAGATCGATTTCCATTCGGCGAAAGAAGCCCTGGAAAACGGTATATCGATGGTGCATCAGGAATTAAACCTGGTTTTACAGCGTTCAGTCATGGATAACATGTGGCTCGGACGCTATCCCACCAAAGGCATGTTTGTCGATCAGGACAAAATGTACCGGGATACCAAGGCCATTTTTGATGAGCTGGATATTGATATCGACCCGCGTGCCCGCGTCGGTACCTTATCGGTATCCCAGATGCAGATGATTGAGATCGCTAAGGCGTTTTCCTATGACGCCAAAATCGTCATCATGGACGAGCCGACGTCATCGCTGACGGAAAAAGAGGTCAACCATCTGTTTAAGATCATCCGCAAGCTGAAAGATCGCGGCTGCGGTATCGTCTATATCTCGCATAAAATGGAAGAAATTTTCCAGCTGTGCGATGAAATAACCATCCTGCGCGACGGCCAGTGGATCGCCACCCAGCCGCTGGAAGGGCTGGATATGGACAAGATTATCGCCATGATGGTCGGGCGCTCGCTCAACCAGCGTTTTCCGGATCGCGAAAATACCCCGGGAGAAGTGATCCTCCAGGTGCGCAATCTCACCTCGCTGCGTCAACCCTCCATTCGCGATGTCTCCTTTGATCTGCATAAGGGCGAAATTCTCGGTATCGCCGGCCTGGTAGGCGCTAAACGCACCGACATCGTGGAGACCCTGTTCGGGATCCGTGAGAAGGCCAGCGGCACCATCACCCTGCACGGTAAGAAGATCAACAACCACAGCGCCAACGAGGCGATTAACCACGGTTTTGCACTGGTGACCGAGGAGCGGCGCTCCACCGGGATTTATGCCTATCTGGATATCGGTTTTAACTCGCTGATCTCCAATATTAAGAAATATAAAAACAGCATCGGCTTGCTGGATAACTCGCGAATGAAGAGCGACACCCAGTGGGTTATTGACTCGATGCGCGTTAAAACCCCCGGCCAGCATACGCAGATCGGTTCGCTTTCCGGTGGTAACCAGCAAAAGGTCATTATAGGCCGCTGGCTGCTGACCCAGCCGGAGATCCTGATGCTGGATGAGCCAACGCGCGGTATCGACGTCGGCGCCAAATTCGAGATCTACCAGCTGATTGCCGAGCTGGCTAAAAAAGACAAAGGGATCATTATTATTTCTTCCGAAATGCCGGAACTGCTGGGGATTACCGACCGCATTCTGGTGATGAGCAATGGCCTTGTCGCGGGCATTGTAGAGACTAAAACCACCACGCAAAACGAAATACTGCGTCTTGCGTCATTGCACCTTTAAGATCAGGGGCTTCACATGAGTGCGTTAAATAAAAAGAGTTTTCTCACTTACCTGAAAGAGGGTGGGATATATGTCGTCCTTCTGGTCCTGTTGGCCATTATTATTTTCCAGGATCCGACATTTTTAAGTCTGCTCAACCTGAGTAATATCCTGACTCAGTCTTCGGTGCGTATTATTATTGCCCTGGGCGTGGCCGGACTTATCGTCACGCAGGGGACCGACCTCTCCGCCGGCCGTCAGGTGGGACTGGCGGCGGTGATTGCCGCCACCATGCTGCAGGCGGTGGATAATGCCAACAAGGTGTTCCCGGATATGGCGACCATGCCGATCCCGTTGGTGATCCTGCTGGTGTGCGCCATCGGGGCGGTCATCGGCCTGATTAACGGGATCGTCATCGCCTACCTGAACGTGACGCCGTTTATTACCACCCTCGGCACTATGATCATCGTGTACGGCATTAACTCGCTGTACTACGACTTCGTGGGCGCGTCGCCGATCTCCGGTTTTGACAGCCACTTCTCCCATTTTGCCCAGGGGTTTGTGGCGCTGGGCTCGTTCCGCCTGTCCTACATTACCTTCTACGCGCTGATTGCCGTCTTCTTTGTCTGGATCCTGTGGAACAAGACGCGCTTTGGTAAAAACATCTTCGCTATCGGCGGTAACCCGGAAGCGGCGAAAGTCTCCGGGGTTAACGTGGCGTTGAACCTGCTGATGATCTATGCCCTCTCCGGGGTGTTCTACGCCTTCGGCGGCCTGCTGGAAGCCGGGCGTATCGGCTCGGCGACCAATAACCTCGGCTTTATGTACGAACTGGACGCCATCGCCGCCTGCGTGGTGGGCGGCGTTTCGTTCAGCGGCGGGGTAGGGACCGTATTCGGCGTGGTGACAGGGGTGATTATCTTCACCGTCATCAACTACGGCCTGACCTATATCGGCGTCAACCCTTACTGGCAGTACATTATTAAGGGGGCGATTATTATCTTCGCCGTGGCGCTGGACTCCCTGAAATACGCCCGTAAGAAATAAGATTGAACGCATCAAAAACCCGCGCCTGGCGCGGGTTTTTACTATTTAAATAGAGAAGAAATAAGTGTTTTAGAAATAGGGACGAGTCCTGTTTCAAGGCCAAACGGCTTATAGATTTTATTAATGATCTCGGCAGAATAATTGCCTTTATCATTTTCCACATCAGATAAGGTCTTACGAGAGACATCCACTAGCCGGGCATATTCATCCTGGCGTAAACCCAGAACTTCTACTCTCAGTTTTTTCAGGGCCTCTCCCTGGCTGATGGCGCCTAGCATGATGTCATGGATAATGGCGTGAATGACCGCCTGACGATCGACCGTTTTGACTTTTTTTAAACCAGCCGAGACGCGTTGTCTGCTTATCTCTGAACGAGCTTTTTTTTCCGTAGCCGTTACCCCGGTGGCGGGTAGGGATGGTGGGTTATCCGCCCGCAGCCTGGCTAAGGTATTTTGGATTTCTGTTTCTTTTTTATTCAGGGTCTTCATAACAGCCCCCAGCGAGCGAGTTTGTCAGGTATAAATTTAAAACCAATTGATGGCATTTCCAGAATCTGAACAGGAACGCCGCGTACTTTAAGACGGGATGGTAAATCAACGAGTTGAGATGCGGTTTCACTTAAAGCATTAAGCAATGTGTCAGGGGTGATCCATTCAGCCAAAGCTTGTGCGATGGCGCCAAAGTTATATTCGCCTCCTGATTCGCAGGCTAATGACCACTTCATCGTGCGCGGTATACCTTCCGGGTCGGCTTTCATTGGTGCAAAATCGTAGATTGGCGCAAGGATAATTTCATTATCTGCTTTCATAAATGCAGTATTACGTCCATGGTTATCACTATTGCCAAAAATAATGTTTAATAAGTCTCGACGTACCCAATCGATGATAAATCCTTGAACATCAAAGCGATAATTCTGTACTCTTACCATATTACTGGATGTGATCTTTTCGATTAGGATCCGCAGCGTGGTTTCATGATCAAGTATCGTCGCTGGCGCTTTTTGTAACAGAGAATAGACTGACTCCATTCCCAATCTCATTATCCGGCCATCACCGTCTCTTCTGATATCAAATCGCGGCAACCAGAGAGAGGGATAATGTAGCCCCTCCTGCTGCGGCTCCTCGTTCCTGGTCATAGTCGAGAAAATCACTGGCACGATTCATGACATCAGTGACAGAGAACGTTTTACTGCTTGCCAGACTATCCCAGTCCGGCACCGAGTCTTTAATGCGTAAATTTCCCACTGGCGACATCGTGCCGAATTTGAGCAAGATGAAATTCTGCTGGCCCTGAGGAAGTTCACTGATATCTAAAAAGTTAACCCAGTAACGTCGGCTGGCGCCGCCTGGAATGATATCGTCTATAAATCTTAACCATCCAGGATTTCCGTGATCCTCAAAATAAAGCGAAACGGGATGGTTGAGCGACACGGCGTGAAAGTCATCGCGTTCCAGAAAGTCGATGGCGTAATCGGTAAGATAGTCGATTTGTGTTGTAAACCAGTCCCCTTGCTCACTACCGGGGAATTTTATCAACGCAATGTCTTGCCACTCCGCATTGAGAAAGGCTTGTACCGTTAATGTTTCCATCGCGCCCTCCAAAAAGGATGATGAGTGAAATATTACGCATTAAAGAGCATTCATGCAATTAACGTTACTTATAATACGCATTGTTTTGGCATCGCATGATTAATGCATCTTATATCACTCATTGGCGGGTTTTGTGTTTTTCTGCAGTTCCAGCAGCTGCTCCGGAGTGACTGCCGGGTAGGACTGGGCGTCATCCGGTACGTCATGCTGTTGAGCCGGAATCGGGATGAGAGGGCCGAGAAAGCGCGGTTCCCGTTTGAAGATATAGAGGTCCGCCAGCGCGCCAAAGCGGGCGCCGAACTCGCGCAGCCGCACGCTCCACATATCCTTCGGCGACGGCACCGCGTAGCACTGGGCCTGGATCCCCATATGCAGGGCGATAAACAGCGCCCGTTCGCAGTGGAAGCGCTGGGTGATGATAATGAAGTCGTTGGTATCGAACACTTTGCGGGTGCGGACAATCGAGTCGAGCGTACGGAAGCCGGCATAGTCCAGCACGATATCGGCAGGATCGACGCCGCCTTTAATCAGGTCCCGACGCATGGTCATCGGTTCATTGTAGCTTTGCAGAGCATTATCGCCGCTCAGCAGCAGATAGTTGACCTTGCCGCTGTTGTAGGCGTTCAGCGCGCCCTGGATGCGGTAGCGGTAATACTGATTGATGACGCCGGTGCGGTAATATTTGGCGGTGCCCAGCACCACGCCGACCTGACGGTAGGGCAGGTCCTGCAGCTCATCATAGATATAGGGCGCGGTTTTCCAGCTCATCCAGCGGTCAAGGCCCAGCACGGTCAACAGCAGCAGGCCGAGCAGGACTAACAGGCTGTAGAACACACGCTTTAACATGAACTTGGCTCAATAATAGACAACGGAGTCTTCAGGCTACTTTACCCGCCGGGTAAGCGCAAGAAACCCGCGTTTGATTGCGGGGATTTTCAGCAATATAGACAGATCGCCGAACGCAGGTCGGGTAAGGCGTGAGCCGACACCCGGCATAGTGATCTTCAGCTCGCCATGGCGCGAACCGTAGGTCGGGTAAGCGTAGCGCCACCCGACAACATCTCGGTATATCAGGTCGACGGTATATCAGGTCGGCCGGATAAGGCGAAACCGTCATCCGGCAATCTGCTCAGGCTGATCAACCTAACAGGACGCGCTCGATATTCTGGCAGCCCAGCGCCTTCAGGGTGGCGACGGTGGCATCCCACTGGATCAGCGCCGCGTCGGCTTTCTCCGCGAGGATTGCCCGCTGGATAGCGGGATAATCATAGCCGTTGAGGCTCAGGAGATTCAGCGCCCCCTGCAGTGGCGGCAGCGTCGGATTGAACGCCGCGTTTTCCGCATAGCTGCCGCTGAAAATGGTGCCGTCTTTCAGCTCCAGCGCCACGCCGGAGGGCGAGTGGCTGTAGGGCGCATGGCAGCGGTTGGCGGCCTGAATGGCTGCCTGGGTCAGGGCATCGCCGCTCACCGGGTAGCCATGGTCCTGTGCATCCATCAACAGGGTTTTTATCTCCAGATCTTTCGGACCAAAGGCGTCCGGCAGATAGTGCTCCAGGGCATGCGCTTCGCGGCCCGGCAGATGAATGCGCAGCGCCAGTCCGCTGTTCAGTTCGTTCATAAACTGACGGCAATGGCCGCACGGCGTGTAGTTCACCGTAATAGCGCGCAGGGAGGTCTCGCCGCGCAGCCAGGCGTGGCTGATGGCGCTCTGCTCGGCGTGAACGGTCTGCTGCATGGTCGCCCCGAGAAATTCCATATTGCCGCCAAAGTACCAGCGGCCGCTGACGCCGCGGGCGATCGCCCCGACGTTAAAATGAGAAAGGTCGGCGCGCGCGCAGGCGGCAGCAAGCGGCAGTAGCGCAAAGGCCAGCGCGTCTTCGTCCAGACCTGTCGCCTGCTGCAGCGTCGCCACCTGATCGGCTTCGAGCAGCGCCGGGAAGTGCGGGTCGGCGAGCATCGGGGCGATGGCCGCCTGCAGGTCTGCTGCCAGAGTCGTCAAAGCAGCTTGAAAACGTGAGTGCATAGCGTTGCCTCATAACAATGTAATGGGAAGCCAGTGTACGGGCGTCCAGCAGTCTCATATGTGACGAATATCTCATTGTTTATGCAACTTTGATTTGTTGCATTAAAAAATGTGATTTAAATCACAATTTATCCCACCACCGCGAGGATCAGCGGAAATAAGAACGGTGCCATCAACGAGGTGATGATCCCGCACAGCACCAGCGCCAGCGAACTAAACGCCCCTTCCTGGTAGTCCAGTTCCGCACAGCGGGCGGTGCCGAGGGCGTGCGAGGCGGTACCCATTGACAGGCCGCGTGACGCTTTGGTGCGAATGCGCATCAGGTTAAGCAGCGTATGGCCGAATACCGCGCCGAGGATGCCGACAAAAATCACGCACACGGCGCTGATGGCCGGAATACCGCCGATGCTGCCGCTGACCGCCATGGCAATTGGCGTAGTGACCGACTTAGGCAGAATAGAGGCGGCGATTTGCGGCGTGGCGCCCATCAGCAGGGCGACGGTAGTACCGGTGATCATCGCCACGCAGCTGCCGATAAAGCAGATGGTGATGATTGATTTCCAGCGCGCGCGGATCTGGTGCAGTTGCTCATACAGTGGAAAGGCCAGCGCGACCACCGCCGGCTGCAGCAGATCGTTCAGGACTTTGCTGCCGGCAAAATAACGCTCATAGGAGATCCCGGTCAGCAGCAGAAACGGAATTATAACTACCATCGCCACCAGCAGCGGGTTGAGCAGCGGGAACTTAAAGCGGGCGGCCAGCCTGCGGGCGAGAAAAAAGACGATCAGGGTTAGCGGCAGCGACCACCAGATTTCATGCATCATTTTTCTTTTCCTTTTGCCCAATCACTTTACGTTCGCCATGCACCAGGTGAGAGCTCCAGCTCACCACCACAAACACCACCAGCGTGCTGATGGCGCAGGAGATGACGACTGGCCCCAGCTGGGCGCGCAGCAGATCCCAGTATTGCATCACGCCGACGCCGATGGGCACGAACAATAGCGCCATATAGCGGATCAGGATATTGCAGCCAGGATTGACCCACTGCGGCGGCATAATTTGCAGCGCCAGCAGCACGAAGAGGATCAGCATGCCGATGATGCTGCCGGGGATAGTGATGGGCAGCAGTCCGGCGATAAAAATTCCGGCGTATAAGCAGGCGTAAATCAGGACGAAGGCCCGCAGGTACTGCCAGATAATAGTCAGCGATTTACTCATGGTAATAACCCTTGATGAAGTGCATTCATCATACAATTAATCCCTAAAATGTGCTACCGATCACATCATGAATTCTACGCATAGCGCTGATAGCGTACGGGAACAATAGCCTCTCCCGGCAGGACCCGACAGCTCGCAGCTTAGGGTATATGGAGTCCCACGCTACCTTTTTGAACGAGGCGCGGCAAATAAAGGCGGCATGAGACGCCGCAGACTCCTGTAAAGCATAGAGATTATCTCCTCGCTTTGCCGCATTCGCCGAACGGGGAATGGCGTACGGCAGGCCGGACGCATTGAGCGCTTTCCACCAATGCCTGGAGGCGCTACCATAGCGCCTCTTTTTTTTCCGGATAACGATATGCGTGTTCTACTGGCGCCGATGGAAGGCGTGCTCGATTCGCTGGTGCGCGAGCTGCTGACCGAGGTTAACGATTACGATCTGTGCATCACCGAATTTCTGCGCGTGGTGGATCAACTGCTGCCGGTAAAATCGTTCTACAGGCTGTGCCCGGAACTGCATCATCAGAGCCGCACGCCGTCCGGCACCCGCGTGCGCGTCCAGCTGCTGGGACAATATCCCGAGTGGCTGGCGGAAAACGCCGCCCGCGCGGTGGAGCTGGGGTCGTGGGGGGTGGATTTAAACTGCGGCTGTCCGTCTAAGCTGGTGAACGGCAGCGGCGGCGGGGCGACGCTGCTGAAAGATCCGGAGCTGATCTATCGCGGTGCGAAAGCCATGCGCGAAGCGGTTCCCGATCATCTGCCGGTGACCGTCAAGGTGCGACTCGGCTGGGACAGCGGCGAACGGCGCTTCGAAATCGCCGATGCGGTGCAGCAGGCCGGGGCCAGCGAGCTGGTGGTTCACGGCCGCACCAAAGAAGATGGCTACAAAGCCGAACGCATTAACTGGCAGGCGATCGGTGAGATCCGCCAGCGTCTGACCATTCCGGTGGTGGCCAACGGCGAGATCTGGGACTGGCAAAGCGCCCAGGATTGTATGGCCGTCACCGGCTGCGATTCGGTGATGATTGGCCGCGGGGCGCTCAACGTGCCGAACCTCAGCCGGGTGATCAAATACAACGAACCGCGCATGCCGTGGCCGCAGGTGGTTCAGCTGTTGCAAAAATATACCCGCCTGGAAAAGCAGGGCGACACCGGTCTGTATCATGTGGCGAGAATTAAGCAATGGTTAGGCTATTTACGCAAGGAATATAGTGAGGCGCTGACCCTGTTTAATGAAATTCGCGCCCTGCAAACGTCTGCTGAAATAGCGGCGGCCATCGCCCGCTATTAAACACCATACTGTTATTTGCTTCACATATTATTACTTGCCTGCCTATTGCTGGTAGGCATGAGTTGAATAAAGTGATAATGTGCGGTCAATCAATTCAGGATTGCTACTGAACCCAGGCAAAACCTAAGCATTTTCGTCATTCGTGGCGGAAAGTGCTTAGGTTTTTTTTTGGCTAAAATTCAATGGTGAAAAAATGGTTATGTAAAACAATAGGTTGTAATTAACGTTTTCTCTGGCATCGTCGCGGTTTTATTACCGGCGGACGCCCTTTGCCATTCATTTTTTAAAAAAGAAAACAGGTAAATAAATAACCTGGGGATCCCCTTTGTTTTTATTCAGTCACGGTGGATATCACAATGCATAACAAAAAAATAAATCAGCTTTTGATCGGCGCGGCGCTGGCGACAATGGTGCCTGCCGTGAGCGCCGCGGAAACTCCGGCGTGGAACGGCAGCGTGCTGGGGTTCGAAGCCGGGCAGCAGGGGCTGCTGGGCGATATGCTGGGCATTCGTCCGATCCTCGAAGAGAACGGCTTTCATTATAATCTCGGGTATCTTAACGAGATGGCCTACAACGCCAGCGGCGGTTACGACCATGATAAACACCTGGCCTATATTGACCAGGTGGCGCTGACCTTTACCCAGGATCTGGAGCGCTGGACCGGCATACCGGATGCGCGTCTCGAAGGCAACATCGTCAACCGTAACCACGATGATAACCTCACCACGAAACGGCTGCAGGATCCGCGGGTGAGTTTCAACGATCTGTCGCAGGAGAGTTGGGGCGGCGGGTCGATCACCCGCCTCGGCTGGCTGACCTTTGCCCGCAGCTTTGACGACCGTCGCCTGACCTGGCGCATCGGTATGATGAACAAGGTGCAAACTTTCGACCAGATCATTCCCTGCGATTTTCAGCTACTGACCCAGTGCGGTGGGAAATCGGCCAACTCGCTGACCTGGAATAACTGGAACATCCACACCTGGGGCACCACCCTGGAGTACAAGCTGACGCCGACGGTCACCCTGAAAGGCGGGGTGATGGAGCAAAACCCGCAGGCTACCGCGCGCAGTCACGCCTGGAGCGGGTCGACGAAGGGCAGCAAAGGCATTTTACTGCCGATGGAGATCGAAACCCGTCCGCTGATGAATGGCCTGCCGGGAGCCTATAACCTGGGTGTGGTCTGGACCAACGCGCCGCAAACCGACCTCTACAGCGGCAAATCCGGCGGCGCCGGGGCGACCGATCCGCAAGGCTACGCCGAGCACGACAGCACCTGGTTTATGTACGCTGGTCTGAACCAGCAGATCACCCGCCACGCCGACGACCCGCTGCGGGGGATGAGCGTCTCGCTGAGCGGCAGCCTCAGCGACCAGCGCAGCAACTATATCCACTCCGCCGTCGCCGCCTCCATGCGCTACCGCGGGCTGTTTGACGCCCGCCCGGAGGACTGGATTGGCTTTGGTCTGACGTGGATCGACATGAGCAGCCACTACGCACGTAACCAGCGCTATATGAATCAACTCAGCGGCGCCACCGACTATAACGATCCGGCTTACCAGCCGGTGGCCGGTCATTCGCTGAACGGCGAGCTCTATTATCGCTTCCGCCCGGTTTCCTGGCTGGAGCTGCAGCCGGGCCTGCAGTACTGGCACCGTCCGGGCGGCGTTGCGCAGACCCAGGACGCATGGGTGGTGGAGTGGAAAACGGTGGTGACTTTCTGATAGTCGCGATCTTAATCACGTTTTTTCACTTGTCAGGTTGAGCGCGCAGCAGAAGTTGTTACAGTGCGGGTGTTGGATTGCAACTGCTGCGGCAGGCAAAACCTGATCACCTGGCGTTTCGTCGGGGGTCAGGTTTTTTTGTTTCTGGGGTCTATATGCAAATCGCCAAAGTACTCAATAACAATGTGGTGGTGGTTCTTGACGAGCACCGGCGCGAACAGGTGGTGATGGGGCGAGGGCTGGCCTTTCAGAAACGCCCGGGCGACGTGCTGGACGACAGTAAAATTGAAAAAGTCTTCGCCTTACAGAGCGATGAACTGGTAGGCCGTTTAGGTGAGTTACTCAGTCAGATACCGCTAGAAGTGATGACCACCTGCGATCGCATTATCGACCTGGCACGCGGGCGGCTGGGCAAGCTACAGGAAAGTTTGTACATCACATTAACGGATCACTGTCATTTTGCTATCGAGCGGCAGAAAAAGGGCATCGCACTGCGTAACGTGCTGCTGTGGGAGATTAAGCGGCTGTATCCGAAGGAGTTCGCGCTGGGTCAGGAGGCAAGGGCCATTATTGCCAAAAGGCTTGGTGTGGAGCTGGCGGAGGATGAAGCCGGATTTATCGCCCTGCATCTGGTGACGGCGCAGCTCAACAGCGAAATGCCGGAGGTCATGCACGTGACCCGGGTGATGCAGGAGATCCTGCAGCTGGTGAAGTATCAGCTGCAGCTTAACTATGACGAAGAGTCATTGAGCTATCAGCGCTTTGTCACTCATCTCAAGTTCTTCGCCCAGCGGATGCTGACGCGCACGGTGGTGGAAGATGACGACGTCTCGCTGCACAGCGCGGTGAAAGATAACTACGCTAAAGCGTGGAAGTGTGCGGAAACGGTGGCGACGCATCTGCAAAAGCAGTATCAGCGGTCGCTGACCACCGAAGAGATTATGTTTCTTGCCATTCATATCGAACGGGTAAGAAAAGAGGGGCGTTAATTCCCCCCAACAAAACTGGATTGTTACTGCATGATGCAGGCAAAACCTGAGCGCGACGCCCACCGGCGTGGTTCTCGGGTTTTTTTATTTTTTACTACTCAGTCGCCGGTTGTCTGCGGGCAGCGGCAGTAAGGAAAAGAGCATGGAATATAAAGCACTCGCGCAGGATATTCTCAACCGCGTCGGCGGCAAAGAGAACATTGTGAGTCTGGTTCACTGTGCGACACGTCTGCGTTTTAAACTGAAAGATAACGGCAAAGCCGATGCCGAAGGGCTGAAGGCCAATCCGGGCGTCATTATGGTGGTGGAGAGCGGTGGCCAGTTTCAGGTGGTGATTGGCAACCACGTTCACGACGTCTGGCTGGCGGTGCGCCAGGAGGCGGGGTTAAGCGATGACAGCGAACCGGTTGCCGGGGAAAAAGCGGCTAAAGGATCGGTGTTAAGCCAGCTTATCGACATCATTTCCGGCATTTTTACACCGTTTATCGGCGTGATGGCGGCGACCGGTCTGCTGAAAGGCCTGCTGGCGCTGGCGGTGACCTGCGGCTGGCTTACGCCGGAGCAGGGGACTTATAAAATCTGGTTTGCCGCCAGCGACGCGCTGTTCTTTTTCTTCCCGCTGTTTCTTGGCTATACCGCTGGGAAGAAGTTTGGCGGCAACCCGTTTATCTCGATGGTGATTGGCGGGGCGTTAACCCACCCGCTGATGATTCAGGCCTTTGAGGCCAGCCAGGCGCCGGGCGCGGCGGTGGAGCACTTTCTCGGCATTCCGGTGACCTTTATCAACTACAGCTCGTCAGTGATCCCGATTATTCTCGCCTCGTGGGTCTGCTGCTGGCTGGAGCGCAAGAGCAACGCGCTGTTGCCGTCATCAATGAAAAACTTCTTCACCCCGGCGATCTGCCTGGCGGTGGTGGTCCCGCTCACCTTCCTGGTGATTGGCCCGGTCGCCACCTGGCTGAGCCATCTGTTGGCCAACGGCTACCAGTTCATTTATGCGTTTGCCCCATGGCTGGCGGGCGCGGTACTGGGCGCCATGTGGCAGGTGTGCGTTATTTTTGGCCTGCACTGGGGGCTGGTGCCGTTGATGATCAACAACATGACGGTACTTGGTCACGACTCCATGCTGCCGATTATTCTTCCGGCGGTGATTGCCCAGGTGGGGGCGGTTCTGGGGATTTTGCTGGCCACCCGCGATGCGCGTCAGCGGATGCTGGCCGGTTCCGCCTTCTCTGCCGGGCTGTTTGGCATCACCGAGCCGGCTATCTACGGTCTGACCCTGCCGCTGCGTCGTCCGTTTATCTTCGGCTGTATCGCCGGCGCCATCGGCGGGGCGATCACTGCCTTCAGTAATAGCCATGCTTACTCGTTCGGTGTGCCGAATATCTTTTTCCCGGCGCAGATGATCCCGCCTGGCGGGATTGACGCCACCGTCTGGGGCGGGCTTATCGGCACCGGCGTGGCTTTCGTGCTTGCCTGCGTGCTGACCTTCTTCGCCGGCATGCCGCGCGCCAGCGCTGCACCGGGCGCCGTGACGGTAGCCCCGGCCTCGGCAAACGATATTCTGGCGCCGATGAGCGGCAGCGTTATCGCCCTCGAGCAGGTGCCGGATAGCACCTTCGCCAGCGGCCTGCTCGGTAAAGGGGTCGCCATTATCCCGGCGGTGGGCCAAGTGATTGCCCCGTTCCCGGGCGAAGTGGCTTCCCTGTTTCAGACTAAACATGCCATCGGCCTGCAGAGCGACAGCGGCATTGAGCTGTTGATCCACGTCGGCATCGACACGGTCAAACTCGACGGCGTGCCGTTTACCGCACATGTCAAAGAGGGCGACAGGGTGCAGGCCGGCGATCTGCTGATCGAGTTCGATCGTCAGGCGATTCTGGATGCCGGTTACGACCTGGCGACCCCGATCATTATCAGCAACAGCGACGACTACCGGGAAATTGATACGGTGGCGTCCAGCGCCGTCGAAGCCGGCCAGCCGCTGTTGTCAGTCAGCCATTAATCACAGGAGAGAGAGATGAAAACATTCCCGGCGGATTTTTTATGGGGCGGCGCGACCGCGGCGAATCAGGTGGAAGGGGCTTATCTGGAAGAGGGCAAAGGCTTATCCACCTCCGATGTGCAGCCGCACGGCGTGTTCGGCGAGGTGGTCGAGCGCGTACCCGGCGACAGCGGTATTAAGGATGTGGCGATCGATTTTTACCATCGCTACCCGGAAGATATCGCTCTGTTCGCCGAGATGGGCTTTAACTGCCTGCGGGTGTCCATCGCCTGGACCCGCATCTATCCCAACGGCGATGACGCCGAGCCCAACGAAACCGGTCTCGCGTTCTACGACAAGCTGTTCGACGAGATGGTGAAGCACAACATCACCCCGCTGGTGACGCTGTCGCATTATGAAATGCCGTGGGCGCTGGTAAAAAACTACGGCGGCTGGGGCAGCCGGGAGGTGATTGGTTTCTTTGAGCGCTATGCCCGCACGGTGTTCAGCCGCTATAAAAATAAGGTCAAATTGTGGCTGACCTTTAACGAAATCAATATGTCGCTGCATGCCCCGATGACCGGCGTCGGCCTGCCGGCCGGCAGCAGCAAAGGCGAGGTGTATCAGGCGATTCACCACCAGCTGGTGGCCAGCGCCCTGGCGGTTAAAGCCTGTCACGAGCTGGTGCCCGAGGGCAAAATCGGCAATATGCTGCTCGGCGGGCTGATGTATCCCCTGAGCTGCAAACCGGAAGATGTGTTTGAGACGCTGCAGGAGAACCGCAGCTGGCAGTTCTTTGGCGACGTGCAGGCGCGCGGCGCGTACCCGGGCTATATGCTGCGCTTTTTCCGCGACAACGGCATCACGCTCACCATCACCGATGCCGATCGCGAGGCGCTGAAAACCACCGTCGACTTTATCTCCTTTAGCTACTACATGACCGGCTGCGTCACCGCCGACGAGGCGCTGAACCAGCAGGCGCGCGGCAATATTCTCAGCATGGTGCCGAACCCGCACCTGGCGAGCTCGGAATGGGGCTGGCAGATAGACCCGCTGGGCCTGCGTACGCTGCTGAACGTGCTGTGGGATCGCTATCAGAAGCCGCTGTTTATCGTGGAAAATGGTCTGGGCGCCAAGGATAAGGTGGAAGCCGATGGCAGCATTAACGATGACTACCGCATCAGTTACCTGAACGACCATCTGGTGCAGGCGCGGGAAGCCATTGACGATGGCGTTGAGCTGATGGGCTTTACCAGCTGGGGGCCGATTGACCTGGTGAGCGCCTCGAAGGCGGAGCTGTCGAAGCGCTATGGCTTTATCTATGTTGACCGCCATGATGACGGCACCGGCACCCTGGCGCGCAGTAAGAAGAAGAGTTTTGACTGGTATAAAGAGGTGATTGCCAGCCGCGGCGCCAGCCTGAAAGCGTAAAGGATGCCCGCCCGGCCATCGCCGGGCGGGGGATTAGCCCGGTTTACGCGCGCGCAGTAAAAAGATCATCGGACGTTCTTTCTCTTCATCCAGGGCGGGCTGTTGGACAATCTGTTCGGCGCTCGGACCCCACTCATCCAGCTGCTCCAGCACAAAACCCGCGGCGATAAGCGCGTTTATCCAGCTTGAGAGCTTGCGATGTTGCTTGATGACGCCCTCGGCAAACCAGTTGCTGACGCGCTCACCCTCCTGCTGATAGTGACTGACCGGCCAGCTTTTCTGTCCCTGGTCATCCACCCGCCAGCCCTGCTGCAAGGGGGCGGTATAGATGGGATGTTCGGCGGAAAAGACCAGGGTGCCGCCGGGAACCAGCGCCTGCTGCAGGGTGGCGAAGAGCGGGGCAATGTCCGGTAAATAATGCAGCGCCAGCGAGCTGTAGACCAGATCGCAGCTGTTGGCGGGCAGCGTCAGGGTTTGCAGATCGGCGCAGCGGTAGACAATCTCATCCCCGCGGGTCATCTCCCGCGCCTGCGCCAGCATGCGCTGGGAGATATCAAAACCGGTTATCTGGCTGGCTCCCTGCTGCTGTGCCCAGCGGCAAAACCAGCCGTAGCCGCAGCCGAGATCCACCACCCGCAAACCGGTTATCGGCGGCAACATTGCCTGCAGGGAAGGCCACTCCGGTGCGCCATCCAGCCCCTTCACCGAGCGATCGAGGGTCGCATAGCCGGCAAAAAACTGCGGGTCGTCATAAATATTCTGACTCATATTCATCCCTTGAATTGATAAGGTTGTTTATTTTTAGCTAACTAATAATTTAGTCACACGCTTTACTAAACGCGTTTAATTCAATTAACTTATGATAACCAACCTGATTAAGTTATCTGACCTGTCTAATGAAATTGATATTAAATAAAAGCGTGCTGGCGGCATTGCCCCTGGCCATCGCGCTGGCTGGCTGCGCGCCATCTCATGAGGTTGCTAATCCGCCGCAGCAGCAAATTCCAGCCTCCCATGTTTCCATGGATCTCCCTGCCGCCGTCAAAAATGGCTGGCCGCAGACCGACTGGTGGAAAGACTACCACGATGCCCAACTGGATAATCTGATTCAGCGCGCACTCGCCAATGCGCCGGATATGCAAATTGCCGAACAGCGCATCAGGCTTGCCGAAGCGCAGGCGCGAATGTCGCAGGCGAATCTTGGCCCGGAGATGGATTTCTCCGCCGATGTTGAACGCCAGCGCATGTCGGCCGAAGGCCTGATGGGGCCGTTCGCCACCGACACCGACGGCAATACCGGCCCGTGGTACACCAACGGCACCTTCGGCCTGACCGCTGGCTGGGATCTGGACCTGTGGGGTAAAAACCGCGCGCTGGTGAAAGCGCGCATCGGCGAGCTGAAAGCCCAGGTGGCGGAGCAGGCCCAGACCCGCGAATTGCTTTCTGGCAGCGTGGCGCGCCTGTACTGGCAGTGGCAGACGGAAGCGGCGATTAAAGCGGTGCTGCAGCAGGTGAAGGGTGAGCAAAATAATATCGTGACGGTCGACAAGGCCCTGTTGCAGCGCGGGATCACCAACTCCGCCGAGGGGGCGGAGAACGATATTAACGTCAGCAAAACCGACCAGCAGCTGGCGGACGTGGCGGGCACGATGAAAGAGATTGAAGCGCGCCTGATGGCCCTGACCAACAGCCAGAGCCAGTCGCTGAACCTCAAACCGGTCAGCTTGCCGACGGTCAGCGCGCAGCTGCCTGATACCCTCGGCTATGAGCTGCTGGCGCGCCGCCCGGATCTGCAGGTTGCTCACTGGTACATTGAGGCATCGCTGAGCGAAGTGGACGCGGCGAAAGCGGCGTTTTATCCCGACATCAATCTGATGGCGTTCCTGCAGCAGGATGCCCTGCACTTAAGCGATCTTTTCCGTCACTCGGCGCAGCAGATGGGCGTCACCGCCGGACTGACGCTGCCGATCTTTGACAGCGGCCGCCTCAATGCCAATCTGGATATTGCCAGCGCGCAGAACAGCCTGTCGATAGCGCAGTACAACAAAGCGGTAGTGGATGCCGTCAACCAGGTGGCGAAAACCGCCAGCCAGGTCGAGACGCTGATGGCCAAAAGCCAGCAGCAGCAGCAGGTTGAAAAAGACGCCCAGCGGGTGGTGAACCTGGCGCAGGCCCGAATGGCGGCGGGGATCTTACCCGGCTCCAGAGTCAGTATGGCGAAGCTCCCGGCGCTGCAGGAGCGCATTACCGCATTGCGCCTGCACGGCCAGTGGATTGACGCCAGCATTCAGCTGACTTCTGCTCTCGGCGGCGGCTATCACCAGAGCGTGAAATAACCGGCGCAACGGCGCGCCTGCGGGGGCGCCGTTTAGTCTTTCTTCTTCCTTTCTCGCCGCCTGAGCCACCAGTGGGCGGCGACCACCAGTCCTACCGCGAGGATCAGCCAGATCCAGTGCTTCAGATGGGCGTCCAGATGGTGCAGCCACGGGCCAACCACCTCGCCGCCGAGATAGCCAATGGTGGTAAACAGCAGGGCCCACACCAGCGCTCCGACAATATTCAACGGCAGGAAAATGCGCGGCGGCAGGCGGCTGGCGCCGATCAGCAGGGGGCCGATTACCCGGAAGCCATACATAAAGCGGGTGCCGATGACAAACAGCCACGGCCGGTGCTGGATCATGCGCTGCGCTTTACGTATTCGCGCCTTCTGGCTGGCGAAACGGCGCAGAATGCGTCCCCCGAAGCGGCGGCCGACCAGATAGAGCAGCTGATCGCCAATCATCCCGCCGAGGGCGACGGCGATCACCACCAGGGGAAACTTCAGTAACCCCTGATGCGCTGCGACGCCGCCCAGCAGGGTAATGGTCTCACCTTCCGCCATGCTGCCGAGGATCAGCGCCGCGTAGCCATACTGGGAAATCAGGTGATTGATATCCATAAACAGCTTATCTCCTTATCTCATCACCTGTTAATCATACACCCTGCTGACCAAAACGCGGCGACGCAGTTTTTTTGCGCTGTACACAAAATAATCTACAGGGTGAATTATACTTGGATCAGTGCAGTACGAAGCCGTGACAAGGGGGACGCTATGAACCATGTCTGGGGGCTCTTCGCTCATCCCAACCGGGAGATGAGCGTGATAAAGAGCGAGAATGAAACCATTTCTCATCACTATACGCACCATGTGCTGCTGATGGCGGCGGTTCCGGTGGTGTGCGCCTTTATCGGCACTACGCAGCTGGGCTGGAACTTCGGCGACGGCACCGTTATTAAACTGTCGATGTTGACCGGTCTGGCGCTGGCGGTACTGTTTTACGCCGTGATGCTGGCCGGGGTGGCGATCATGGGGCGGGTTATCTGGTGGATGGCCAGGCAGTATCCGCAGCAGCCTTCGCTGAAACGCTGCATGGTGTTTGCAGGCTATGTGGCCACGCCGCTGTTCCTGAGCGGGATTGTGGCGCTCTATCCGCTGGTCTGGCTGTGCGCGCTGATCGGTACCATCGCGCTGTTTTACACCGGCTATCTGCTCTATCTGGGCATCCCGACCTTCCTGAGCATTAACCGGGAAGAGGGTTTAAGCTTCGCCAGTTCGACGCTGGCCATCGGAGTGCTGGTACTGGAAGTGCTGCTGGCGATCACCGTGGTACTGTGGGGGTATGGTTACCGACTCTTCTGATCGCACGTCACTGGATAATATGCATTGCCGGCAAATATGTATTTTGTGTCGGCAATGCAGCATTTCTTCACGATTCTTATTAGGCACAGGGCCTTACGGCGCGGTATGATGGCGTTTGCCAGCGATGTTGCCCACTTAACCTCGCGGCGTACGTTCCATAACGTGCAAAAATACTTTTCAGAATGCCCATGATGCCGAAATTTCGAGTCTCTTTGCTCAGCCTGACCTTGCTGCTGGCTGTGCCTTTTGCGCCCCAGGCGTTAGCAAATACCTCCGCGGCGGTTGCCGCCTCGCAGCCGGATATCGCCTCCGGCAGCGCCATGATCGTCGATCTGGCAACCAAAAAAATCATCTATGCCAGCCAGCCGGATCTGGTGCGCCCGATGGCGTCAATCACCAAAGTGATGACCGCCATGGTGGTGCTCGATGCCCATCTGCCGATGGATGAGATGCTGACGGTGGATATCAGCCATACGCCGGAAATGAAGGGGATCTACTCCCGCGTGCGCCTCAACAGCCAAATCAGCCGCCGCACGATGCTGCTGCTGGCGCTGATGTCTTCCGAGAACCGCGCGGCCGCCAGCCTGGCGCATCACTATCCAGGCGGCTACGATGCCTTCATTCGCGCGATGAACGCCAAAGCCCAGGCGCTGGGCATGACTCATACCCGCTACGTGGAGCCGACGGGCCTGTCGGTGCATAACGTCTCCACCGCCCGCGATCTGACCAAACTGCTGATCGCCAGCGAGCAGTATCCGCTGATCGGTCAGTTGAGCACCACCAAAGAAGAGACCGCCACCTTCGCCCATCCGGCCTACAGCCTGCCGTTCCGCAACACCAACCATCTGGTGTATCGCGATAACTGGAATATCCAGCTGACTAAAACCGGCTTCACCAACGCTGCCGGCCACTGCCTGATTATGCGTACGGTGATTAACCAACGCCCGGTGGCGCTGGTGGTGATGGATGCCTTCGGTAAATACACCCACTTCGCCGACGCCAGCCGCTTGCGGACCTGGATTGAAACCGGGAAGGTGATGCCGGTACCCGCCTCGGCGCTGAGCTATAAAAAGCAGCGCGAAGCGCAGATGGCAGAGGCGATGCTGAAAGGCGGCGCGCAGACCGCGCAGAACGATTAATCTGCCTGTCCCCCGGATGGCGGCGCATTGCGCCTTATCCGGGCTACGTGATTTGGCACCGGGTTCGCCCCCTTCGCAAGCCCGGCAAGCGCAGCACCGCCGGGCAATATACCCGACACCGTGCCGCGTTTGTGCCGGATGGCGGCGCATTGCGCCTTATCCGGGCTACGTGATTTGGCGCCGGGTTCGCCCCCTTCGTAGGCCCGGCAAGCGCAGCGCCGCCGGGCAATATACCCGACACCGTGCCGCGTTTGTGCCGGATGGCGGCTCGCGCCTTATCCGGGCTACGTGATTTGGCACCGGGTTCGCCGCTTTCGTAGGCCCGGCAAGCGCAGCGCCGCCGGGCAATCAGGCCGAGTGCCGGTGTTTGTGCAGGATGGCGGCTGACGCCTCTCCGGAACCTCGCTGAACGGTAGCCCGGCTAAGGCGTTTACGCCGCGAGCCGGGGATTTGACGCCGGATATCACTCCGGCAGCGTCCAGTCGCCGTCACCCAGCGCGCGCTGCATAATCAACGTATCTCGCCAGTCGCCCATTTTGTAGCCCACGCTGCGCAGTTGACCCGCCACGGTAAAACCAAACTTTTTATGGATCGCCAGCGAACCGGCATTGTTATGGCCATCACCGATGATCGCCAGCATCTGCCGCCACGGGCCTTTCTCGCATTCGGCGATCAGCCGCGACAGCAGCGCGCTGCCGATGCCGCGCCCGCCCATCCCGGATTCCACGTAGATTGATTCCTCAAGCGTGTAACGATAGGCCGGACGAGGCCGATAGAAGGTGGCGTAGCAGTAGCCGACGATGGCGCCGCGCCACAGCGCCACCAGCCAGGGCAGCCCGTTATCGCGGACGGTTTTGATCCGTTTACGCATTTCGTCAACGGTAGGGGGGATCTCTTCAAAGGAAGCGCGGCCATTGAGCACGTGCCAGACATACAGCGCGGCGATGGCGTGCGCATCGTCGGGCAGCGCTTCACGAATTTCTAAATCACTGTCGAGTAACGGGGCCTCTGCGGGCATGGCGGCGCTCCTGAATCTGCCGGAGAGACATTCTCCGGCGTGCAGCGTAATACAGAAGCGCCAGGCTGAATAGTCCTGCCGCTGATTATTGCGGATCCGCCGGGGAGACCGGCGTTGGTGCCGCTTCACCCCAGTATTTCTGCTTACTGGTTTTACCAATCCCCGGGTTCATGCTGTTGGTCGGATCGTTCTGGCGATAGAACTGCTGCAGGCTCTCCGGGGCCTCATACAGATGACCCACGTTATGCTCCGCCGGGTACTGGGCGCCGCGCGCTTTCAGCAACGCCAGCATCTGCTCTTTCAGAGCGTGGGCGTCGACTCCTTTCTTGACGATGTAATCCTGATGGAACACATGGCACATAAAGTGGCCATAGTAGAGCTTATGCACCAGCTGGCTGTCGATCTCCGGCGGCAGATGTTCGAACCACTCGGTATCGTTGCGGCGCAAGGCGATATCCAGCGCCAGAATATCTTCCACTTCGTCAGCATGCACCGCCTGATAGCGGATGGCCGCGCCGGCGGCGGCAAAGCGGTGCAGAAACGCCTTGCTGCCTTCCTCCGGCGTACAGGCGAAGAAATCCCCCTCGGCCTGCTGGAAGTATTCCGTCAGCCAGCGCTGCGCTTCTTCGATGCCATCCCCGGCCATCTTCAGCAGCAGATGATGTTCATATTTATCACGCCAGGTTTTCATCCGCTCCGGTAAGTGCGCCGGGAAGACGTGGCCGAGCTTCTGCATAAAGCGGTCGGTAAAGTGCGGCTTAAACAGCGAGACTTTCTCCAGCATCGCGTCGGTGCGCCCCTTCATGGTGAAGAAGAACGGCATTTTGTCGGTGCCGAGCTTGTCGATCATCAGGAAGGTGTCTTTGCCATACTTCTCTGCGATATCGTAAATATCGCGGTGCATATATTCCCCGGCCACCGGCAGATGCTGGAACTCGGCGAGGATATGGCGGCGGATCTCGGTCAATACCTGCGGCTGGTTGGTGCCAATGTAAAACACCTGCTGGCGTTTTTCCGCCGGGAAGGTATCCAGACGCGCGGCGAAAACCGCCAGCTTGCCGGCGCAGCCGGAGGATTCGAACAGGCGGTCCGGGTCGGCGTTGTAGCGCGCCGGGGTGTCGGCATCGACATCGCGCACGCGGGTCACATAGTCGTGATCGTGGGCGTGGCGGCCGTCGTGCAGCACATCGCTATCGCTGATGCGCTCGTCGTCGAGGCGGCTGAGGATCTGCTCCGGCGTGCTGCCGAGATCAATGCCCAGATGGTTGACCAGCTTCAGCTTGCCGTCGGCGTCAATCTGCGCGAACAGCGACATTTCGGTATAGGCGGGCCCGCGCTGCACCAGCGAACCGCCGGAGTTGTTGCAGATCCCGCCGATCACCGATGCGCCGATGCATGACGAGCCGATCACTGAGTGCGGCTCGCGACCCAGCGGTTTGAGCGCTTTTTCCAGCGAATAGAGGGTAGTGCCGGGCCAGGCCAGCACCTGCTCGCCTTTGTCCAGCAGATGCAGTTTATCCAGGCGCAGAGTGCTGATAATCACGATCTCGCGATCGTAATCATTGCCGTTGGGGGTCGAACCTTCGGTCAGGCCGGTGTTGGCCGCCTGCATCAGAATAATTTTATCGGCGTCTACGCAGGCGTTAAGCACGCGCCAGAGTTCCAGCAGGGTGCCGGGAAAGACAACCGCCAGCGCCTCGCCCTGACCGGAGCGGAAGCCTTTGCGGTAGCGTTGGGTTTTTGCCGGGTCGGCCAGCAGATGCGAAGGGCCAACCAGGCGCGCCAGATCCGCCAGAAACGTTTTATGGGTATTAGTGGGTGCAGATGACATGTTCCACTCCTTGTGGTGGTGCGCGAAATATCGAGGATAAGCATAGCGCTTTGTATGACAATTTGATGCATGAATGTTTCGCAAAAATCAGAGAAGAACCTTAGCATTCTGCGGGCGCGTTGTTTATATATATGGCAAACTGCGGTTTTTATTATGTTTTACCGAGTCCCCGTCTGAGAAAAAGCGAGATAACAATGAAATGGCTCTGCACTGTAGGCGTCGCCGTGAGTCTGGCGCTGCAACCCGCGCTGGCGGATGAACTGTTTGGTAACCACCCTCTGACCCCGCAGGCGCGGGATGCCTTTGTCACCGATCTGCTGAAAAAAATGACGGTAGACGAGAAAATCGGCCAGCTGCGTCTGATAAGCGTTGGCCCGGATAACCCGAAAGAGGCGATCCGCGAAATGATCAAAAACGGTCAGGTGGGGGCGATTTTTAACACCGTCACCCGGCCGGATATCCGCGTGATGCAGGATCAGGTGATGCAGCTTAGCCGCCTGAAGATCCCATTGTTCTTTGCCTACGATGTGCTGCACGGTCAGCGCACCGTGTTCCCGATAAGCCTCGGCCTGGCCTCATCGTTTAACCTTGACGCCGTGAAGACCGTGGGCCGCGTGTCAGCTTATGAAGCCGCCGATGACGGCCTGAACATGACCTGGGCGCCGATGGTCGACGTCTCCCGCGACCCGCGCTGGGGACGCGCTTCCGAAGGGTTCGGGGAAGACACGTATCTGACCACGATGATGGGCCAGGCGATGGTGGAGTCGATGCAGGGCAAGAGCCCGGCGGATCGCTATTCGGTGATGACCAGCGTCAAGCACTTCGCCGCCTACGGCGCGGTGGAGGGCGGGAAAGAGTACAACACGGTCGACATGAGCCCGCAGCGCCTGTTCAACGACTATATGCCGCCGTACAAAGCCGGGCTTGATGCCGGCAGCGGCGCGGTGATGGTGGCCCTGAACTCGCTGAACGGCACCCCGGCGACTGCTGATTCCTGGCTGCTGAAAGACGTCCTGCGCGACCAGTGGGGCTTTAAAGGCATCACGGTCTCCGACCACGGCGCCATCAAAGAGTTGATTAAGCACGGCGTGGCCTCCGACCCGGAAGACGCGGTGCGCGTGGCGCTTAAGTCCGGCATCAACATGAGCATGAGTGACGAGTATTACAGCAAGTACCTGCCGGGGCTGGTGAAGTCTGGCAAGGTGACCATGGCCGAGCTGGATGACGCCACCCGTCATGTGCTCAACGTCAAATATGACATGGGGCTGTTCAACGATCCTTACAGCCACCTGGGACCAAAAGATTCTGACCCGCAGGACACCAACGCGGAAAGCCGCCTGCATCGCAAAGAGGCGCGGGAAGTGGCCCGCGAAAGTCTGGTACTGCTGAAAAACCGTCTCGATACGCTGCCGCTGAAAAAATCCGGCACTATCGCGGTGGTGGGAGCGCTGGCGGACAGCAAACGCGACATGATGGGCAGCTGGTCCGCGGCCGGGGTGGCCGACCAGTCGGTGACCGTCCTGACCGGCATCAAAGAAGCGCTGGGTGATAACGGTAAAGTGATTTACGCCAAAGGGGCGAACGTCACTGACGATAAAGGCATCGTCGATTTCCTTAACCTGTATGAGAACGCGGTGCAGGTTGACCCGCGCTCGCCGCAGGAAATGATCGACGAAGCCGTCGCGGCGGCGAAGCAATCCGACGTGGTGGTTGCCGTGGTGGGCGAAGCGCAGGGCATGGCGCATGAGGCCTCCAGCCGGACCGACATCACCCTGCCGCAGAGCCAGCGCAATCTGATTGCCGCCCTCAAAGCCACCGGCAAACCGCTGGTGCTGGTGCTGATGAACGGGCGTCCGCTGGCGCTGGTGAAAGAGGATCAGCAAGCCGATGCGCTGCTGGAGACCTGGTTTGCCGGCACCGAAGGCGGTCACGCCATCGCCGACGTGCTGTTTGGCGACTATAACCCGTCGGGCAAACTGCCGATGTCTTTCCCGCGCTCGGTGGGGCAGATCCCAACCTACTACAGCCACCTGAATACCGGCCGGCCGTATAATCCGGAGAAACCGAACAAGTACACCTCGCGTTACTTCGATGAAGCCAACGGCCCGCTGTATCCGTTTGGTTACGGCCTCAGCTACACCACCTTTAGCGTCTCCGATGTCACCATGTCGTCAGCCACCCTGCCGCGCGACGGCAGCGTGACCGCCAGCGTGCAGGTGACCAACACCGGCAAACGCGAAGGGGCAACGGTCATTCAGCTGTATCTGCAGGACGTCACTGCCTCCATGAGCCGGCCGGTGAAAATGCTGCGCGGCTTTAAAAAGGTCAACCTCAAGCCGGGCGAAACGCAAACCGTCAGCTTCCCGATTGACGTCGACGCGCTGAAGTTCTGGAACCAGCAGATGAAATACGTTGCTGAGCCGGGCAAATTCAATGTCTTTATCGGCGTGGACTCCGCCCGCGTGAAGCAGAGCGAGTTTGAACTGTTGTAAGGAATAGCCCTTAAGCTCAACGTGACACGTTAAAGGCCGATTAATCGGCCTTTTCTTTTTCGCATCGCCAGCAAATGGACTACGCTTTTCTCTTAAGCTTCTGTAAGCGAAGCGCAAAAGAACTGAGGGACGCGGGATGAAGATGGCAATGAAATGGTCCGGTGCGCTGGCGCTGGCCGCCCTGATAAGTTTACCGCTGCAGGCGGCGGAGCCGGTGAAGGTCGGCTCGAAAATTGATACCGAAGGCGCGCTGCTGGGCAATATGATCCAGCAGGTGCTGGAAAGCCACGGCGTAAAAACGATTAATAAAATCCAGCTCGGCACCACGCCGGTGGTGCGCGGGGCGATTGTCGCCGGCGAGCTGGATATCTATCCGGAATATACCGGCAATGGCGCCTTCTTCTTTAAAGATGAAAACGACCCGGCGTGGAAGCATGCCCAACAGGGCTATGAGAAGGTGAAGCGCCTCGATCAGGAGAAACATCAGCTGGTATGGCTCACCCCGGCGCCGGCCAACAACACCTGGACTATCGCCGTGCGCCAGGACCTGGCGGAGAAAAATCACCTGACCTCGCTGGCCGACCTCAGCCGCTATCTGCAGCAGGGCGGCGAATTTAAGCTGGCGGCCTCGGCGGAGTTTATTGAGCGCCCGGACGCGCTGCCGGCGTTTGAAAAAGCGTATGGTTTCAACCTCAACCAGAACCAACTGCTGTCGCTGGCCGGGGGCGATACGGCGGTGACCATCAAAGCGGCGGCGCAGCAGACCTCGGGCGTAAACGCGGCGATGGCCTACGGCACTGACGGCCCGGTCGCGGCGCTGGGGTTACAGACGCTGAGCGATCCGCAGGGCGTGCAGCCGATTTATGCCCCGACGCCGGTGGTGCGTGAGGCAGTGCTCAAAGCCTATCCGCAGATCGCCGACTGGCTGAAGCCGGTCTTTGCCAGCCTCGATGAAAAAACCTTGCAGCAGCTGAACGCCCGTATTGCGGTGGAAGGCCAGGATGCGAAGCGCGTGGCGGCAGATTATCTGCAGCAGAAAGGCCTGCTGAAGTAAGCCACCGGTGACCATTCGCTGTACTCACCGCGTCGGCCTGCTGCTGACAGGTCTGCTGCTGGTTACGCTGGCGCTGCCGTTTATTACTTACGCGCCGAATCGCTTACTCTCCGGCGAAGGGCGCGGGCTGTGGCAGGTGATGCCCTGGCTCGCCGGCGTTCAGATGGCGGCAGTCCTTGCCGGGATGCTGCTTTGCTGGTTGCCAGGCAGGGCCGCGCCGCTTCTTCACCTGCTGCTGGCCGAACTGCTCTTCCCGCTGCTTATCTGGGGCAGCGGACAGGCGGCGCTTGAGCTCTCCCGGCACGGCTCGCCGCTGGCGCGCACCTCGCCCGGCAGCGGCCTGTGGCTGTCGCTGGCGCTTTGTCTGCTGCTGGCCAGCGAGGCCATCCGTCATCTTACCGTCCGGCCGCTGTGGCGCTGGCTGCTTAATGCGCAAGTCTGGCTGTTGCCCATCATCCTGCTTGCTACCGGGGCGCTCGATCAGCTCTCTCTGCTGAAGGAGTATGCCAACCGTCAGGAGGTATTTGACGACGCCCTGCGCCAGCATCTGCTTTTGCTGTTCGGCACCCTGCTGCCGGGCCTGCTCATTGGCCTGCCGCTGGGGGTATGGCTGTGGCGACGTCCGCGCTGGCAGGCGCCGGCCTTCACCGTGCTCAATGTGATCCAGACTATCCCGTCGGTGGCGCTGTTCGGCCTGCTGATTGCACCACTTGCCGGTCTGGCGCGCTATTTCCCGGCGCTGGGCGAGCTGGGCGTCTCCGGGACCGGCATGGCGCCGGCCCTGATCGCCCTGACTTTGTATGCGCTGCTGCCGCTGGTGCGCGGGGTGGTGACCGGCCTGCAGCAGGTGCCGCAGGACGCCCTGGAGAGCGCGACGGCGATGGGCATGAGCGCCGGGCAGCGCTTTCGTCAGGTGCAGCTTCCGCTGGCGATGCCGGTGCTGCTGCGCAGCCTGCGGGTGGTCAGCGTGCAAACCGTCGGCATGGCGGTAGTGGCCGCGCTGATCGGCGCCGGCGGCTTTGGCGCGCTGGTGTTTCAGGGGCTGCTGAGCAGTGCGCTGGATCTGGTGCTGCTGGGCGTGGTGCCGACCATTGCCCTGGCGGTGGTGGTGGATGCCCTGTTCGCCCTGTGGGGCGCCTGGCTAAAAGGAGAGGCCAATGATTGAGTTTGAAGGGGTCAGCAAAGTGTTTGCCGGCCACCCGGCGGTGAAGGACCTGACCCTGGAGCTGCGCGAAGGCGCCTTCTCGGTGCTGGTGGGGACCTCTGGCTCGGGCAAGTCGACGACGCTGAAGATGATCAACCGCCTGCTGGAGCCGGACCGGGGCACTATTCGTTTTGCCGGCGAGGACATCCGCCAGCAGCCGGTCCTGACCCTGCGGCGGCGGATGGGCTATGCCATCCAGTCCATCGGCCTGTTTCCGCACTGGACGGTGGCGCAGAATATCGCCACTGTGCCGCAGCTGCAAAAATGGCCGCGGGCGAGGATCGCCGACCGGGTCGACGAGCTGATGGCGTTGTTAGGGCTGGAGGCGACGCTGCGCGACCGTTACCCGCATCAGCTCTCCGGCGGCCAGCAGCAGCGGGTGGGGGTGGCGCGGGCGCTGGCGGCGGATCCGGAGGTGCTGTTGATGGATGAGCCCTTCGGCGCCCTCGACCCGGTGACCCGCGAGGCGCTGCAGCAGGAGATGCTGCGCATCCACCGGCTGCTGGGGCGGACGATTGTGCTGGTGACCCATGATATTGACGAAGCGCTGCGTCTGGCGGACCACCTGGTGCTGATGGACGGGGGCGAGGTGGTCCAGCAGGGGGCGCCGCTGGAGATGCTCCTGCGGCCGAAAAATAGCTTTGTGCAGACCTTTTTTGGCCGCAGCGAGCTGGGCGTGCGCCTGCTGTCGCTGCGCGAGGTGGGGGACTATTTGCGTCCCGGCGAACGGCTGGCGGGCGAGGGGCTGACCGTCACCATGACCCTGCGGGAAGCGCTGTCGCAGTTTGTCGCCCGGCGCTGCGAGGCGCTGCCGGTGGTCGATGCCGAAGGCAGGCCCTGCGGCACGCTGCATTTTGCCGATCTGCTGCGCCAGGAGGCGAGCCATGAAGGCGCTTCGTGAGCCGCTGTGGTGGCTTATCGCGCTGTTTATCGGCCTGCTGGTAGGGCTGCCCTACAGCGCGCCGCTGTTCAGTCGGCTGTTCCCGGAGCTGCCGCGGCCGGTCTATCAGCAGGAGAGCTTCTGGGCGCTAACCCTCGATCACGGCTGGCTGGTGGTGGCGTCCAGTCTCGCGGCAACCGCTGTGGGCCTGGCGGCCGGGATCGCAGTTACCCGGCCCGCCGGCAGCGCGTTTCGCCCGCTGGTGGAGACCATCGCCGCTATCGGGCAGACCTTTCCGCCAGTGGCGGTGCTGGCGATGGCGGTGCCGGTGCTGGGATTTGGCTGGCTGCCCGCGCTCATCGCCCTCGCGCTGTATGGCATACTGCCGGTGTTGCAGGGGACGCTGGCCGGGCTGGGGTCGATACCGTCGGGGGTGACAGGGGTGGCCGAAGGGATGGGAATGACCGGCTGGCAGCGTCTGTATAAGGTGGAGCTACCGCTGGCGGCCCCGGTAATACTGGCGGGGATCCGCACCTCGGTCATCGTCAATATTGGTACCGCGACCATTGCTTCGACGGTGGGGGCCAGTACGCTCGGGACGCCGATCATCATCGGCCTGAGCGGCTTTAATACCGCCTATATTGTTCAGGGGGCGCTGCTGGTGGCGCTGGCGGCGATTATCGTCGACCGCGCGTTTGAGCGTCTGACCCGCTGGATCAGCCGACACCGCCACGCACAATAAAGGAATAGCCGGCCAGCATTACGCCGCTGATCCCGCCGATGGCCATAAGTAAGAAGAGGGTGACGACCGCGATTTTCGCTGGCTTCATAATAGGCTCCTGATGTTAACAGGGGGATTATACGGTGAAGCGCAGGTGTTAATGAAACATTAATTGCGGTTTAGCGTGCCGCGCCGGGATTTTTGCCGCGTTTGCTGCGCAACGCGCCGGAAAAAAGTGTGATCCTGTCCGTCATTTTTCATTTTTATGCAGGGCTTCAAAGAAAGTTTTCGCCAGGCAGGGTATGGTACGCGCTTTCAGGCATGTGTGGTTTGCGGGTATGTACGAGTTTGATCTGGTGTTGCTGCTGCTTCAGCAGATGTGCGTATTTTTGGTCATCGCGTGGTTGATGAGCAAAACCCGGCTGTTTATCCCCCTGATGCAAGTCACCGTTCGCCTGCCGCACAAGCTGCTGTGCTACGTCACCTTCTCCATTTTTTGCATTATGGGGACCTATTTCGGTCTGCATATCGAAGACTCCATCGCCAACACCCGCGCCATCGGCGCCGTGATGGGCGGCCTGCTCGGCGGCCCGGTGGTCGGCGGGCTGGTGGGGCTGACCGGCGGCCTGCACCGCTACTCGCTGGGCGGAATGACCGCCTTAAGCTGCATGGTCTCCACCATCGTTGAGGGGCTGCTGGGCGGGCTGGTGCACAGCGTGCTGGTCAAACGCGGCCGGCCGGACAAGGTCTTTAGCCCGCTGACCGCCGGGGCGATCACCTTCGTGGCCGAGCTGGTGCAGATGATGATCATTCTGCTGATTGCCCGCCCGTTCCAGGACGCCCTGCATCTGGTGCAGAGCATTGCTGCGCCGATGATGGTCACCAATACCGTCGGTGCGGCGCTGTTTATGCGGATTCTGCTGGATAAACGGGCGATGTTCGAGAAATACACCTCCGCCTTTTCCGCCACGGCGCTGAAGGTGGCGGCGTCGACCGAGGGGATCCTGCGTCAGGGATTCAACGAAGAGAACAGCATGAAGGTGGCCCAGGTGCTGATCCAGGAGCTGGATATCGGCGCGGTGGCGATCACCGATCGCGACAAGCTGCTGGCGTTTACCGGCATCGGCGACGATCACCATCTGCCGGGCAAGCCTATCTCCTCCTCGTATACGCAACGGGCGATTGAGACCGGGGAGGTGGTCTACGCCGATGGCAACGAGGTGCCTTACCGCTGCTCGATTCATCCGCACTGTAAGCTGGGGTCGACGCTGGTGATCCCCCTGCGCGGTGAGAACCAGCGGGTGATAGGCACCATTAAACTGTATGAGGCGAAAAATCGCCTGTTCAGTTCGATCAACCGCACCCTCGGGGAGGGGATTGCCCAGCTGCTGTCGGCGCAGATCCTCGCCGGACAGTACGAGCGGCAGAAGGCGCTGCTGACGCAATCTGAAATCAAGCTCCTGCACGCCCAGGTCAACCCGCACTTCCTGTTTAACGCGCTTAACACGCTGAAGGCGGTGATCCGCCGCGACAGCGATCAGGCCGGCCAGCTGGTGCAGTATCTGTCGACCTTCTTTCGTAAGAACCTGAAACGGCCGACGGAAATTGTCACGCTTGCCGATGAGATCGAGCATGTTAACGCCTATCTGCAGATTGAGAAGGCTCGCTTCCAGGCTAACCTGCAGATCCAGATGGCGGTGCCCGAGGGGCTGGCGCATCACCAGCTGCCCGCTTTCACCCTGCAGCCGATCGTGGAGAACGCCATTAAGCATGGTACATCGCAACATCTTGGCGTCGGCGAAATTACCATCCGCGCCAGCCAGGACGATCGCTGGCTGCAGCTGGATATCGAAGATAACGGCGGGCTGTACCGGGCCAACCCCCAGGCCAGCGGGCTGGGGATGAATCTGGTGGACAGGCGTCTGCGGGCGCGTTTTGGGGCCGACTGCGGCATCAGCGTCACCTGCGAGCCGGAGCGCTTTACCCGTGTCACCCTACGTCTGCCCCTGGAGGAGAATGCATGCTGAGAGTATTGATCGTCGATGATGAGCCGCTGGCGCGGGAAAACCTGCGTATTTTGCTGGAGACTCAGCGCGATATCGAGATCGTCGGCGAGTGCGGCAACGCGGTGGAGGCGATTGGCGCAGTACATAAGCTGCGCCCTGACGTGCTGTTTCTCGACATCCAGATGCCGCGCATCAGCGGTCTGGAGATGGTCGGGATGCTCGACCCGGAGCATCGCCCCTATATCGTGTTTCTCACCGCTTTTGATGAGTACGCGGTGAAAGCCTTTGAGGAGCACGCTTTTGACTATCTGCTCAAGCCGATTGAGGCCGTGCGGCTGGAGAAAACCCTGGCCCGCCTGCGTCAGGAGCGCAGCCTGCAGGACGTGTCGCTGCTGGATGATGCCCGGCAGACGCTGAAATACATTCCCTGTACCGGCCACAGCCGTATCTGGCTGCTGCAGATGGAGGATGTGGCCTTCGTCAGCAGCCGGATGAGCGGCATCTACGTGACCGATCGCGAGGGAAAAGAGGGCTTTACCGAGCTGACCCTGCGCACCCTCGAGAGCCGCACGCCGCTGCTGCGCTGCCATCGCCAGTATCTGGTGAATATGGCGCACCTGAAGGAGATTCGCCTGGAAGAGAACGGCCAGGCGGAGCTGCTGATGCGCGCCGGGCAAACGGTGCCGGTGAGCCGGCGCTATTTAAAAAGCCTGAAAGAAGCGATTGGCCTGTAAAACTGCTACACTGCGCCCCATTGCAACATCGACAGTAAAAGGCACTCATGCTCAGTAATGATATTCTTCGTAGCCTGCGCTACACCCTGAAAGCCAATAATAACGATATGGTGCGCATTCTTGCGCTTGCCGATATGGAATCCACCGCCGCCAGCTTCGATACCTGGATGACGAAAGAGGATGAAGAGGGTTTTGTCCGCTGCCCGGATATTATCCTGTCGGGTTTCCTCAACGGCCTTATCTATGACAAGCGCGGCAAAGATGATTCGGCGCCGGAGCTGGCGCTGGAGCGTCGGGTGAATAACAACACGGTGCTGAAAAAGCTGCGGATCGCCTTCTCGCTGAAAACGGACGATATCCAGGCGATCATGAGCGAGCAGAAATACCGGGTGTCGGTGCCGGAAATCACCGCCATGATGCGCGCCCCGGAGCATAAAAACTACCGCGAGTGCGGGGATCAGTTTATGCGCAACTTCCTGCGCGGGTTGACCCACCGGGTGCATCACCCGAAGGCGTGATGTTTAGCCGGGTGGCGGCTTCGCCTTACCCGGCCGACAAAACCCGTAGGCCCGTGTAAACGTAGCGCCGCCGGGCAAAAAAAAGCCGGAGATACTCTCCGGCTTTTTTGTTATTTCACCTGCTGACCCGGCTTCGCGCCGTCGTCAGGGCTTAACAGGAAGATATCCTTCCCGCCAGGGCCGGCGGCCATCACCATGCCCTCGGAGATGCCGAAGCGCATTTTCCGCGGCGCCAGGTTGGCGACCATCACCGTCAGGCGGCCAATCAGCGGCTGCGGATCCGGGTAAGCGGAGCGGATGCCGGAGAAGACGTTACGTTTTTCGCCGCCGAGATCCAGCGTCAGGCGCAGCAGCTTGTCGGAGCCCTCGACGAATTCCGCGTTTTCAATCAGCGCCACGCGCAGATCGACTTTGGCGAAATCGTCAAAGGTGATGGTCTCCTGAATCGGATCGTCCGCCAGCGGACCGGTGACCGGCGCCGCGGTGGCTTTCACCTCTTCTTTAGAGGCTTCCACCAGCGCTTCCACCTGTTTCATCTCGATGCGGTTGTACAGCGCCTTGAACGGATTCACCTTATGCGCCAGCAGCGGCTGCTGAATGGCATCCCAGCTCAGTTCGCTGTTGAGGAATGCCTCCGCACGCGCCGCCAGCTGCGGCAGCACCGGCTTCAGCCAGGTCATCAGCACGCGGAACATGTTCAGGCCCATGGTGCAGATGGCCTGCAGGTCGGCGTCGCGGCCTTCCTGTTTCGCTACCACCCACGGCGCCTGCTCATCGACGTAGCGGTTAGCCACGTCGGCGAGGGCCATGATTTCGCGGATTGCCTTACCGAACTCGCGGCTGTCCCATGCTTCACCGATGCTTTCTGCCGCGTCGGTGAAGGTTTTATACAGCGCCGGGTCGGCCAGCTCAGCGGCCAGCACGCCGTCGAAACGCTTGCTGATAAAGCCGGCGTTGCGTGAGGCGAGGTTAACCACCTTGTTGACGATATCCGCGTTCACGCGCTGCACGAAATCTTCCAGGTTCAGGTCGATGTCATCGATGCGCGAGGAGAGCTTGGCGGTGTAGTAGTAGCGCAGGCTGTCAGCGTCGAAATGATTTAACCAGGTGCTGGCCTTGATAAAGGTCCCGCGCGACTTGGACATCTTCGCGCCGTTAACCGTTACGTAGCCGTGCACGAACAGGTTGGTCGGCTTACGGAAGTTGCTGCCTTCCAGCATCGCCGGCCAGAACAGGCTGTGGAAGTAGACAATGTCCTTGCCGATAAAGTGATACAGCTCGGCCGTGGAGTCTTTCTTCCAGTATTCGTCGAAGCTGGTGGTGTCGCCGCGCTTGTCGCACAGGTTCTTGAAGGAGCCCATGTAGCCGATCGGCGCGTCCAGCCAGACGTAGAAATATTTGCCCGGCGCGTTGGGAATTTCGAAGCCGAAGTACGGCGCATCGCGGGAGATGTCCCACTGCTGCAGGCCGGATTCGAACCACTCCTGCATTTTGTTCGCTACCTGCTCCTGCAGCGCGCCGCTGCGGGTCCACGCCTGCAGCATTTCGCTGAACGACGGCAGGTCGAAGAAGAAGTGCTCGGAGTCACGCATCACCGGCGTAGCGCCGGAGACCACCGATTTCGGGTCGATAAGTTCGGTGGGGCTGTAGGTCGCGCCGCACACTTCGCAGTTATCGCCATACTGGTCCGGAGATTTGCACTTCGGACAGGTGCCTTTCACAAAACGGTCCGGCAGGAACATGCCTTTTTCCGGATCGTAGAGCTGAGAGATGGTGCGGTTTTTAATAAAACCGTTCTCTTTCAGACGGGTGTAGATAAGCTCCGACAGCTCGCGGTTCTCGTCGCTGTGCGTCGAGTGATAGTTATCATAGCTGATGTCGAAGCCGGCAAAATCGGTCTGATGCTCCTGACTCATCTCGCCAATCATCTGCTCCGGAGTGATACCGAGCTGCTGCGCTTTGAGCATGATCGGCGTGCCGTGAGCGTCGTCGGCGCAGATGAAGTTGACCTCGTGGCCGCGCATTCGCTGGTAACGGACCCAGACATCAGCCTGGATGTGCTCCAGCATGTGGCCGAGGTGGATGGAGCCGTTGGCGTACGGCAGGGCGCACGTTACCAGAATTTTCTTCGCGACTTGAGTCATAGTGAGCATTACATCTTCTGTTGTAAAAAGGGCTTCCGATATTACCAAAAGGGCTGTGGGTGCGCCATAAATGGCTGCCCATATATGGATAATCGTTAGCTGTGATAAACTCTGTGATTACTGAAAGCATCTCAAAACAACAAAGGAGTCGGGATGAATTCGCAATCCCAGGCCAAATCCCCTGAGCGCCTACGTGCGATGGTCGCCGGGACGCTGGCCAATTTCCAGCACCCAACCCTGAAGCATAATCTCACCGCCCTCAAGGCGCTGCACCATGTCGCCTGGCTGGACGATACCGTTCATATTGAGCTGCAGATGCCGTTCGTCTGGAGCAGCGCCTTCGAAGTGCTGAAAGAGCAGTGCAGCGCCGAGCTGCTGCGCATCACCGGCGCGAAGGCCATCGACTGGAAGCTGACCCACAGCATCGCGACCCTCAAGCGCGTGAAAAACCAGCCCGGGGTCAACGGCGTGAAGAACATTATCGCCATCAGCTCCGGCAAAGGCGGCGTCGGTAAATCTTCTACTGCCGTAAACCTGGCGCTGGCCCTGGCGGCGGAAGGGGCGAAGGTGGGCATTCTTGATGCCGATATCTACGGTCCGTCGATTCCGACCATGCTGGGCGCCGAAGACAGTCGCCCGACCTCACCGGACGGCACCCATATGGCGCCGATCATCAAGTATGGCCTGGCCACCAACTCTATCGGCTACCTGGTGACCGACGACAACGCCATGGTCTGGCGTGGTCCGATGGCCAGCAAGGCGCTGATGCAGATGCTGCAGGAGACCCTGTGGCCGGATCTTGATTACCTGGTGCTGGATATGCCGCCGGGCACCGGCGACATCCAGCTGACCCTGGCGCAGAACATTCCGGTGACCGGCGCGGTGGTGGTCACCACGCCGCAGGACATCGCGCTGATCGACGCCAAAAAAGGCATCGTGATGTTCGAGAAAGTGGAAGTGCCGGTGCTGGGGATCGTGGAAAACATGAGCATGCATATCTGCAGCAACTGCGGGCACCACGAGCCTATCTTCGGCACCGGCGGCGCGCAAAAACTGGCCGAGAAATACCACACCCAGCTGCTGGGTCAGCTGCCGCTGCATATTACGCTGCGGGAAGATCTGGATAACGGCACGCCGACGGTGGTGGCGCGTCCGGACAGCGAATTTACCGACATCTACCGCCAGCTGGCGGGCCGGGTGGCGGCCCAGATGTACTGGCAGGGAGAAGTGATCCCGGGTGAGATTGCCTTCCGCGCCGTTTAAGGCCGCGGCGAGCGCATCAGCCAGTATCTGCCCTCGGGCGACGCGCCCTGTGCTTCGATGGTCCAGCCATGACGCTGGTAGAAGCGCAGGGCGTTTTTATTTTCCATCAGGCATTTCAGCGTTCCGCTGGCGGTAAAGCTCTGTTCGACCTGCGCCAGCAGCGCGCTGCCGATATGTTTGCCCTGCCAGTCGGGGTCGACAAACAGATGGTGAAGGAAATTATCGGCGGTCCATACGGCGGCAAAGCCCACCGGCTGGCCGTCGCATTCCGCGACCCACAGTTGTTCATCCGCGGTGGCGGCATCGAAATCCTCCAGCCGCCACGCCGCGGCGGGAAGCCAGGTCCACGATAAACTGCGCGCCCGCAGGAAGATCTGGCGCAGCGCCGGAGAGTCCGCTGGCTCGCCGGGGCGGACGTGGAGGTTGCGCGGATCAGCGATGATAGAAGATCTCGCCATCGTACACTTTGAGGATTTTGCCTTCGGTATCAGTGATCAGCACGTAGTTACCGCCCATGTAGGTCCAGTGGCTGCCGGCGTCAGGTGCAGGCAGGTTACGCTGCTGCCACTGTTTGATGTTGTATTCCGGGGTGAGGTACATCGCCGGAACGGTGTCGCCGATGTGAAACTGGGTGAAATCGGCAGTGAACTCTTTCAGCGCATACTGATCGATCCCCGCGGCAGTAGCCGTCCAGCTGGCGCCAGCGGTGGCAAGAAGTACGCCCAGAAGCATCATTTTTGTTTTACGCATAATTTCCTCAATATTACCTGGACTCAAATTAGCAGCCTCGTATCATTCCTGATGCGTTGCTGAAATGGCAAGCACTGGATTTTTAAAAAGTGTAAGCAAAACACGGCACAAGTCTTGCGCCGCTTGCGTTGCAGCGACGGTGATGCGTATTTTGGGAGCAATCTGAAGCAGGGGAGAATCGGCATGTTCAGGCTGGAAGATCTGACCTTATTTGTCCGCGCCGCGGCACTGGGCAGTTTTAGCGACGCGGCGCGCGAAGCCGGACAACAGCCGGCGCAGGTCAGCGCGGCGATTAAGCGTCTGGAGACGATCCTCAATATTCGCCTGTTTGCCCGTTCGACCCGCAGCCTGCGCCTGACGCCGGAGGGGGAGACCTGGCTGCCCTACGCCACCCAGATGCTCGATACCCTTGAAGCCGGTCTGCAGAAGATCCAGACCCCGGACGATGAAGTTCGCGGCATGTTGCAGATTGCTGTGCCGTCGGACCTCGGGCGCAACCTGCTCCTGACCCTGTTCCGTGATTTCCGCCAACGCCACCCGGCGCTGCGTTTGCGGTTACTCTTTTCCGACCAGCTGACCGACGTGTTTAAAGATCCGGTGGACGTCGCGTTTCGCTATGGTAATAACGACGATGCCTCGTTTATCTCGCTGCCGGTGGCGCCGGAAAATCGTCGGGTGCTGGTGGCCTCGCCTGAGTGGATCGCCCGCCACGGCGAACCGCAGACCCTCGAGGAGCTCAGCCAGCACAATGCGTTGATCTACATTTTGCGCGGCCGTCCGTTCGACCGCTGGTCGCTGAGCCTCGACGGTGTGGTTCAGCAGCAGAAGGTCTCCGGCACGGTGATGAGCGACGACGCCGAGGTGATCCGTCGGCTGGCGGTGGCCGGGGAGGGCATTGCCTATAAATCGATGCTCGACGTCAGCGACGATCTGCGGGCGGGGCGCCTGCGGCGCCTGCTGCCGCGTTATCAGGGGGATGTGGTGCCGTTGAATCTGATTTGTCCGCACCGCAAACAGCTCTCTGCCGCGGTGCGTTTGTTATATGAAGAGGTGAAATCACATTGTGAAGGGCTTAATGCCTGACTAAGGTCGCGAAGTAATACACCAGCGGGACAGCCAGCACCCACAGGCCAATCGGGATTTCCCGCCACTTGCCGGCGATAGCCTTGATCACAATGTAAAACAGCAGCCCGCCGGCAATCCCGGTGCCGAAGCTGTTGGCGATAAGGGTGATCATCACCATCATCAGCACCGGCAGCCCGTCGGTGAAGTTGCCAAGATCCACTTTGCGCAGGCCGCTGAACATGTTGAGGCCAATCAGGATCAGCGCCGGGGCGGTGGCTTCTTTCGGGATCATCAACGCCACCGGCGTGAACAGCAGCATCAGCAGGAACATTACCGCCGCCGACAGGGCGGTGAGGCCGGTTTTGCCGCCGGCTTCCGCTGCCGCCGAAGACTCAATCAGCGCCGTCGCCGCCGGGATCCCCACCCATGGGCCGACCGCGGCGGCAATCGAATCGACCATAAACGGGCGATTAATCTGCGGCATGTTGCCTTCTTCATCCAGCAGCCCCGCCTCGCCGCCCACCGCCAGCGTCGTCCCCATGGTGGAGAAAAACTCAGAGGCGAAAAAGACGAACAGGAACGGCAGGAAGGCGATGTTTAACGCCCCCAGCAGATCAACCTGCCCCAGCACCGGGGTTAGCGAATGGGGAACGTCGATAAAACTTGTCGGCAGATGGGTGACGCCGAAGGGGATGCCCACCAGCGTGGCGCACAGAATGGCCCACAAAATCGCGCCCGGAACCTTACGCGCCTGCAGGGCTATCGCCAGGAACAGGCCGCACAGCGCCACCAGCGCGCCGGGGGCGAGAAAGTCGCCGAGCATCAGCGCGTTGGTTTTCGCATTGGCCAGCACCAGCCCGGCATTGCGAAAGCCGAGGACGGCGACAAACAGGCCGATGGAGGCGGTGAGCCCAAGCTTGATCGACTGCGGTACCGAGCGGGTGACCACTTCGCGCAGGCCAAAGCGGGTCAGCAGGAAGAAGAGGATCCCCGACCAGCAGGCAATCCCGAGGCCAGTCTGCCAGCCAATCCCTTCGCTACCGGCCAGCGTCACTCCCACCAGCACCGAGCCGCCAATCCCCGGGCCGACGATAAACGGCAGGTTGGCATAAAACGCCATCAGCAGAGAGCCGACGACGAAGACCAGAATGGTGCCGGTGGTGGCGGCGCCTTTGTCCATCCCGCCGATCGCCAGCAGCCCCGGGATGACCACCAGTAAATAGGCGGCGGCGAGAAAGCCGGTGATCCCGGCCAGGCATTCAGTGCGTAGCGTACCGCCGCGCGAGCGCAGCGCAAAGCGGCGCTCCAGCCAGTTAGCGCGGGCGGATGAGTGAAGTGTGTTATCGGCCATGCTCAGGCTCCCTGAGGATTATTGTTGTGATCGGTTGGCTCCGGGGTCTCCCGGCAGGCTATCAACGGGTCGACTATCTGACGGCTGCCGCCGTCGGTCAGACCCAAATCGGTTAAATGCGGCCCGGCGTTACAGGCAAGGCAAGTTCCTTCAATGGCCTTGAACACCCGGTACGGTGGCTCCCAGTCGGCGACTTGGCTGCTCAGATCGCGCAGCTCGCGGAACTGACGCGCCAGCTCGGCGGCCGGGAGATCCGACAGCATGCCGGCAATCGGCATCGCCACATGGGCAAGGATCTCGCCCTGTTGCGCCAGCGCCATCCCGCCGCCGGAGGCGATAAGCTGGTTGGCCGCCAGCGCCATATCATCAGCGTCGCGCCCGAGCACCACCAGATTGTGCGAGTCGTGGGAGTAGCTGGTGGCGATGGCGCCGCGCAGCTCACCCCAGCCTTCGAGCAGGGCGATTTGCGGTGTCGCCTGGTGGCGGCCGTGGCGGTGCTTAACCCAGATCAGACTGAAACCGGCGGGCAACTGGACTTTCCCGTCACGAACCTGCACTTCCACTTCGCCCCACTGGGTGAAGCGCGCGCCGCGGATATGACGCAGGCGGGCGACGCCGTGACGAATGCCCTGGACGCGCAGAACAAAGTCATCGGCGCGGAGGGGGGCGATCGGCAAAGTATCGCGCGGCGGCGTCACGCCCGGCGCGGGGGCGATCGGCTTCAGCAGGCGGCCAGCATGGGCCAGCCGTTCCCCCCCAACGTAGACTTCACGGGCCACCAGTTTCTCCAGGGAATCAAACACCACCAAATCCGCGCGCCGCCCGGCGGCAATCAGCCCGAGATCGTGGCGCTGCAGGCGAATAGCGGCGTTGAGGGTGGCGAATCGCAGCGCATCGACCGCCGGTAAACCGTGCTCGATCAGCAGGTTAAGCAGGGCGATGATCCCGCCTTTCTCCAGCAGCATATCCGGCGGCACGTCATCGGTGCAGACGGTGATTTGCGAGGAGAGGTGCGGCAGCGTTTTTAACGCCGCGACGATATCCGGCAGCAGATAGGGGTGCGAGCCGCGGATCTCGATCGTCAGACCGGCGCGCAGTTTTTCCAGCGCGTCGTCCGCCGAGGTCAGTTCATGATCGGAGGTGACGCCGGCGGCGAGGTAGGCCTGCAGGTCAGCGCCGCTCAGGCCGCGGGCGTGGCCTTCAATCAGTTTGCCGCTGTTGAGACCGGCCTGGACAATCTCCTGCATCCGCTCGCTACCGTGCAGCACGCCGTGCATATCCATCACTTCCGCCACACCGCGTACTTCCGGCCAGCCGAGCATGGTCTCCATCTCCGCGCCGGCGAAATCGGCGCCGGACATTTCGAGACCTGGCGTGGAGGGGACGCTGGACGGCGCGGCGACCATCACCTGCAGCGGCAGATGGCGGCTGGCGTCAACCGCGTAGCGCACGCCCTCGACGCCGAGGACGTTGGCCAGCTCATGCGGATCCCAGAACACCGCGGTGGTGCCCTGGGTGAGGACGATTTCCGCGTAGCGCTCCGGCGGCAGGTGCGAGCTTTCGAGGTGTACGTGGGTGTCCATCAGGCCGGGGGACAGGTAGCCACCGGCCAGGGAACGTACTTCATGGGCGTCGGTGCGGCTGCCGCGCGGGTGGACGCTGGCGATCATCTCGCCGACGATACCGACGTCAGCGGGGCGAATTTCGCCCGTGGCCATATCGACGATCTGCGCCTCGACCAGCAGCAGATCAAACGGGGATTCGCCGCGCGCGGCCTGCACGGCGCGACGACGGACTTGAGCATTGCTGGACATAACCACTCCGGCACAAGGATAATGCGGATACTCTATGGGCACAGCAAACGTTTGCCCAGATGAATAAATTTATCACCCGATAAGCTCGGGTTATTGTGCAGGACCACCGTAGCGAACCCGATAATGAACGAACCCTGGCAGCGTCTGCCCGCGCTCTCTCTTAAACAGCTTCAGTATTTCGTCACCCTGGCCCAGCTGCGCCATTTTACCGATACCGCCAGTCGGCTGGCGATTAGCCAGCCGGCGCTGAGCAGCGCGCTGCGGCAAATTGAAACGGTGCTCGGCGGCAAGCTGGTCAACCGTACCGCTTCGGCGGTCACCCTGACTGAACTGGGGGCGGCGATTTTACCCCACGCCCAGCGGATCCTCAGCGTAGCGCAGGCGGCCTTTTTCGATATGCAGCAGATCGTCGAGGCGGGCGGCGACGGGACAGTGCGTATCGGTCTGGTGCCGTCGGTCAGTTCGCTGCTGTTTCCATTGCTGCCGCAGACCCTGGCCCAGGCCTTTCCGCGTCTGCGCATTGAATTTCACGATCAGACCAACGATGCGCTTATCCAGGCGCTGCTGCGCGGCGAGATTGATTTCGGCATCGGGGCGATCGACAGCTCAGTGCCTGCTGAACTGCTGGTCTATCCGCTGCGCGAAGATCCCTTTGTGGCGGTGCTGCACCGTGACGATCCGCTGGCCGCGCAGGCGCACTTGCCGTGGAAACAGCTGGTGGGGCGGGATATTGCCGTCTTCTCGAAGGGTAATATTCAACGGCTGGTGGCGGCATTAGTGGAGAGCCATCGCCTGACGCTGACCACCCGCTACCAGGTGGACTATATCGAAACCCTGTATGGCCTGGTGCGCTCGCGCTTAGCGGTGGCCATTCTGCCGGCGCTGTACACCACCCATCTGCAGGACCCGGCGCTCCAGGTCGCCCAGTTGCAGCAGCCGGCGCTGACCCGTACGGTGGCCCTGATGCGCGGCCCGCAGGCGCTGCCGCCGCTTATCGAAGCCTGTTTTTCCCTGCTGCAGGGAGAATTGCGCTAGGGCAGGTGCTTGATCAGCACGTCTGCGGTTAAGTGATTGATGTACTCCAGCGAATGTGAGGAGAGGACGCCCAGCAGCCGGTTATGGTGCCCGGCAATAATTAAATCGATCTGCCGCTGCCGAACGCAGGTTTCCACGTCTTCAAACCGGCGGGTGGTCACCAGCGAGAGGGTTTCAACCGGCAGGGAGACAGTGCAGGCCAGCTCGTTGAGCAGGGCCTTGGCCTGGATCACCTCCTGTGAAACCTGATCGTCGCGCAGGCTGTCGGAAACATAGTTCAGCGCCCGATAGTCGGTGCTGATGTGGGCGATGGTGATGCGCATGCCGTTCTCTTCTGCCATTCTGGCGGCATGCTCGAGCAGCGGGACGCCGTCCTGACTGCTGTTAATCAGTACCAGCGCATGGTGATAAACGGCCATGGCGTATATCCTCGGTAGGCTAAATAGCGCATGATGTCATCATTTTCCGCCCGCTAGCAGCGGAATGCAATCCCGCCCGGTCGCTTGATGAGCATGATGGCCGCGCGGGTGTCGTTGCAGGGCTAAAGGCTTGTTGTATGAACCGGTGAGTTGCGGTAAATTCCACAACGCTTAACAATTTCACTATTTTGACTCGGGGTGCCCTTCTTCGTTGAAGGCTGAGAAATACCCGTACCACCTGATCTGGATAATGCCAGCGTAGGGAAGTCAGAGACCGCAGGGTCATTGCTTCTACCTCGTCTGGCGGGAGCAAACCATGCCTGAGCTGCTGAATCCCGCGCCTGTCGCGCACCTGCGCCATCTGCTGCGCGCCCATTCCCCCCTTGTGCACTGCATGACCAATGATGTGGTGCAGACCTTTACCGCCAATGTTCTGCTGGCCGTCGGCGCCTCGCCGGCGATGGTGATCGATCCCCGCGAAGCGGCGCAGTTTGCCGCTATCGCCGATGCGCTGTTAATTAACGTCGGTACCCTGACCGAAGATCGCGCCGTGGCGATGCGCGCCGGGGTGGAGCACGCCCGTCAGGCCGGCAGGCCCTGGACGCTGGATCCGGTGGCGGTCGGCGCCCTGACCGTGCGCACGGCCTTTTGTCATGAGCTGCTGGCCCTGCAGCCGGCGGCCATTCGCGGCAATGCCTCTGAAATTCTGGCGCTGGCCGGGATGAGCGCCGGCGGGCGCGGGGTGGATACCACCGATACGGCCGCCGCGGCGCTGCCGGCGGCCCAGGCGCTGGCTCGTCGGCTGGCAACCGTGGTGGCGGTCACTGGCGAGGTGGACTACGTCACTGACGGCGAGCGGGTGCGCAGCGTGGCGGGGGGTAATCCGCTGATGACCCGGGTGGTGGGCACCGGCTGCGCGCTGTCGGCGGTGGTGGCGGCGAGCGCTGCGCTGCCGGGGGACCGGCTGGAAAACGTGGCCGCCGCCTGCGGGCTGATGAAGCAGGCTGGGGAGATCGCCGCCCGTCAGGGAGGCCCTGGCAGCTTTATTCCGGCGTTTCTCGACGCGCTGTATCAGGAGGTGCAGGGATGAAACGCATCAACGCCCTGACCATCGCCGGCACCGATCCCAGCGGTGGGGCCGGTATCCAGGCCGATCTGAAAACCTTCTCCGCGCTGGGGGCCTATGGCTGCTCGGTGATCACCGCCCTGGTGGCGCAGAATACCCGCGGCGTGCAGTCGGTCTATCGCATCGAACCGGATTTTGTGGCCGCGCAGCTCGACTCGGTGTTCAGCGATGTGCGTATCGATACCACCAAAATCGGCATGCTGGCGGAGACCGATATTGTGGAAGCCGTGGCCGAGCGGCTGGCGCGCTACCGGGTGGCCAACGTGGTGCTGGATACCGTCATGCTGGCGAAAAGCGGCGATCCGCTGCTGTCGGCCTCGGCGGTGGAGACCCTGCGTCAACGATTGTTGCCGCAGGTGTCATTGATCACCCCGAACCTGCCGGAAGCGGCCGCGCTACTCGATGCCCCCCATGCGCGCACCGAGCGCGAGATGCTGGAGCAGGGGCGGGCGTTGCTGGCGCTGGGCTGCGGCGCGGTATTAATGAAGGGCGGCCATCTCGACGACGCCGAAAGCCCGGACTGGCTCTTCACCCGCGAAGGGGAACAGCGGTTTACCACGCCTCGCGTGCAGACCAAAAATACCCACGGCACCGGCTGCACGCTCTCCGCCGCGCTGGCGGCGCTGCGCCCCCGTCATGCGGACTGGGCGGCCACCGTCGCCGAGGCGAAGGCCTGGCTGTCGGCGGCCCTGGCGCAGGCCGACTCTCTGGAAGTGGGCCACGGCATCGGGCCGGTGCACCATTTCCACGCCTGGTGGTAAATGGCAGCGCAACAGGACAGCAGAATCTCCTGAAAAAATGGCACCCCGGCTGGAAAATAGGCTAAGTCGGTACCAGGCTTAACCTGCCCAAAAAAATTGGGTTGGGATAATGCATGCCGGCTTCGGCCGGCCTTACGGGAGATTGCTATGACTGATATTACGCAGTTGCTGGGCAAAGATGCCGAGAGCCTGTTGCAGCACCGTTGTATAACCATTCCGGCCGACCAGTTGTATCTGCCTGGGGCAGATTATGTTGATCGGGTGATGGTGGATAATAACCGACCACCGGCGGTGCTACGCAATATGCAGACCCTGTACAATACCGGACGCCTGGGGGGAACCGGCTACCTTTCCATTCTGCCAGTTGACCAGGGCGTGGAGCACTCGGCGGGCGCCTCCTTCGCCGCCAACCCGCTGTACTTTGATCCGAAAAATATCGTCGAGCTGGCGATCGAAGCCGGCTGTAACTGCGTGGCGTCGACCTACGGCGTGCTGGCCTCGGTGTCGCGCCGCTACGCGCATCGCATCCCTTTCCTGGTGAAGCTCAACCATAACGAAACGCTGAGCTACCCCACCGAATACGACCAGACCCTCTACGCCAGCGTTGAGCAGGCGTTCAATATGGGGGCGGTGGCCGTGGGAGCGACGATCTATTTCGGCTCGGAACAATCGCGTCGTCAGATAGAAGAGATTTCCGCCGCCTTTGAGCGGGCCCATGAGCTGGGCCTGGTCACCGTGCTGTGGGCCTATCTGCGCAATTCGGCGTTCAAGAAAGATGGCGTCGACTATCATGTCTCCGCGGACCTGACCGGTCAGGCCAACCACCTGGCGGCCACCATCGGCGCCGATATCGTTAAGCAAAAAATGGCGGAGAATAACGGCGGCTACAAAGCGGTTAACTTCGGCTATACCGACGATCGGGTGTATAGCAAACTGACCAGCGATAACCCCATCGATCTGGTGCGCTACCAGCTGGCCAACTGCTATATGGGCCGCGCCGGGCTGATTAACTCCGGCGGCGCGGCGGGCGGGGAGACCGACCTTGCCGACGCGGTGCGCACAGCGGTGATCAATAAACGCGCCGGCGGTATGGGGCTGATCCTTGGTCGCAAAGCGTTTAAGAAATCGATGGCTGACGGCGTGAAGCTGATCAATGCCGTGCAGGACGTCTACCTTGACGGGAAAGTGACTATCGCCTGATAAGCACGAGTATCGTTGGGATCCCCGGTGGCGCGACGCGCACCGGGGTTACCGTTCTTTATGCGCCTTCAGGCCGCGCCGTTACCGCGTCAGCAGCCAGCGGGCGGTATGTTCATCGGTCACCAGACCATTGATCCAGCCGCCTTTAAGGGCCGCCAGGATCGCCGGTCGTTTGTATTCTCCACAGGCCGCGGCAATACGCGGGCAGTGGTTCTGACGGATATCATAGCTGGTGATCATGCGGTTGATCTCGCTGTCTACCACGTGGCCTTCCGCATCGATAAACCGTCCGAGGATCTCTCCGATGCCGCCGCGCGCGGTCAGCTCATCCATTTGCGCCTGATTGATAAACCCGTCTTTAAAGATCGGACTTTGCGTGCCCAGGGGACCAATGCCGACAAAAATCACGTCCGCCTCTTGGGCGACGCCGGAGACGCTGCGGAATAAGCGGTTGGTGCACCACATCTCATGCTCCTCCGCGCTCTGGGCGTAGCGCGGCGCCGGCCACTGATAGTACTTGGCCTTAATTTTGCGGGTCAGCAGCAGGGGCACGTCATCGTAATAATTGCACTGCCCGTCGGCGTTCATGGCGCTGATCAGCGCCACGCAGCGGGTATTCAGGCTGTCAAAATCGATGCGCTGCAGCGCTTTTTTCAGGGTCAGGCCCGAGCCCAGGCCGATGATTTTCTCCTTATCATCCTGCAGATAGCGAGCCATCAGCTGATAGCAGCCAAACGACACGCTGTCGAGGGTGCTTTCTTCGCTAAAGGCGGGGACCACATTGCACTCGATCAATCGATACTTTTCCTGCAGCAACTGCGCATAATCGAGGCAGTTTGCTACCGGATGGTGCAAATTAATCGACACTATCCCTTCTTCTTTCGCCGCGGCGATCAGCCGTTGCACCACCGGTCTGGAGGTGCCCAGCTGGCTGGCAATCTCGCTCTGATTCTGACCGGCGATGTAGTACATCCATGCGGCACGCACCTTCTGATCCAACCGGATATCGTCTTCTTTACTCATGGTTTCCCGCCCTAAGTTGCTGACCAGGGCTCGCAATTGGCCCGGCGAATACCCGCATTCTCGCCGTGGTTGGCATAACTGGCAAGCTTTTGCTCTTGTCTGGTCATTTGTAATTTAATTGGGTAATTGTTCTTTTGTGATCCGTGGCTCTTATTTTGGTCAAATGATCAATTACAGTGGCGCCATCAACTCAAGGAGAACAGAACATGAACAATCAATTCACATGGCTTCATATCGGTCTGGGTTCTTTTCATCGCGCGCATCAGGCGTGGTATCTGCATCGTCTGATAGCGTCCGGGGATAAGCGCTGGCACATCGCGGCAGGAAATATTCGTAACGACGCCGAGCAGGTGGTGCAGGCGCTGGCGGCGCAGGGAGGACGTTACGTCCTGGAGACCGTCAGCCCGGAAGGGGAGCGCGACTATGAAGAAATTACTTCTATCCAGAAATTGCTGCCGTGGCAGGCCGGGCTGCAGCCGCTGATTAACGAAGGGGCTAACCCGCAGACCAAAGTTATCGCCTTTACTGTGACGGAAGGGGGGTACTACCTGAACACCCGCCATCAGCTGGAAACCAGTAACCCCGATCTGCAGGCCGACCTGCAAGGCGAGTGCAAAACTATTTATGGCACCCTCGCGCGGATCCTGGAGAAGCGCATGGCCGACGACGCCGGGCCGCTGACCCTGCTCAACTGCGACAACGTGCGCCACAACGGCGAGCGTTTCCACGACGGCATGGTCGAGTTCCTGCAGCTCACCGGCAAACAGGCGGTGATTGACTGGATGGCGGCCAATACCACCTGTCCGAACACCATGGTGGACCGCATCACCCCGCGTCCGGCGGCCGATCTGCCGGCCCGTATCAAAGCGCAAACCGGGATTGATGACAAAGCGCCGGTGATGGGGGAGACCTTTATCCAGTGGGTGGTGGAGAACCACTTCCGTGATGCCCGCCCGAACCTGGAAGCGGTCGGCGTGGAGATGGTCGAGTCGGTCATCCCGTATGAAGAGGCGAAAATCCGCATTCTGAACGCGTCGCACAGCTGCATTGCCTGGGCGGGAACCTTAATTGGCCAGCAGTATATTCATGAAAGCACGCTGACCGATGCTATCTACGCCATTGCCGATCGCTACGTCACGGAGGATGTCATTCCCTGCCTCGGCGATAACGGCATTGATCTGCCCACCTACCGCGATGTGGTGCTCAAACGCTTTACCAACCCCTATATCCAGGACACCAACCAGCGCGTCGCCGCCGACGGCTTCTCGAAAATTCCGGCGATGATCGCCCCCACGCTGCAGGAGTGCTATCAGCGCGGCGTCCGCCCTGAGGCGACCGCCATGCTGCCGGCGCTGTTCTTCGTCTTTATGGAGCAGTGGCATAAGGGAACGCTGCCCTATCAGTACCAGGACGGCATCCTGGATGCGCAGGCGGTGCATGAGATGTATGAGGCTCAGGATCCGGTGGCTGTCTATGCCCGCGATAAAGCCCTGTTTGGTGACCTCGCCAATAACGCGGATTTCCTGGCGCTGATGCGCGAGAAAGTCGCCGCCGTTTACACGCTGATTAAATAAAGAGGTGGCTATGTATCTGGGTATCGATCTCGGCACATCGGAAGTCAAAGCGCTGGTCATTGATGAGAACTATGAGGTTATCGCCAGCCATAGCGCGCCGCTGAGCATTCAGCGGCCCCATCCGCACTGGTCAGAACAATCACCGGAGCTATGGTGGGAGGCGACGGAGTACCTGATGAGCACGCTACGGGAAAAATGCGCGCAGCACTGGCCGGCCATCAAGGCGATTGGCCTCTCCGGACAGATGCACGGCGCGGTGTTGCTGGATGAAAAGGGGGAGACGATCCGTCCGGCCATTCTGTGGAACGACACCCGCTGCGCCGCAGAGTGCGCCGAGCTGGAGGCGATGGCGCCGGAGCTGCATCAGGTGGCGGGCAACCTGGCGATGCCGGGCTTTACCGCGCCGAAGCTGCTGTGGGTGCGCCGTCATGAGCCGCAACACTTTCAGCGCACCGCCACGGTGCTGCTGCCGAAGGATTATCTGCGCTATCGGATGACCGGGAAGAAAGTCTCCGACATGTCGGACGCCGCCGGGACGCTGTGGCTGGACGTGGCGAAGCGCGACTGGTCCGACGCTCTGCTGGACAAGTGCGGCCTGTCGCGCAGCCACATGCCGACGCTGGTCGAAGGCTGCGAGGTTTCCGCCACCCTTGATCCGCAGGTGGCGGCGCGCTGGGGGCTGAACGCCTCGGTGGTGGTGGCCGGGGGCGGGGGGGATAACGCGGTTAGCGCCATTGGCGTCGGCGCGGTCTCGCCGGGGGATGCGTTTATTTCGCTCGGCACCTCCGGGGTGCTGTTTGTGGTGACCGACGCCTATCGTCCGGCGCCGCAGTCGGCGGTACATGCGTTTTGTCACGTGCTGCCGAACCTGTGGCACCAGATGAGCGTCATGCTGAGCGCCGCCAGCTGTTTGCAGTGGTTCTGCCGCCTGACCGGCACCACGGAGGTGGCGCTGCTGGCGGAAATTGCCGAGCTCAGCGAGGAGGAGAAAGCCCACGCCCCGTTCTTCCTGCCCTATCTCTCCGGCGAACGTACCCCGCATAACGATCCTGACGCGCGCGGCATGTTCTGGGGCATGACCCACGCCAGCCTGCGCGCCCAGCTTGGCTACGCGGTGCTGGAAGGGGTGAGCTTCGGTATCAACGACGGCCTGCAGGCGTTGAAAGAGAGCGGTACGCCGATCGCGCAGTGCTCGCTGGTGGGCGGCGGCGCCCGCAGTCCTTTCTGGGCCCAGCTGCTGGCCGACATTCTCGCTATGCCGGTGGTGACCCATAAAGGGGGAGAGACCGGCGGCGCGCTGGGCGCGGCGCGGCTGGCCTGCCTGGCGGCGGGCAAACCGATTGCCGCGGTGTGTGAAAAACCGGAAGTCTGGCAGACCTGGCGTGCGGATCCCGTTCGCCACCACACCCTGATGCAACGCTACGCGCAGTTTAAAGACCTGTATTTAAACGATCTGAATTACCGGCAGCACTGATTTTCATCATAACAGCCGCTTCGTTGCACATCGCGGAGCGGCCACCCTGTACCCTGAAAACGAGGTCATTATGTCTATCAATAATAAACAGTGGCTCGGTTTACCCCTGAACCTGCTCTGGGGATACATCGCCATTGCCGTATTTATGACCGGCGACGGTTTTGAATTAGCCTTTCTGTCGCACTATATCAAAGCGCTCGGCTTCTCTCCGGCGGAGGCCTCCTTTGCCTTTACCCTCTACGGCCTGGCCGCCGCGCTGTCGGCATGGATTTCCGGCGTGGTGGCGGAAATTATCACCCCGCTGAAAACGATGATGATTGGCTTCGTACTGTGGTGCGTGTTCCACGTGCTGTTCCTCGTTTTCGGCCTCGGTCACGCCAACTATGCGCTGATCCTGATTTTCTACGGCATCCGCGGCTTCGCCTATCCGCTGTTCCTCTACTCGTTTATCGTGGCGATTGTCCATAACGTCAAAAGCGACAATGCCAGCTCGGCCATCGGTTGGTTCTGGGCGGTCTATTCCATCGGCATCGGCGTGTTCGGCAGCTATATTCCGAGCTTCACCATTCCGCACATTGGCGAACTGGGGACTTTATGGCTGGCGCTGGCCTTCTGCGTCACCGGGGGCGTGATTGCCCTGGCTTCCCTGCGCCATATTCAAACGCCGCAGCATATGCAGAATCTCACCACTCGCCAGAAATTTTCCGAGCTGGGACGCGCCGCGACGCTGCTCTATACCAACCGCAATATTCTGCTGTCGAGCATGGTCAGGATTATCAATACCCTCTCGCTGTTCGGTTTTGCGGTCATTATGCCGATGATGTTTGTCGATGAGCTGGGCTTCACCACTTCAGAATGGCTCCAGGTATGGGCAGTCTTCTTCTTCACCACCATTTTCTCTAACGTGCTGTGGGGGATCCTGGGGGAAAAACTGGGCTGGATGAAGGTGGTGCGCTGGTTCGGCTGCATCGGGATGGCGCTCTCCAGCCTGGCGTTTTACTACATCCCTCAGCACTTTGGCCATAGCTTTGCGATGGCGCTGATCCCCGCCATCGCCCTCGGGATCTTTGTCGCCGCCTTCGTGCCGCTGGCCGCTGTGTTCCCGGCGCTGGAGCCGAAGCACAAAGGCGCGGCGATTTCGGTCTATAACCTGTCGGCGGGGATGTCGAACTTTCTCGCGCCGGCGATTGCCGTGGTGTTGCTGCCGTTCTTCAGCACCATCGGGGTGGTGATTGCCTACACCGCATTGTACGTGGTGGCCTTTTTCCTCTGCGCCTTTATCCGCGTGGAGCAGCCGGGGTTCTCCCACAAGGAAGCAACCGCCCGCGAGCAGGTTGAATTCTCTTAGGTGATGCGGCTGGCATGGGCTTCATGCCAGCCTTAATGAGGTGAACGAATGAGTATGCAGGCGGTTATTTTTGACATGGATGGCGTGATTATTGATTCCGAGGCGCTGTGGCGACAGGCGCAGATTGACGCCCTCGCGCAGTGGGGGGCAACGGCGAGCGTGGATGAGTGTGAAACCCTGACCAAAGGCAAACGCCTCGACGAAATCGCCGGCACCTGGTGCCGCTATTTTCAGCTTGATCTTGACCCGCAGCGGCTTGAAGCCGCGATATTGCAGCGTATTACCGGCCTGATCGCCAACGAAGGCGAGCCGATGCACGGCGTGCATGAGGCGTTACGCTATTTTCGCGAGGCGGGCTATCAAATTGCGCTCGCCACGTCATCATCCCGCCAGGTTATTGCCGCTGTGCTGAACAAGCTCTCGCTCTGGCACTTTTTCGACGTGGTTTCCAGCGCAGATGATGAAGAACGTGGAAAGCCACATCCGGCGGTTTATCTGACGACGCTGCGCAAGCTCAATCTCAACGCCAGCCAGTGTCTGGTGATTGAGGATAGCTTTACCGGCTTTTGCGCGGCTCAGGCCGCCGGTATTCCCACGGCGGTGGTTGCCGAAGATAGCCGACAGGGGCGCTATCAGGCCGCTGTCGGCCGCTATCAAACTTTACCTGAACTGCTGGAAGCGCTTAACGCCGAGCCAGCGACGGTCGCATAACTTACGCTTTCGTGAGCGCAGAAAATTCCGGGATGTACACGGTCGGTCACTCTCTTTTCTGCGCTCACGCCCTTTTTTCTCCATGCCGATCCGCCTCACATTTCGCTCATCTTTTGTGAAAACAGTCACGTCTTGTTGTGCCAATGCCCAAATTTATGGCCTTGCTTAGCGGTGTTTGTCCGAGGCACTGCTACGTAATTGTGCTTAGATTATATATTGAAACGTATTTTCAATAATGTGAAACCGCTTTGCCGATTTACCTCTGTCGATCGGATTTGGCCGTGATAAGGATTGAGCATGAAAATTGAATCTGTGAATGTCACCGTTTTCCAGTATCCCACTCGTCGGGTTTCCGACAGCGCCGGGCACTCCCATCCGGGGGCTGAAAGCATGGCCAAAATGGCGATGCTGACCATCACCGCTGATGATGGGGCGCAGGGTTTTTCGTTTGCGCCTCCGGAAGTCGTGCGCCCGTTCGTGGTGAATACTTTTTTTCGCAAAGTGCTGGTGGGGCAGGACCCGTTTAACCGCGAGCGTATCTGGCAGGATCTTAACCACTGGCAGCGCGGCAGCGCACATCAGCTAACGGAGCGCGCGCTGTCGTTTGTTGAACAGGCGCTGTGGGACCTGATTGGCCGCAGCCTCAGGATGCCGGTCTACAAGCTGCTTGGCGGCTATCGCGACACCGTCCCGGCTTACGGTAGCACCATGTGCGGCGACGATCTACCGGGCGGCCTGTCGACCCCGGAAGAGTATGCCGCCTTTGCCGAAAAGCTGGTCGCCCGCGGCTACAAGGCCATCAAACTGCACACCTGGATGCCGCCAATCTCTTTTGCGCCCAATCCCAAAATGGATATTAAAGCCTGCGCGGCGGTGCGCGAAGCGGTAGGGCCGGATATTGACCTGATGATTGATGGCTATCACTGGTACAGCCGCGCCGAGGCGCTGTGGATCGGCAAAGCGCTGGAAAAACTCAATTTCGCCTGGTTTGAAGAGCCGATGGAGGAGGATTCGATGTCCTCCTACGCGTGGCTGGCGGAAAACTTGTCGATTCCCATCGTCGGGCCGGAGAGCTTCGGCGGCAAGCACCACATGCGCGCCGAATGGGTGAAAGCCGGAGCCTGCGACATTCTGCGCGCCGGCGCTAACGGCGTGGGGGGCATTACCCCGACCATGAAGGTGGCGGCGCTGGCGGAATCTTTCGGCATGGATTGCGAAGTCCACGGCAACGGCGCGGCAAGCCTGGCGGTGGTCGGCGCGATCCGTAACTGCCGTTGGTATGAGCGCGGCCTGCTGCATCCGTTCCTCGACTACGATGAACCGGCGGCCTATCTCAACAGCATTGTCGACCCGATGGATGATCAGGGATTTGTGCATTTGTCACAACGTCCGGGTCTCGGCGAAGACATTAATTTTGCGTATATCGAAGCCAATACCGTTAGCCACGACTGATTTAAAAAAATAAATGCCCGATGGCGCTGCGCTTATCGGGTCTGCGGCCCGGTAGGCCGGATAAGGCGAAAATGCCGCCATCCGGCAACATGTACCCTACAGTACAGGCAAACAGAGATATGAAAAAAACCTCCTTACTGGCAGCGTGTACTCTCGCGCTCGCCATGTCGATGGGGAGCGGAGAGGCGGTGGCGAAAACCCCGCCCGACCAGCTGATCATCGGGATGAATATGAATAACCTGCTCACCCTTGACCCGGCGGCGATGACCGGTAACGAAGTGGTGGGGATCGTGGTCAACCTCTACGACTCGCTGGTGGAGCTGGACCCTGAGCAGCTCACCACCGTTAAGCCCGCGCTGGCGAAATCCTGGGATATCAGCCCCGACGGCAAAACCCTGACCTTTCATCTGCGCGACGACGTCAAGTTTCACTCCGGTAACCTGCTGACCGCCGCCGACGTCGTGTGGTCGATGCGGCGTATCCTGCACCTCAACCTGGCCCAGGCCTCGGTATGGAAATCCTATGGCTTCAGTAAGAAAAATATCGACAGCCAGGTCAGCGCGCCGGACCGCTTCACGGTGCAAATCGTATTACCCAAAGATAACGATCCGCAGCTGGTGATTTACTCGCTGGCGGCGCTGGGCAACCTCGGGGTGCTGGACAGTAAAACGGTGCAAAGCCACCAGCAGGATAACGATTGGGGCAACCGCTGGCTAACCACCCATGAAGCCGGTTCCGGGCCGTTTACGCTGGAAACCTGGCAGGCAAAAGAGGTGCTGCGCATGAAGCGCAATCCTGACTACTGGCGCGGCGAGGCGAAAATGAGCCGCGTGGTGCTGCGCCATTTCAAGGAGTCGCAAACTCTGCGCCTGATGATCGAAAAAGGCGACCTCGATATTGCCAACAACATGGCGGTTTCCGATATCAACGCCCTGCGCAGCGACCCGCAGCTGACCGTCGATGCGGTGCAGCGCGGCACCATGTACTACGTGGCGATGAGCATGAAAGAGGCGCACTTCGCCAATCCGAAAGTGCGCGAGGCGGTGCGCTATCTGATTGATTATCAGGGTATCAATAAAGCGCTGATGCCGGGCTACGGCGTGCTGCACCAGCGGCCGATTAAGGCGGGCATGCCATCCACGCTGCCCGACCCTGGCTATAAGCTGGACGTGGCGCGGGCGAAAAAGCTGCTGGCGGAAGCGGGATATCCCAACGGCTTTGATACCACGCTGCGGGTACTCTCCGATCAGCCATTTCTTAACATCGCTATCGCCGTGCAGTCGACGCTGATGCAGGCGGGGATTAACGCCAAAATCATCACCGGCACTGGTAACCAGATCTACGGCGCGATGCGTGAGCGTAAATTTGACCTGCTGGTAGGTCGCGGCGGCAGCGGGATGGAGCCGCATCCGCACTCCAGCCTGCGCGCGCTGGTCTATAACCCGGATAACAGCGATAAGGCGCGCCTGACCAACTTCCAGGGCTGGCGTACCGGTTTTTACGACCCGCAGCTTAATACGATGATTGACCAGGCCCTGCTGGAACGCGATCCGCAAAAACAGGTGGCTGACTACCAGGCCATCCAGACACGCTACGACCAGCTGGTTCCGGCTTTAATTCCGCTTTCGCAGATGGTTGATTCGGTCGTCGTGCGCAACGAGGTACGGGAGTATCAGCCGCACCCCTCCGCCACCACTTTTCTGCGTGACGTCTATAAAGTCCGCGAAGGAGAGAAAGGATGAGTACCGCAATCCTTGCGCCCGGCTCACGCGGCCGGCGCTTATCAAAACGGCTACTGCAGGTGGTGATTACGCTGTTCGGCCTGCTGCTGCTGACCTTTACCATTGGCCGCGTCATGCCCATCGACCCAGTGCTGGCGATTGTCGGCCCGGATGCTGACCAGAGCACCTATCAGCAGGTTTACCAGCAGCTGGGGTTTGATAAATCGCTGACCACCCAGTTTGGTATCTATTTCGTCAACCTGTTGCACGGCGATCTGGGCAACGCGCTGCTGACCGGGAAACCGGTGGTGGACGATATTATCCGCGTCTTCCCGGCCACCATGGAGCTGGCAACGATGGCGATTATTGTCGGCGCGGGTCTTGGTATTCCGCTGGGCGTGCTGGCGGCGGCGCGGCGCAATAGCGTCTCCGATTATGTGGTACGCATTATCAGCCTGGCGGGCTACTCGACGCCGATCTTTTGGGTCGGGATGATGGGACTGCTGGTGTTCTATGCCTGGCTTGGCTGGGTAGGCGGCGCCGGGAGGGTAGATCTCGGGCTGGATGGTGTGGTGCCGCGCCGCACCGGCCTGATGACCGTTGATGCCCTGCTGGCTGGCAACGGCCAGGTGTTCTGGAACGCCATTAATCATCTGATTCTTCCCGCCTCGCTGCTGGGTTTTCACTCGCTGGCTTATATCAGCCGTATGACCCGCAGCTTTATGCTGGCCCAGCTGTCGCAGGAGTTCATTATTACCGCGCGGGTGAAAGGGCTGACCGAGCGTCAGGTTATCTGGAACCATGCGTTTCGTAACATCCTCGTGCAACTGCTGACGGTGGTGGCGCTGGCCTACGGCGCGCTGCTGGAAGGCGCGGTGCTGATTGAAACCGTCTTCTCATGGCCGGGTTTCGGCTCCTACCTTACCGGTAGCCTGCTGTTGGGCGATATGAATGCGGTGATGGGCTGCGTGCTGCTGGTGGGCGTGATCTTCGTGATGCTCAACCTGCTCTCCGACATGCTGTATCAATTCTTTGACCCGAGGACAAAATCATGACCGTTTCTCTGGATTCGCCGCTTTCGGGCGGTGCGGGCGAAGGCCGTCAGCGGCTGCAACGCGCGGCGGCGCGGGCCGTCGGGTTTATCGGCAAAATGGCGCGCAATCCGCTCACGGCCATCGGCGGAGGAATTATCGTTCTGCTGCTGGTGGTGGCGATTTTCGCGCCGCTGATTGCGCCTTATAACCCGCTGGTACAGGACCTGAATAGTGCGCTGGTCGCGCCGAATGCACAGCACTGGTTCGGCACCGATGAGTTTGGCCGGGATATCTTTAGTCGCTTGGTGTACGGCTCCCGCATCACGCTCTATATCGTGCTGCTGGTCTCGGTGACTGTCGGTCCGCTCGGGCTGCTGCTGGGCGTCAGCGCTGGCTATTTCGGCGGTAAAGTCGATATGGTGCTGATGCGCGTCACCGATATTTTCATCTCCTTCCCGAGTCTGGTCCTGGCGCTGGCGTTTGTCGCCGCTTTAGGACCGGGGCTGGAGCACGTGGTTATCGCCATCACGCTGACCGCCTGGCCGCCGATTGCCCGTCTGGCGCGCGCCGAAACGCTCTCTCTGCGCCAGGCCGATTTTATCTCCGCCGTGCGTCTGCAAGGCGCTTCATCGGCCCGCGTCCTCTGGCGCCATATCGTGCCGCTGTGTCTGCCCTCGGTCATTATCCGTATCACCATGAATATGGCCGGGATCATTCTGACCGCGGCCGGCCTCGGCTTTCTCGGCCTCGGCGCGCAGCCGCCAGAGCCGGAGTGGGGAGCGATGATCTCCAGCGGGCGCACTTATATGATGGAGTGCTGGTGGGTCGTAACCATTCCGGGGCTGGCGATTCTGATCAATAGCTTAGCGTTCAACTTTTTAGGAGATGGCCTACGTGACATCCTCGATCCCCGTAGTGAATAATGCACCGCTGCTCGACGTGCGCGATTTGTGCGTCGACTTTGTTAACAGTAGCGCGGTGACCCACGCCGTGCGCGGCGTCTCCTTCCAGCTGGGGCATGAGAAGCTGGCCATTGTCGGCGAGTCCGGTTCGGGTAAGTCCACCGTTGGGCGCGCGCTGCTGCAGCTGCATCCGAAAAAGGCCCGCGTCAGCGCCAGCCGGATGCAATTTGCCGACCTCGATCTGCAGCATCTAAGCGAAGCGCAGATGCGCGGCGTACGCGGCAAACGTATCTCTATGATTATGCAGGACCCGAAATATTCGCTTAATCCGGTGGTCTGCGTGGGTAAGCAAATCGCCGAGGCCTGGCTTACTCATCATCCCGGGCGCAAAGATGAGGCGAAAGCCAGGGCGCTGGAGATGCTGGAGGTGGTGCGTATTCGCCAGCCGGAGCGCGTTTATCAGCTTTATCCGCATGAAATATCCGGCGGACAGGGGCAGCGCATCATGATCGCCATGATGCTGATTACCGACCCGGAACTGATCATTGCCGATGAGCCCACCTCCGCGCTGGACGTGTCGGTGCGCCTGCAGGTGCTGGGCCTGTTGGATGACCTGGTTCAGTCGCGCGGGCTGGGGCTGATTTTTATCAGCCACGATATCAACCTGGTGCGCAGCTTCTGCGACCGCGTACTGGTGATGTACGCCGGACGGGTAGTGGAGTCCATCGCCGCTAAAGATCTCGATAACGCCCGTCACCCCTACACTCAGGGATTGATTAACTCGCTGCCGGATATGCAGCATCGTCGCCCGATACTGCCGGTGCTGCAGCGTCAGGCCAGCTGGTTAACGGATTAAGGAGCGGATAATGATTGAAGTTCAACATCTCAACCTCGCGTTTGGCGAGGGGGAGAAGCGTAACCAGGTGCTGTATGACGTCAGTTTCCACGTTAAGCCCGGCGAGATCTACGGTCTGGTAGGAGAGTCCGGTTCCGGTAAAACGACGGTGCTCAAGTGCCTGGCGGGGCTGTTTACCCACTGGCAGGGGGAACTGACCATCGATGCTCAGCCCTTAGGGCATGAAATTAGCCGCGAGCGCTGCCGTCAGGTGCAGATGGTATTTCAGGACCCCTACGGATCGCTGCATCCCCGTCACACCATTGGCGATATCCTCGAAGAGCCGCTGCAGATCCATCGTTTCAATGACCGCGACCGGCGGATCAATGCGCTGCTTGATAAAGTTGGCCTCAACCGCGCTTTTCGTGAGCGCTATCCGCATCAGCTCTCCGGCGGGCAGCGGCAGCGCGTGGCGATAGCCAGAGCGCTGATTCTTGAGCCACAGGTGCTGCTGCTGGATGAGCCGACGTCGGCGCTGGATGTGTCGGTGCAGGCTGAGATCCTTAACCTGCTGGCGGAATTGCAGCGGGAGGCGAAGCTCACTTACCTGATGGTCACCCACGATCTTGGGGTTATTGCCCACTTATGCCAGAAAGTGGCGGTGATGCAGTACGGGAAGATCCTCGAAACCCTGACGGTCGATGCGTTGGTCAGCGGCGAGGCGCGGACGGCCTATACGCAGATGCTGGTTAACGCCAGTCGGCAATATACGCGCGAAATGGCGCGCGAGGTGGCGGACTACTAAGCTTGATGGCGCATTGTCTCACGGCAGATGCGCCCATTTTAATGGGTAATTATTTGATATTATGTGAGTTTGAGGTTGTAGATATCGTCTATTAATGTAAGTGCGGTGTTTGGATCGATATCCTGCCCAGGTTTTTCCTGCAGCCGCAGGTGCCGTTTTACCTTAACATTCAGAGGCTCAATCAACGAACCCGGCTGCTGTATACCAGCCGGGCGCCGTCTTTGCTTTGCGAAGCCTGATCAACGTAGCAGCGGGCAGTCGGGCGGCAGCCGGCAGCGCAGGGCCGCCGGTAACAGCTCCATGCGGAAGGTTTTGCCGCTGAGCGGCTCGCCGTCGAGGTTAAACGTCATCTCATGGGGGGCGGTGATCTCAAACCATGAGGAGACACCGTCAACAATATTCGGCGAGTTTTCCGGATTCGCCAGGGTGCTGAACAGGGCAGGGATCAGCTCTTCGCCGGTGAAAATGCGCAGATGCAGCAAACCATCGTTAATCAACGCCTCCGGGCACAACTGCTGGCCGCCGCCGGCCTGGCGGCCGTTGCCGATGCCAATGACCAGCGCATCGCCCTGCCAGTGAAAGTTCTCTCCGCGGATCTCGCAGCGGTCTGGCTTCAGGGTATCCATACGCATCAGGCCATGGATTAAATAAGAGACGCCGCCGAGCGCGGCTTTGAGTTTTTCCGGCGTTTCGGTGGTGATTCGGGTGCCGAACCCGCCGGTCGCCATATTAATAAAGCCGGTTTTATCATTCACCCGGGCGATATCTATCGGCACATCGCGGCCGACGATCGCCAGCTTGAGGGCGCTGGCCAGATCCTGCGGAATGCCGACGCTGGTGGCAAAGTCGTTGGCCGTGCCCAGCGGTAAAATCCCCAGCGCCATCTTGCTACCGCGCTCCACCAGCGCGGTCGCCACTTCATTAATGGTGCCGTCGCCGCCGCCGGCGATCACCGTTTCAACGTTCAGCTGCAGGGCTTCATCGATAAACCGCACGGCATCGCCCTTTTCCCAGGTGACGCGGACGTGAATATCGATCCCTTCGTCGCGTAACAGGTTAACCGCCTCGCGTAACTGCGGTTCATTGGCACCTTTGCCGTTAAGGATCAGTAAGCTGGCAGGAAACGTAGACATCATCAAGGGAACCTTTATTGCTTAATGTTGCATAAAGTGTACCGCATGACGCAAGCGAAGACCGGAGGAGAGGCAAAAAAATAAGCCCGCGTAAGGGAGATTACGCAGGCTAAGGAGGTGGTTCCTGGTACAACTAGCATTTATGGGTTATGTTTTTCAGCGAAATGGATGATACCTGTTTCGATCGAAACGGTATGTGATCCGATTCTAATATCCTTACATCATGAAAAAATAACGCAAATTAACTAGTTACCGTGCGGATTTCTGGTTGTCTGACCAGTAAAGTTGCGCATCAGCAGCGCATACTGCAGGGGCAGGTCGTCCGGCACAGGCAACCATACGGTATAACCATCGCCCGGGGCCACCGGCATGGCTTCACCTTTGCCATTTTCCATATGCTCGAGGGTGAAGTTGACGTTACCCTGCGGGGTCATCAGCTCGAGGCTGTCGCCGACGCTGAACTTATTTTTGACCGCCACGGCCGCCAGCGGGCCGTTACGCTCCCCGGTGAATTCGCCGACAAACTGCTGGCGCTCGGAGAGGGAGTAGCCGTACTCGTAGTTCTGATAATCGTCATGGGTATGGCGGCGCAGGAAGCCTTCGGTGTACCCGCGATGGGCCAGTCCTTCCAGGGTCTCCAGCAGGCTGGTATCGAACGGTTTGCCGGCGGCGGCATCGTCGATGGCCTTGCGGTAAACCTGGGCGGTACGCGCGCAGTAGTAGAAGGATTTGGTGCGGCCTTCGATCTTCAGCGAGTGAACGCCCATCTGGGTCAGACGCTCAACGTGGGCGATAGCCCGCAGATCTTTCGAGTTCATGATGTAGGTGCCGTGCTCGTCCTCAAAGGCGGTCATGTACTCGCCCGGACGTTTGGCTTCCTCAATCATAAAGACTTTATCGGTCGGCGCGCCGATGCCGAGGGTGGGCTCCACGGTCTGCACCGGGATCGGCTCATATTTGTGGACGATGTTACCGACGTCGTCCTCTTTGCCTTCCGCCACGTTGTATTCCCAGCGGCAGGCGTTGGTGCAGGTCCCCTGGTTCGGGTCGCGCTTGTTGATATACCCGGAGAGCAGGCAGCGGCCGGAGTAGGCCATGCACAGCGCGCCGTGGACGAAAATCTCAATCTCCATCTCCGGCACCTGGCGGCGAATCTCTTCGATTTCATCCAGCGACAGTTCACGCGACAGGATCACCCGGGTGAGCCCCATCTGCTGCCAGAATTTGACCGTCGCCCAGTTGACGGCGTTAGCCTGCACTGAAAGATGGATCGGCATCTCCGGGAAGTGTTCCCGCACCAGCATGATTAAACCCGGATCGGACATGATCAGCGCGTCCGGCCCCATCTCCACCACCGGCTTCAGATCGCGAATAAACGTTTTCAGCTTGGCGTTATGCGGGGCGATGTTGACCACCACATAGAATTTTTTACCCAGCGCGTGGGCTTCATTGATGCCGAGCTGCAGATTTTCGTGATTGAATTCGTTGTTACGCACGCGCAGCGAGTAGCGCGGCTGGCCGGCATAAACGGCATCGGCGCCATAGGCGAAAGCGTAACGCATATTCTTCAGCGTTCCCGCCGGGGAGAGGAGTTCTGGTTTAAACATGGTGTTCTCGTTCTGATGACAGGTCAGATTCGCCGCACCTGGTGCGGCGAGTTGGGGAGTGTCCCCACATTAAGGGCGGGCATTGTAGCGCCGCGGCGAAGGGGAGTAAATATCAGATGGGTATCTTTCAGTATGGCTAATTTGTTTGCCATTTTGAACCTGGGCAGTGCTCATACTGACAGCACTCATAACGCCTGGTGGGATAGGCTCTGGAGTTCCCCGGGTTGCGGCGTAAACACCTTACCCGGGCTACGGTGTGCAGAGGGCGGTGAACGTGTAGCCCGGCTAAGCGCAGCGCGAGCCGGGAAAAGGCTAACTACGCCAGTCGGCAGGCGTCTGCTTCCCAGCGATAGCCAACGCCATACACCGCGCGAATAAACGACTGCTCGGCGTCCAGCGCCTCCAGCTTGCGCCGCAGGTTTTTGATGTGGCTGTCGATGGTGCGGTCGGTGACTACCCGATAATCGTCATACAGATGGTTGAGCAACTGTTCGCGGGAGAAGACCTTGCCCGGCTCCTGGGAGAGGGTTTTCAGCAGCCGGAACTCGGCGGGAGTGAGGTCCAGCAGCTTGTCGCGCCAGGAGGCCTGAAAACGACCTTCGTCGACAATCAGCGGGCTCTGGGCGTCCAGAGCCTGCAGATCGCGCTGCGGCTTGCAGCGGCGAAGAATGGTTTTCACCCGGGCGACCACTTCCCGCGGGCTGTAGGGCTTGCAGATATAGTCGTCGGCGCCAATTTCCAGCCCCAGCAGTCGGTCGATCTCTTCGATTTTCGCCGTCACCATCACCACCGGAACATCGGAGAAGCGGCGAATTTCCCGGCACAGCGTTAAACCGTCGGTGCCGGGCAGCATCAGGTCCAGCAGGATCAGGTGCGGCGGCGTCTGCCGAACGTAGGGCAGGACCTTGTCACCGTGGTTAATCAGCGTAGGCGCATAGCCGGCGGCTTGCAGATAATCAATCAGTAGCTGGCCGAGCTTCGGTTCATCTTCCACGATAAGAATGCGTGGGGTGTTTTCATCTACAGGCAATTCAGTCATACGTCTCTCGGTAAATCATGTTCCAGAGGTAACTCAACTTTAATGCTAACCCCGCCAAAAGGCGAATGGTCGGCACGCAGGGTGCCGCCGTGGGCCGCGACAATATTGAGGCAAATCGCCAGTCCGAGGCCGGAGCCGCCGCTGGCGCGATTGCGCGATCCTTCCGCCCGGTAAAAGCGCTCGCACAGGCGGGCCAGCTGCTCATCGCTGACGCCGGGGGCGCTGTCGGCGAAGTCAATCACCAGCATCCGGCCGCTGCGGCGGGCGGTGATGTGCAGGCTGCCGCCGCTGTCGGTATAGCGCAGGCTGTTCTCCAGCAGATTGTTGAAGAGCTGCATCAGGCGGTCGCGGTCGCCGAAGATCATCGCCTGCTCGGGGAGCGACACCTGAATGCTCAGCTGCCGGCTGGCGAAGCGCTCGCGAAAAGCGCCCGCGGCCACCTCCAGCAGGGTGATGATATCCAGCGACGTTTTCTGGTAGGCCAGCGCCCCCTCATCGGACATCGACAGCTGATGGAGGTCGTCCACCAGCTTGGTGAGGGTAGCCACCTCGGCCTGCAGGGAGGGGATGGACTCGGGGGTGAAGCGCCGGACTCCGTCCTGAATCGCCTCCAGCTCGCCGCGCAGCACCGCCAGCGGAGTGCGCAGTTCATGGGAGATATCGGCCATCAGATCGCGACGCATCTGCTGGTTACGCTCCAGGGTGCTGGCGAGCTGGTTAAAATCCTGCGCCAGGCGGCCGAGCTCGTCGCCGCCGGTCACTGTCACGCGGGTGGAAAAGTCGCCCGCCGCCAGCTTATGGGTGCCTTCCACCAGCCGCTTCACCGGCGCCAGCAGGCCGCGGGCCAGCGGGAAAGTGGCCAGCGCGGCAAGCAGGGTGGCAAGGGCGACAATCAGCCAGCTGGTACGCTTTTGCTGCCGGTCGAAGTTAATATCGGTATTGCGCGTCAGCCGCTCTACCGGCGAGGCGATCACCTTGCCTACCTCCACGCCGTTGACCACAATGCTGCGCTGGGTGCCGTCCTCCGGTACGCGCTCACGGGGCCCCACCAGCACGCGGCCCGACTGATCGACCACCCAGAACATGGTGCGCCAGCCGTGGGGCGGCATTTCCGGCCTCGGCGGCGGGGTGTCGCTGGAGCCGTCTGGCGGCCCATCCGGAGGCGGCCCATCCGGCCCCTGACCCTCCATCGGACCCGGCTTCATGCCGTGTCCCGGCGGCGAACGGTCGTCGTTATCCCGTTCGAAGGTGCGCAGCAGCTGGAAGATAAAGCGGTCGTTGTTGCGCAGAAACGCCCAGCTGCCGTGCTGGGCATACTGCTCACTCAGCGCGTCGCTGAGCATGGTTAACCGCTGCTCATTACCGCGCTTGATGTAGTCGATAAACCCACGTTCGAAACTGATACGCACCGCCCAGTGCATGCTGATCAGCAGCACGATGCAGGTGGCGAAAATAGCGAGGAACAGCTTACCGGTAATGCCCGGGCGCCAAAATTTCACGATCCACTCCTGTTGCGTCGACGGATGACGGTATTGCTGCCGACGTCATCCGGTACCCGGGAAAAGATGAGCGCCGGGAGGGCGATGATCGCCGCCATGCTCAGATAGGTATAGAGAAAGACCTGATGGGTGCTGGCGGCGTCGAGGCTCATATGCTGCTGGCCATACAGCCCCAGCAGCAGCCCGGCGATGGTCACGCCGATACTCATCGACAGCTGCATCACCATCGACAGCAGGCTGTTGCCGCTGCTGGCCAGATCGTCCGGGAGATCTTTCAGCGTCAGGGTATTCATTGAGGAGAAGCGGCTGGAGTTGATCATCCCCTGCAGAAACAGGACCAGCGGCAACGCGTAATACCACCCGGCCAGGGCGCTAAACATAAACAGCAGACTGACCGCCGCCAGGCCCAGGGTGCTGGCGACCAGCACCCGACGGTAGCCAAAGCGGTTGACCACCTGGACCACGATCCGCTTCATGCCCATGCTGCCGAGCACCATCGGGATCATCATCAGCCCGGCGTGAAAGGGGGAGAAGCCGAGGCCAATCTGCAGAAACACCGGAGTCATAAACGGCAGCATGCCGCTGCCGATGCGTCCGGCGAAGCTGCCGCCGAGGCCGAGGGAGAAGGTGCGGTTACGAAACAGGTTGAGGCTGAACAGCGCCCGGGCGTTACCGCGGGCGTGCCACAGGTACAGCAGCAGGGCGGCGAGGCCGACGGCCACCAGCCCCGCCAGCCAGCGTGACGATATACCGAGCCCTTTCTGGCCGTCCAGCGCCAGGGTCAGGGTCGCCATCCCGGCGGCCAGCAGCAGAAAGCCGGAGAGATCGAAGCGCCGGGTCTGCAGAGTGTAGTTGGGCATCAGGCAGAGGGTGGCGATGGCGCCGACGATCCCCACCGGGATATTGATGAGGAAGATCCAGTGCCAGGAGGCATACTCCACCAGTACCCCGCCCAGCGCCGGGCCGAGCAGCGGGCCAACCTGGCCCGGCAGGGTGACGAAAGTCATCGCCGCCATGTACTGATCGCGTGGGACGATCTTCATCACCGTCAGGCGACCCACCGGCACCATCATCGCGCCGCCGACCCCCTGCAGCACCCGCGCCATCACCAGCTGGTCAAGGGTGCTGGCCTGGGCGCAAAACAGCGACCCGGCGGTAAACAGCACGATGGCGGTGAAGAAGATATTGCGCACCCCGACCCTGTCGGCCAGCCAGCCGCTGGCCGGCAGCATGACCGCCACCGTCAGGACATAGGAGACGATGATCATATGCATATGCAGCGGGCTCTCCCCGAGGCTTTTGGCCATCGAGGGGAGGGCGGTGTTAACGATGGTGGTGTCCAGCGACTGCATAAAGAAGCCGAACGCCACTATCCATAGCTGCCAGCGCACGCTGGCCGGGAGGTCTGTCATGTTATTCGCTTACCGGTTGAGAGGAGTGACGCGAAAAACGCAACCGCAGACGGTCAAAGAAAAGATAGACCACCGGCGTGGTGTAGAGCGTTAACAGCTGGCTCATCACCAGACCGCCAACGATGGTGATCCCCAGCGGCTGGCGCAGCTCAGAGCCATCGCCCCCGGAGAGCACCAGCGGCAGGGCGCCGAACAGCGCCGCCAGGGTGGTCATCATAATCGGCCGGAAACGCAGCAGGCAGGCCTGGAAAATCGCCTCTTCCGGCGCCAGATTGCCGGTGCGCTGCGCCTCAAGGGCAAAATCAACCATCATGATGGCGTTTTTCTTCACGATGCCAATTAATAACATGATCCCGATAAGGGCGATTAGGCTGAACGGGGCATCGAATATCTCCAGCGCCAGCAGGGCGCCCACCCCGGCGGAGGGCAGCGTTGAAAGGATGGTCAACGGATGCACATAGCTCTCATACAGCATCCCCAGCACGATATAGACCGTGGCGATGGCCGCGAGGATCAGGATCACCTGCGCGTTCATGGTCTGCTGAAACACCTGAGCGGTACCGGCAAAGGAGCCGCGCACGCTCGACGGCACCCCGAGCTGGGTCATCGTGCGGTTAATGGCGTCGCTGGCTTCCGACAGCGAGCGGCCGGTGGGCAGGTTAAAGGAGATAGTGGACGCCGCCGACAGCCCCTGATGGTTCACCGACAGCGGGGCGTTGGCCGGCTGCCATTTGGCGAAATAAGCCAGCGGGATCGGCTTGCCCTCGCTGTTGATAACAAACATCTTGTCGAGGGCGCTGACGTCCTGGGTGTAGGCCGGATCCACCTCCATCACCACCTTGTACTGGTTGAGCGGCTGGTAGATGGTGGAGATTTGCCGCTGGCCGAAGGCGTTGTTCAGCAGGTTGTTGGCGTCCTGGACGCTGATGCCGAGGCGCGACATCGTGTCCCGGTCATAGACCAGGTCCATTTCGGCGCCATTGTCCTGCTGATCCGAGTTGACGTCCGCCAGCTCAGGCAGCGCCGCCAGCGCTTTGCGGATCTTCGGCTCCCACTCGCGCAGCGCCGACAGGTCGTCGGACAGCAGGGTGTACTGATAGCTGGCGTTCGACTGCCGGCCGCCGACGCGAATATCCTGCACCGCCATCAGGAACAGGTTGGCCCCGGGCTCGTTGGCCAGCTTTTTGCGCAGCCGGTCGATCACCTGCTGCGCCGTCTCGTGGCGCTGGCCCCGTGGCTTGAGGGTGATAAACATCATCCCGCTGTTGACCCGCGAGCCACCGGTAAAGCCGGTGACGTTATCCACCGCCGGATCTTCACGAATGATCTTCATAAAGTCCTGCAGCTTGCCGCGCATCGCCTGGAAGGAGATGCTCTGGTCGGCCTGAATGCCGCCCATCAGCACCCCGGTGTCCTGCTCCGGGAAGAAGGTTTTCGGGATCGAAATGTAGAGCCAGACGCTGAGGGCGATGGTGCCGAGCACCACCAGGCCGGTCAGCCGGCTGTGCCTGAGCACCCATTTTAACGATTTCCCATAGCCGCCCTGCACGGCCACCAGCAGGCGGCCAAAGCCGCGGTTGCGCGTCGGCTGGTGGGGCTTACCGCTTTTCAGCAGCCAGCCGCACATCATCGGCGTCAGGGTGAGGGACACCGCCAGCGAGATGCCGATCGCCACCGACAGGGTGACGGCGAACTCGCGCAGCAGGCGGCCGGGCAGGCCGCCCATCAGCAGCAGCGGCAGAAACACCGCCACCAGCGACAGGCTCATCGACAGCACGGTAAAGCCGACCTCGCGGCTCCCCTGCAGCGCCGCCTGCAGAGGTTTCATCCCCGCTTCCAGATGGCGGGAGATATTCTCCAGCACCACGATAGCGTCATCCACCACGAAGCCGGTGGCGATGGTCAGAGCCATCAGCGACAGGTTATTGAGGCTGAAGCCGCACAAATACATCGCGGCGAAGGTGCCGATTAAGGAAACCGGGACGGCGACGGCCGGGATCAGCGTGGCGCGCCCCGAGCGCAGGAACAGGAATACCACGAGGATCACCAGCGCCACCGATATCACCAGCGTCTGCTCCACCTCCTCCAGCGAAGCGCGGATGGTCGGCGAGCGGTCCTGGGCGATCTGCAGGTCGATAGCCGCCGGAATGGTCTGCTGCAGCTCCGGCAGGCGGGCGCGGATGCTGTCCACTGTCTGGATAATATTGGCTTCCGGCAGTTTGCGGATCATCAGCAGGATCGCCGGTTTGGCGTTGGTCATCCCGGCGTTGCGCACGTCCTGCACCGAATCCGAGACGGTGGCGACATCCCCCAGTCGCACTGCGGCGCCATTCTGGTAGTGGACGATCAGCGGCTGATAGTCGGCGGCGGTCTTCAGCTCATCGTTGGTCTGCACCTGCCAGCGGTGCGCGCTGTCCTCCAGCGCCCCCTGCGGTTTGCGCACGTTAGCGTCGCTGATGGCGGTGCGCACCGCGTCCAGCGACACGCCCTGGTTGAACAGCGCCTGCGGGTTGAGGTCGACGCGCACCGCCGGCAGGGAGCTGCCGCCGACGTCGACATCACCCACGCCGTCGATCTGCGCGATGGTCTGCGCCAGCTGGGTGGAGGCGAAATCATACAGCTCACCCTGGGAGTAGGTGTCCGAGGTCAGCGTCAGGATCATGATCGGCGCATCGGACGGGTTGGCTTTGCGGTAGGTCGGCCGGCTGGGCATCCCGCTCGGCAGCAGGCTTTGCGCGGCGTTGATCGCCGCCTGAACGTCGCGCGCCGCGCCGTTGATATCGCGGTCGAAGTTAAACTCAAGAATGATGCGCGTACTGCCCAGCGAACTGGAGGAGGTCATCTCATTGACCCCGGCTATCCGTCCCAGGGAGCGTTCCAGCGGGGTGGCCACCGACGAGGCCATGGTTTCCGGGGAGGCTCCCGGCAGCGAGGCGCTAACCATGATCACCGGGAAGTCCACCTGCGGCAGCGGGGCTACCGGCAGCAGCCGGAAGCCGAGAATGCCGCACAGGGTGATGGCCAGCGAGATGAGGATCGTCGCCACCGGGCGGTAAATGAAGAGGGCGAAAAACTTCACTTACGCCTCCTCTTCCTGACGCGGGAAGCGGCGCTTCAGGTGCAGCGACAGGCGGTCGAACAGCAGATAGATCACCGGGGTGGTGAACAGGGTCAGCACCTGGCTGAGCATCAGACCGCCGACCATGCCGATCCCCAGCGGACGCCGCAGCTCCGCGCCGACGCCGGTGCTCAGCATCAGCGGCAGGGCGCCGAGCAGGGCGGCGAGGGTCGTCATCAGGATCGGCCGAAAACGCAGCAGGCAGGCCTGGTAGATCGCTTCCCGCGGCGGCATGCCCTGCTCGCGTTCGGCGGCCAGCGCGAAGTCGATCATCATGATGGCGTTCTTCTTCACGATGCCGATCAGCAGAATGATGCCGATGATGGCGATCACATCCAGCTCGCTGCCCGCCAGCCACAGCGCCAGTAGCGCCCCGACCCCGGCGGTGGGCAGGGTGGAGAGGATCGTGATCGGATGGATAAAGCTTTCATACAGCACCCCCAGCACGATATACATCGCCACCACCGCGGCGACCACCAGCCAGACGGTGCTGCCGAGCGCCGACTGGAAGGCCAGCGAGCTGCCCTGGAACTGGGTGCGGATATCGGTCGGGAAATCCAGCGACTGTTCGGCGGCGAGGATCGCGTCCACCGCTTCGCCCAGCGAATAGTTGTCCGGGACGTTAAACGAGATGGTGGTCACCGGGAACTGATCGAGGTGGTTCACCGACAGCGGGGTAAAGCGCTGCTCCACCGTGGCGATGGCGGTCAGCGGCACGATGCCGCCGTCGCTGCTGGTCAGGCGGATATTATCCAGCGCCGCCAGGCCCGGCGTCGCCTCGGTATCCTGCTCGAGCACCACGCGATACTGATTCGCCTGAGTGTAAATGGTGGAGATCAGCCGCTGGCCGAAGGCGTTGTACAGCGCGTTATCGACATCGGCCATTGAGATGCCAAGGCGGCTGGCGCTGTCGCGATCCACCTTGATATAGGCGGCCAGGCCTTTGTCCTGCCAGTCGCTGCTGACGTCGGCCAGCTGCGGCTGGGCCTGCAGGCGGCTGAGCAGCGGCGGCACCCAGGTACTCAGCGCCTCGAGGGAGTTTGCCTGCAGGGTGAACTGGTACTGGGTGCGGCTCACCGTGGTGTCGATGGTCAGATCCTGGGTCGGCTGCAGGTAGAGCGCCACGCCCGGGACGCCGTCCACCGCCTGCTGCAGGCGGCTAATCACCGTCTGGACGCGGTCATCGCGTTCATCCAGCGGCTTGAGGTTGATCTGCAGACGGGCGCTGTTCAGCGCCGGGTTGGTGCCGTCGACGCCGACGAACGAGGTCAGGCTCTCCACGGCCGGATCCTTAAGGATAATGCTGGCCACCTGCCGCTGGCGCTCGGCCATGCTGGCGAAAGAGACCGACTGCGGCGCCTGGAGGGTGCCCTGAATAATGCCGTTATCCTGGATCGGGAAGAAGCCTTTCGGGATAAAGACCCACAGGATTATCGACAGCGCCAGGGTGCTCAGCGCGACGCCGAGCGTCAGCCACGGATGGTTCAGCACCCGGCCCAGCCAGCGGCCATAGACGGCGATCACCCGTTCGAAGAAACGCTCGCTGGCCCGGGAGAAACGGTTCTGCTTGCGCAGCGATTCGTGGCTTAACATGCGGGCGCACATCATCGGCGTCAGAGTCAGGGAGACCACCGCTGAGATAAGAATAGCGACGGCAAGGGTGACGGCGAATTCGCGGAACAGACGGCCGACGATATCGCCCATAAACAGCAGCGGGATCAGCACCGCGATCAGCGAGAAGGTGAGGGAGATAATGGTGAAGCCGATTTCCCCGGCGCCTTTCAGCGCGGCGGCCAGCGGCTTCTCGCCTTTTTCGATATAGCGCGAGATGTTCTCGATCACCACGATGGCATCATCCACCACAAAGCCGGTGGCGATGGTCAGGGCCATCAGCGTCAGGTTGTTGATCGAGAAGTCGAGGAACACCATCACCGCGAAAGTGCCCACCAGCGACAGCGGCACCGCGACGCCGGGAATAATGGTCGCCGGGACGTTGCGCAGGAACAGATAGATGATCATCACCACCAGGGCGATGGCCAGCATCAGCTCAAACTGGGTGTCGCGCACCGAGGCGCGAATGTTGGTGGTCCGGTCGGAGAGGACCTGCACCTTCACCGATTTCGGCAGGCTCTCGGTGAGCTGCGGCAGCATCTGGCGAATGCTGTCGGCGGTGTCGATGATGTTGGCCCCCGGCTGACGCTGAACGTTCATCACGATGGCCCGCTGCTGGTTGGCCCACGCCCCGAGCCAGCTGTTTTCGGCCCCTTGTTCGACGCTGGCGACATCGCCGAGACGGATCGGCGCCCCGTTCTGATAAGCGATAATCAGCCGGCGATAATCCTCAGCGGACTGCATCTGATCGTTAGCGGAAAGCGTCACCGCGCGGGCCGGGCCGTCGAGGCTGCCTTTCGCCGAGTTAACGTTGGCGCTGGTGATAGCGGTACGCACGGTTTCGCTGGTCAGGCCGAGGGCGGCGATGGCCTGGGCGTTAAGCTTCACCCGCACCGCCGGGCGCTGGCCGCCGGCGAGGGTCACCAGACCGACGCCGGAAACCTGGGAGATCTTCTGCGCCACCCGGGTCTCCACCATGTCCTCTACCTGGGTCATCGGGATCGCGGAGGAGGTGACGGCGAGGGTCATGATCGGCGGATCCGCCGGGTTCACCTTGCTGTACACCGGCGGGTTGGGCAGATCGCTCGGCAGCAGGTTGGTGGCGGCGTTAATGGCCGCCTGCACTTCCTGCTCGGCGACGTCCAGCGGCAGGGTCAGCTGGAACTGCAGCGTGACTACCGAGGCGCCGCCAGAGCTTTGCGACGACATCTGCTTAAGGCCGGACATCTGGCCGAACTGGCGCTCCAGCGGGGCGGTGATAGCGGAGGTCACCACGTCCGGGCTGGCGCCCGGATAGAGGGTAACCACCTGGATGGTCGGGTAATCGACCTCCGGCAGGGCGGAGACCGGCAGGAAGCGGTAGCCGATGATCCCGGCTAACAGGATCGCCACCATCAGCAAAGTGGTGGCGACCGGACGCATAATAAACAGCCGGGACGGGCCGCCGGTGCGGCCTGGGGGTAACACCTGCATCAGGAACGCGCTCCGTGTTTACCGCTCTGGCGCGGAGCGGGCTGCGCCTGCTCGCTGCCGCTGGCGGTGACAACTTCCACCTTTGCCCCCTCGGTCAAGCGGTCAATCCCGTCAGTGACCACGCGATCCCCGGCAGAAAGCCCGGCGCTGATGACCACTTTCTGGCTGTCCTGGATGCCGGGCGTCACGCTGTGTTTGCTGACCTTGTTCTCGTCGTTCAGCACCCACACAAAATGCCCTTCGTTGCCCATCTGCAGGGCGGCGGCGGGGATCACCACCGCGTTCTCTTCGGTATCCACCAGCAGGCGGGCGTTAACGAACTGGTTGGGGAACAGCGCGTCGTCCAGATTGCTGAAGCGCGCCTTCAGCTTGATGGTCCCGGTGGTGGCATCGATCTGGTTGTCGAGACTCAGCAGCTCGCCGACACTAATTTTCTGTTTATTGGTGCGATCCCAGGCTTCGACGCTGAGCGCTTTGCCCGCTTTCTGCGCCTGCACCACCGTGGCGATGCTGTTTTCCGGCAGGGTGAAGACCACGTCGATCGGGTGCGTCTGGGTGAGAACCACAATCCCGGTGGTATCCCCGCTGGAGATCTGGTTGCCAATATCCACCTGCTTTAAGCCGACGCGGCCGTCAATCGGCGCGGTGATGCGGGTCCAGTCGAGCTGCAGCTGGGCGCTGGCGACGGCGGCTTCATCGGCCTTTACGGTGCCAGCGGATTCCACCACCAGCGACTGCTGGGTGTCGAGCTCCTGGCGGGAGACGAGGTTGGTTTTCACCAGCTGCTGGTAACGGGCGAGATCGCGGCGGGCGTTCGCCAGGGTGGCGTTATCTTTCGCCAGCTGACCCTGCGCCTGGGCGAGGGCGACTTTAAACTGGCTGGGGTCGATCTGCGCCAGCAGATCGCCGGCTTTGACCTGCTGTCCCTCCTGGAAGTGAAGGCTCAGTAGCTGGCCGTCGACCCGGCTGCGCACGGTCACGGTATTGGCCGCCGTCACGGTACCCAGCCCGGTGAGATAGCGCGGCACCGCTTGTTCGGTCGCGGTCGCCGCCTGCACCGGCGCCAGCGCGCCGCCGAAACGGCCATGACGCGCGCCGCCCGGCCCCTGCGGGCCTTGTCCCGCTGCGGGAGCGCTGCTGCCGCTCGTGCCACGATCGTGCCAGAACCAGTAGGCGGCTCCGGCGATAATCACTACCGCCAGCGCGGCGCCCCAACGACGTATGTTACTGCCTTTCATTAGTTTACGGTCTCATCCTGAAGCGTTTCGCTGAATGATACTAGTTTAGTGAGGGAAGGGGCCGTAAAAATGGAGGAATTATGAAAAGAAGGTTGAGAAATGTCTGGATAACCGCCGCGACGCCGGGCGGTCTCGTTGGAGATTTCCGGGGTGATATCAACTTTTAGTTTAAAAAAGTAAAAAATAGTTGTATCCGGGAGGGCTTTAATTAGATTTATGCGGTGAATAAATCAGTGCATTTTCATAATAATAACATATGCACTTAAAAATCAACGTGTTAAATAATCAGGGGTCATTGTTGTGGCGAACGCAAACAAACTCACGCTCTTCATCGTCATTTTTATGCTGATGGGGATCCTCTCCGGCGCGGCTATCCATGCCTACGCGACGCCGACCACCATCTCCGCCTGGGCGGACAACATTACGCTGCTGACCGATCTGTTTCTGCGGTTGATCAAAATGGTCATCGCGCCGTTGGTGTTCAGCACCCTGACGGTCGGCATTATGCGTCTCGGCGAGACGGCGACCATTGGCCGGGTAGGCGGGAAGGCGATGGTGTGGTTCATCACCTCCTCGGTATTATCCATTCTCGTCGGGCTGGTGATCGTCACCTTCCAGCACCCGGGCGCCGGGTTAAACCTGGCGGTGCCGAAAGAGGCGGTGGATACCGGCCTGGCGGTCAGCGGCATGAGCCTGAAAGGATTCCTGTCGCATACCATCCCCACCAGCATCACCGAGGCGATGGCCAACAACGAGATCCTGCAGATTGTGGTGTTCTCGATGTTCTTTGGCATCGCCGGCGCGTCGCTGGGCGAGAAGTTTAATGCCCCGCTGGTGGCGGCCCTCAATGTGGTGTCGCACATTATGCTGAAGGTGACGGGCTACGTGATGTACGTTGCGCCGCTGGCTATCTTCGCCGCCATTTCGTCGGTGATTGCCTCCCAGGGGCTGGGGATCTTGCTCAACTACGCTTCGTTCATCGGCGGTTACTACCTGGCGGTGCTGTTGACCAGCGCGGTGCTGATTGCCGTTGGTTATATGGTGCTGAAGAAAGAGGTCTTCCGTCTGCTGAACATGCTGAAGGACCCGGTGCTGGTCGCGTTTACCACCAGCAGCTCCGAAGCGGCCTATCCGAAGACTCTTGAGCGGCTGGTGAAGTTTGGCTGCTCGCGCAATATCGTCTCGTTCGTCCTGCCCATTGGCTACTCGTTCAACCTCGTGGGCTCGATGGTCTACTGCTCCTTCGCCGCGATGTTTATCGCCCAGGCCTATAACGTACCGCTGAGCTTTAGCGAGATTACGGTCATGATGCTGACCCTGATGCTGGCCTCGAAAGGCATCGCCGGGGTGCCGCGCTCGGCGCTGGTGGTGCTGGCGGCCACGATCCCCAGCTTCAATATTCCGGTTGCCGGGATCCTGCTGCTGATGGGTATCGACCATTTCCTCGACATGGGGCGCTCCGCCATCAACGTGTTGGGTAACGGCATCGCCACCGCCATGCTGTCGAAAAACGAAGGTCTGCTGACCGACGAGGAAGCACAGCCGGACTGGGAAGCCGAGAAAGCGGAAGCCTGATCCTGCTGCGCCCTTTCACAGAGGGCGCCATTCCGCACGGAAAAAAAGACCCCTGACAGGCACGTCAGGGGTAATGTGACGAAGTATCAGTTTTCCTCGTAACTAGTCTTTTTTCTTATATAAAAACGCGCGGTAACGTCTTTATACCGAGGAAGCGTCAGAGTTTAACGTTATGTTCGGCAGCGCTGGCGCTTTTTTAGCATCCTGCGGCTATTTTCGGATTCCAGACAATATCACTACGGGAATATCTTATTCTCTTCTGTTCGCTATTTGCCTACCAGCGCTCACGTAACAGATTCATAAACTGGAAAAAGTCGTGATTATTATTCAGGCTGTATTTTTCCATAATCTTATTCTTATGGTAAGCGGCGGTGCGGGGACTGACGCGCTGCAGGGCGGCGATTTTACTCATGTCCAGCCCTTCAAGAATACCGTGCACCACAGCGGTCTGCGACCGCGACAGGACACGATGCGGGCAGCTGGCGCAGCTCAGTTCCCGGCTCGTGGCGTCAGTGGCCGACGGGTCCATACAATGCTGTAGTTCGCTTTTAATGATCGCCAGCAGCTGTGGAATACTGGCCGTTTTCAGCGAGACAAAAATGACTCCTTTCAGGCAATTAATCATGAAATCGTCTTCCGGCAGCTGGTCGTAGCTGTGGAGGATAATCAGGGAGCTGCCTTTTTTTCTGTTTTTAATCAGGGTATTGCACAGATAGATTTCACCAGGGATCACTTCGCATATAATAATATCTTCGTCTGACAGGTCGTTATTGCGCCAGGAGAAACGGGCCCGCATCTCGTCCCGGGAGAGATCATTAACCATGGCCACCAGCGATTCACGTACAAAGGTGTTGCGGGTATTGATGGTGACATTAATGTTTCTCATGGCGTTATTTCCTTATGCAAAACATAACGCCATGCTGTGACAAATCCTCCGGGCGTATGCGGTGTGTTGATTTTATAAACGTACCTGTAATCGTTTTTAATTATTATAAAGTGAATTATTTACGACGCGTCGAACGCTTATCGTTAAACGTAAACTTCTGCCGTCTCCTGTCTTTTAGATAGGAAATAAAACTGTATACAGAGATGCTGAAGAAAAATATGCATAGCAATAATATTAACCACGTTTGCATGGCCATCGTTTTTACCTTATTTGTGCTGCATGGTGTCAGAATTTACCGCGAACGGCTATTACGTTTTGTTATATGTTTTCCTGTCCACTGAAAATCATACGACATCATCCTGATGTGCTAGCACTATAAGAAAGTTCTTAAGCGCGTCGTCAGTCTCATTCCTCTCATTTCTCTCAGAAAATGAGAAAAATTAACACTTGCGAGTTATTCACACCCCGCGCAGCGGCCAGATCGCGCTTTCGATCAGGAAATAAACGCCAGTCCTTTGCCAAAGATCGCTCGTACGGGCAGGTGGATCCCTTGCTGGCGCGCCTTATGGCGCAGGCGGCTAATCACCACGTCGATGCGGTGCAGGTCAGGCTCGCTGTCGTGGGAAAACAGGCAGGCATGGAGGTCCAGCTTGCTGCACACCTCGTTGCGATTGCGCATTAACAGCTCCACCAGACGGTACTCCTGCTGGGTTAACTCCAGCGTCCGGGCATCGGGAGAAATCAGTTTATCCTCATGCAGACGCCACAGTCCGGTGGCGGCGGATGACGCGGTGCCGGGCGCCTCCGATGGAAGGGCGGCGGGTCGATCCTGCTGCAGGCGGGCGCCAAGGGCGGTGAGGGTCTCCGCAAGGTGGGCGAAGTTAACCGGCTTAATCAGGTAAGCATCGGCCCCAAGACTGAGCGCCTGCAGTTTATCCTGCTGCTGGCCGCGGGCGCTGACCACCACCAGACCGTAATGCCCCAGCTCATGCAGGTAGCTCAGCACGCTGAAGCCATCTTCCCCGGGCAGGCCGATATCAATCAGCACGATGTCCACCGGATGGCTGTGCAGTTGTCGCCAGAAGGATTCGGCGCTGCGCGAGCCCCACACCTCGAAGCCGCGATAGCCCAGCCAGGCCAGCAGTTCATCCAACAGATCGGCGTTATCTTCAATTATCGCCAGCCGTAAAGCCATACGTCGTTCTCCTCTTAAGCAACCGTGGGGAGGGTGAGAATAAAGGTGCAGCCGTCCGGGCCATGCTCGGCCAGCCACAGTTTGCCATCATGAGCCTGCACGATCTGACGTGCAACATACAGTCCGAGACCGGTGCCGCCCGGCACCGGCGACGTGTGCTCGCCGCGGCGGTAGCGCTCAAAGATCAGTTCCGCTTGCCCGTCGGGCAGGCCCGGGCCGTGGTCGCGAATGCGCAGCTCGGTATGCCCGGCTTCGGAGCGGATATCGATGGCGATTTCACCGGGGGGCGAATACTTCACCGCGTTATCCAGCAGATTGGCGATGGCGATGCACAGCAGGCCGGCATCGGCCTGCAGTTGCGGGCTTTCCACCGCGCCGTGATGGCGGATGTTCAGGTAATGGTCGTGGGAGATGGCCACCACCGAGGCGGCCATGTTGATCACCGACAGCAGGGCGGTCTGCTGGCGATCGACGTGCAGGTCGTGTGAGGCGAGCCGGGCGTCGGCAAGGCAGTTATCGGTGAGCTGCACCAGACGGGTGGCGGCGCGCCCGATGCGATCGAAGCGCGCCTCCTGGCTGGCCGAGGCGGCCGAGAGGCGGAGATTTTCCAGCGCTGCCTGGATCACCGCCAGCGGCGTGCGGAATTCGTGCGCTACCATGCCCATAAACTGTCGCTGATGGAAGCTGGCTTCACGCTCAATCTGCAGCTCACGCGCCAGGCGCTGCTTCTGCTCCAGCTGGCGGTTTTCAGCGCGCACCCGCAGGATGGCAATGATCAGCACCGTAATGATGTGGACGATCAGCGCATACTGCCAGAGGGAATAGATCGCCATATGGAACGGGATTATCCCGTGGATAGACAACTGCACCAGCACCGCGGCGGCGACGTAGAACGGCGGCAGCAGACCCAGCAGCAGGGTGTTACGGTCGATGGCTTTTTTGCGCCACAGCCACCAGGAGGTGAACAGCAGCACCGGGGTGATAATGATGAAGATCACCCCTTCAATCTGCATCGCGAAGCCGTAAAACCCGAGCGGAATACTGACCTGCAGCACCAGGTTGAGGACCACCGCGGCGATCAGTAGTTGATGAAGCCGCGGCATATTCTTCTTCAAATCAAAAATCTCGCTGTGCAGCCAGAGGGCGGTAGCATAGCTGAACAGGGAGAGGCTGCTGATCATGAAGTCCTGGAACGGCAGCGCCGCGTGGCCGAAAAACCACTCCGGGAAGCCGTGCAGGGCGGCCACCAGCGGATAATTGAGCGAGAAAAGACAGATGCCCCACAGCAGACGCCGGCGCAGGGCCAGCGCCAGCCACAGCGCCACGCCGCTGGCGACGGCGGCCAGGCCGAAATAGAAGCTCCAGAAAGCGGTGTCGGCGGTCGCCCGTTGTACAAATTCCTGCGGCGAAGAGAGCGAGGCCAGCAGGATCAGGGTGCTGGTGCTCTGCAGGCGAAAGACCACCTCATAGCCAGCGGCGGTTGGCGGCGGGGGGATAATCAGCACGCTTTCCCGGTAGTGCAGGTCGCTCTCGCGGGCGACGTCGCGGTCGCCAAAGGTGCGCTGTTCCCAGGGGGCATCGCTGCCCAGAGGCCGGTAGTAAATGGTCAGATGGTCGACAAAAGAGGGGCCCAGCTGCAGCCAGCGCGGCTCCCCGGCAAACCACGTTCCCGGCAGCTCGCTGCGCAGCCACCAGGTTTTTCGCGAATAACCAAAGGAGGGGATCTGCCGGGTGGTGGCGAGCTGGTCTGTGGGCAGGGCGGCGAAGCGATCGATGGTCATCTGGCCGCTGGCGTCCGCGTACCACTGGACCGGGATATCAATGCCCACCTGGCGCGTCACCGCCTGCGCCTGCGGGGCGACCAGCAGCAAGAGTAATCCACAGCTGAGCAGCCAGCCTGCCAGGAACCGCGGCCGGCAACGCCGGACCGCTGCGAAGATCGCAGACACCCTTTTCAATCACGCCCCCTTGCGGCATGCCAACGATACAGACCGCAGACATCTGGCTACGGTATGGATAATACGCCCCCGGAAGTGGGGAAGAGTGGACAGGCCTGTCCGGACGAACAGGCCATTTTGCGTGGGAGACCAGGAATATTCCAGCGTAATCTGCATCGGCAGGATCAGGACAGACCTGCTGCGCGGCGGCGGTGGGCTGGGGTTAGCGGAAAACCACCTGCGCCCAGCGGGCCAGCCCGGCGGTTACCGAGCCAAAATCATCGCCACCGGCCAGCGGAATACCCGGCAGCTGGGCGGTCAGCGCCTTTTTGATCAGCGGCGAGCGGGCGCTGCCGCCGGTAAGATAGATCACATCCGGGGTGGTCTGGCTGCTGTCGAGCGCGAGCTGCACCTGTTCCATAATGCGGGTCAACGGTTGATCCAGCGCGGCTTCCAGACCCTGCTGGGCGATGGCGGTGGCCAGCTCGTCCTGAATAAACGGCAGCGCGGTTTCGACGCTGGCGGCGCTGGAGAGGGCGATTTTGCTCTCTTCGGCGCTGCGCACCAGACGATAGCTGAGACGCTGGCGCCAGACCTTCAGCAGCAGAGCCACCTTGTCGGCATCCCGGGCGCTGCGCAGCAGATCGTTAAGCAGACGGCCGTTGGTGGTGCTGTAGAAATCGCTCTGCGCCGGCACGTCGTTGATGGCCACCGCGTTCCACCACGGGAGGATCGGCAGCGCGGTGCCTTTCTCCGTTTCGCCGCCCATGCCGAGGAGGGGCATCAGGCATTTGAAGGCCAGGGCAATGTCGAGGTCGTTGCCGCCGATGCGGCAGCCGCTGTGGCCGAGCAGGCTCTGCTGGCGGTCGGCGCGCTCCCGCCACTGCGGGCCCATCAATAGCAAGGAACAGTCGGTGGTCCCACCGCCGATATCGACGACCAGCACCCGTTTTTCTTCATTGAGGGTCGCTTCGAAATCGAGCCCGGCGGCAACCGGTTCAAACTGGAAGACCACATCGCGGAAACCGGCGCGGAGAGCCGCCCGCTCAAGGATCCCCTGCGCCTGGGCGTTCGCGTCGTCGCCGCCGAGGCCCTGGAAGTTAATCGGCCGGCCAATCACCGCCTGGTCGATCTGCTCGGGCAGCTGGCTCTCAGCCTGCAGTTTGATGTGCAGCATCATGGCGCAGACCAGGTCTTCAAACAGGGCCACCTGCTGCGGCTTCAGCCCGCTGGCGCCGAGGAAGGATTTTGGCGATTTAACGAAGTAGACCTCTTCCGGATCTTCAACATACTGATGCAGCGAGGCGAGACCGAACTGCACGCTGTTGCGCAGCACCTCGATGTCTTCGTCGCGGTTGGCGGCAATGGCCCGGCGCAGCAGCGCCTGGTTTTCATCGCTGTGGGTGGGGACGTCATGATGGCGATAGAGCCACTCGCTGACCGCTTCGCGCGTTGGCGCGCAGAGCATCGAGGGCAGCAGCGCGCTGCCGTTTTCCAGTGTCAACAGCTGAGGGGTGTTTTCCCGCATCACGGCCACCGAACAGTTGGCGGTGCCGTAGTCAAAACCAATAAACATCGTCTGCAAAATCCCCATGCCGGTGAAGAAGGGGGGCGACTTTAGCGGATCGTCGCCAAGCCGACAACTGGAATTTAAAAGCAAGGCGCTGACGGTCAAGGGCGACTATCATTGAAACGCTATATAAAGGAGAGCTTATGGAGCTGTTACCCTGGACCCCGCCTTATGACTGGGCGTGGATGGTTGGTTTTCTGCAGGCGCGTGCCGTCGCCGGCGTCGAGCGCTTTGATGAAGGAGGCTATAGTCGCAGCTTTGGCGTTGAAGGGCATCGCGGGCTGATTCATCTGGCGCCGGACGAGGAGGCGCAGGGCCTGCGGGTGACCCTCTCCCCGGGGCTGCAACCGGTGGCGGAGATCTGCTATGCGCGAATTGGCCAGCTGTTTGATTTAGCCTGCGACCCGCGGCAGGTCGCCGGGGCGTTGGGCTTTCTGGCCCAGGCGCGGCCGGGGCTGCGCCTGCCGGGGGCGCTGGATGCCTTCGAACAGGCGGTGCGGGCGGTGCTGGGCCAGCTGGTGAGCGTGGCGATGGCCGCCCGGCTCACTGCCAAAGTGGCGGCTGGCTGGGGCGAACCGCTGGCGGAGGCGCCCGGCTATGTGTTGTTCCCGACGCCAGAGGCGCTGTCCCGGGCCGACCCGCAGGCGCTGAAGGCGCTGGGAATGCCGCTTCGGCGTGCGGAGGCGCTGATCCACCTCGCCCGGGCGGCGCTCAGCGGCGAGCTGCCCCTGACGGCGCCAGCGGACATCGACGCCGGGCTGCGTCAACTGCAGAGCCTGCCCGGGATTGGCCGCTGGACGGCAAACTACTTTGCTCTGCGCGGCTGGCAGGCGAAAGATATCTTTTTGCCGGATGATTACCTGATTAAACAGCGCTTTCCGGGAATGACCCCGGCCGCCATCGCTCGCTATGCCCGTCGCTGGCAGCCGATGCGATCGTATGCGCTGTTGCATATCTGGTATACCGATGACTGGATCCCGGCGGCGGAATAGCCGTCCGGGGCGCATACCACTGGTATCGGGACGCTGAAATCCCTATAATTGCCGCGTTTGGCGGTCCGCCGCCACCCTCCATCTCTATCCAGGTTAATCAGGTCGCAAAAATTTATGACTGATATGTCCCATCAGTGCGTCATTGTAGGTATCGCCGGCGCATCGGCTTCTGGCAAAAGTCTTATTGCCAGTACTCTCTATCGCGAATTGCGTGAACAAGTTGGCGACGAACATATTGGCGTCATTCCGGAAGACAGCTATTACAAAGATCAAAGTCATCTGTCGATGGAAGAGCGCGTCAAAACCAACTATGACCACCCGAGCTCAATGGACCACAGTCTGTTGTTCCAGCACCTGCAGATGCTGAAAAGCGGCCAGCCGATTGAACTGCCGGTCTATAGCTACGTCGAGCATACCCGCACGCCGAACACCATTCACGTCGAGCCGAAGAAGGTGATCATTCTTGAAGGGATCCTGCTGCTGACCGACGCGCGCCTGCGTAACGAGCTTAACTTCTCTATTTTCGTCGACACCCCGCTCGATATTTGCCTGATGCGCCGTATTAAGCGCGACGTTAACGAGCGCGGCCGCTCCATGGACTCGGTGATGGCCCAGTACCAGAAGACTGTGCGCCCGATGTTCCTGCAGTTTATTGAACCGTCGAAGCAGTATGCCGACATCATCGTGCCGCGCGGCGGCAAAAACCGCATCGCGATTGATATTCTGAAGGCCAAAATCAGTCAGTTCTTTGAATAACCTGGCCGAATTGTGTAACGTGCAAAGAGTAGCCCTGTTGCCCTCTCCGCCGCGAAGCGTGCGGGAAGCAGCCTTATAAGGAGAAAGCCCATGCGTCTGTGTGACCGAGATATCGAAGCCTGGTTGGATGAAGGGCGACTCGCCATCAATCCGCGCCCACCCGTTGAGCGTATTAATGGCGCGACGGTTGATGTACGGCTGGGTAATAAATTCCGCACCTTCCGCGGCCACACGGCGCCGTTTATCGATTTAAGCGGTCCGAAGGCCGAGGTCAGCGCCGCGCTGGACCGCGTGATGAGCGAAGAGATTGTCCTGCCGGAAGGGGAGGCCTTTTTCCTGCATCCGGGCGAACTGGCGCTGGCGGTGACCTATGAGTCAGTCACCCTGCCTGCCGATCTGGTGGGCTGGCTGGACGGACGCTCCTCACTGGCGCGGCTGGGGCTGATGGTGCACGTTACCGCGCACCGCATCGACCCGGGCTGGTCCGGCTGCATCGTGCTTGAGTTCTACAACTCCGGCAAACTGCCGCTGGCGCTGCGCCCGGGAATGCCTATCGGCGCGCTAAGCTTTGAGCCATTATCGGGCCCGGCGGCCCGGCCGTATAACCGCCGTGAAGACGCCAAATATCGCGACCAGCAGGGCGCGGTGGCGAGCCGAATCGACAAGGATTGATAACGTCAACGGGGTGTTGCTGAGGGTGCCATGAGACGAATACTGACAACGCTGATGATCCTGCTGGCGGTCATTGTCGCCGGGCTTACCTCGTTGGTATTGCTGGTCAATCCCAACGATTTTCGCGCCTATATGGTGCATGAGGTGGCAGAGCGCAGCGGTTATCAGCTTGAACTCGATGGCCCGCTGCGCTGGCACGTCTGGCCGCAGCTCAGCATTCTCAGCGGACGCATGACGCTGACCGCCCGGGGCGCCGAAGAGCCGGTGATCCGCGCCGACAACATGCGCCTCGACGTGGCGCTGCTGCCGTTGCTGTCGCACCAGCTGCAGGTGAAGCAGGTGATGCTCAAGGGAGCGGTGATCCAGCTGACCCCGAAAACCGAAGCGGTTCGCGATAGCACTGCGCCGGTGGTGCCGCATGACAACACCCTGCCGCAGGCTCCGGAGGACCGCGGGTGGTCCTACGACGTGCGCCAGCTGCAGGTGGCCGACAGCGTGCTCTTCTTCCAGCATGAGAACGGCGAGCAGGTCACTGTGCGTGATATCCGCCTGCAAATGGAGCAGGATGAGAATCACCGGGCCACCGTCGACTTCTCCGGCCGGATCAACCGCGACCAGCGCGACCTGGCGTTGAGCTTCTCCGCTACCGTGCAGGGCGGTGACTATCCCCACTCCTTAAAAGCCGACTTTAGCCAGCTAAGCTGGCAGCTTCGCGGCGCCGAGCTGCCCCCTGATGGCATTAATGGCCAGGGCAGTCTGCAGGCCAGCTGGCAGGAAGATGGCAAAACTCTGCGCTTTGACAACCTGAATCTGATGGCCAGCGGCAGTACCCTTACCGGCAACGGCAGCGTGGTGCTGGGGGATCGCCCGGACTGGTCGCTGGATCTCCACGCGACCACCCTGAATCTCGACAGCCTGCTGGCGCCCTCCTCGCCAGCGACCGACAGCAGCGCCAGCCAGCAGGGCCAGAGCCAGACGCGACCGCTGCGTCCGGTGATCGCCGACAGCGATGAGCGCGAAGATTACCAGAGCCTGCGCGGCTTTAACGGCCGGATGGCCCTGAGCGCCGACCAGTTGCAGTGGCGCGGCCTGAACTTCACCCAGGTGCAGAGCGAAATCAGCAACCAGCAGGGGCTGCTGACGGTCAGCAAAATGCAGGGCAACCTCGACGGCGGGCAGCTCTCTCTCCCCGGCACTCTGGATGCCCGTGGCGACACGCCGCAGGCGGCGTTCCAGCCGGCGCTGCAGAATGTGGAGATCGGTTCGCTGATCAAAGCCTTTAACTATTCATTAAACCTGACCGGCAAGCTGTCGCTGACCGGCGAGTTTTCCGGAACGCGCATTGACGCGGATGATTTCCGCCGTCACTGGCAGGGGCAGGCCCAGCTGCAGATGGCCGATACCCGTACCGAGGGGCTGAATTTCCAGCAGCTGGTGCAGCAGGCCGTAGAGCGCAGCACCAACGTGCGGGCGCAGGAGAATTACGACAATGCCACCCGCCTGGATTCCGTGAGCAGCCAGTTGACGCTGGATAACGGGGTGGTGACGCTGAACCGCCTGCAGGGGCAGTCCGACGTGATGGCGATGACCGGCGAAGGTCAGCTTGATCTGCAGAAAGAGAACTGCGATATGCGCTTTAACGTGCGCGTGCTCGGCGGCTGGAAAGGGGAGGGCAAACTTATCGACCGCCTGAAACAGACCGCCATCCCGCTGCGCATCTACGGCGACTGGCAGTCGCTGAGCTACAGCCTGCAGGTCGATCAGATCCTGCGCAAACAGCTACAGGATGAAGCGAAGCAGCGCCTCAACGACTGGGTTGAGCGTAATAAAGGCAGCAAAGAGAGCAAAGACGCCAAAAAGCTGCTTGATAAGCTGTAATCTCCACCACCGCGGCCCGGGCCTTCCGGGCTGTGAGATTGTCGTCAGAGGGTGTGCCACGTTGATGCCGGGTGGCGGCTACGCCTGACCCGGCCTGGGTTGTGCGCTGGGGGTAATCCCCCGGTTTGCGTCGCTATCCCGTAGGCCTGATAAGCGAAGCGCCATCAGGCAATGTGGCAGCTGTAGAGCATCAATTCTCCGTGATGAGAGAATGTCGTCAACGTGTAATGTCACGATGATGCCGTGTGGCGGCTGCGCCTGACCCGGCCTGGGTTATGCGCTGGGGGTTATTCCCCGGTTTATGTCGCCATCCCGTAGGCCTGATAAGCAAAGCGCCATCAGGCACTGTGGCAGCTGTAGAGCATCAATTCCCCGTGATGCGAGAATGTCGTCAACGTGTGATGTCATGTTGATGCCGGGTGGCGGCTACGCCTGACCCGGCCTGGGTTGTGCGCTGGGGGTAATACCCCGGTCTGCATTGCCATCCCGTAGGCCTGATAAGCGAAGCGCCATCAGGCATGGGTTTGATTATCCATCCCACCGCCCGGGATACCCCGGGCCGTTTTATGCCTGACGATTACACCTCATAATCCAGCTCATCCTGCTTTACCGGCGGGACGATCTGCACCTTTTGCACCCGATGGCTGTCGACCTGCAGCGTGCGCAGGGTATAGCCGTCAATCTCAATAGTCTCCCCCACCTGCGGCACATGCTGCAGATACTCCATCAGCAGACCGGCGACGGTGTGGTACTCCCGTTTATCATCCAGCGGCAGCGGAACGTACTGCACCAGATCCTCCAGCGGCATATGGCCGTTAACCGTCCACGAACCGTCCTGATGATGCTGAATATCATGCCGGGCGTCGATCTCCTCCACCTCGTTAGGCAGATTACCGGCGATAGTCTCCATCACGTCGCTCAGGGTCACAATCCCCTCGACGGAACCAAACTCATCGACCACAAAGGCGAAGTGGGTGCGGGCCTGACGGAACTGCTCAAGCGCGGAGAGGAGCGGTAACCCCTCCGGAAAGACCAACGGCTGGCGCACCAGCACCTGCAGATCCAGCGGCTCCTGGCGCAGGGACTGCTGGAGCAGGTCAATAACGTGAACCACTCCCAGCAGGTCTTCATTATCTTTCCCGCCGGTCACCACCAGCCGGGTGTGCTGATTTTTCTCCACCAGGCTGCGGATCTCTTCCTCCGGTGCGCTGAGGTTGATGCGCTCGATATCATGGCGTGACGTCATAATACTGCTGACGCTGCGCTGATTAAGGTTCAGCACCCGCTCAATCATCAACCGTTCCTGCGGATTAAACAAAGGATGATGGTCCTGATCGGCTACCAGCGACGCCGTGTCAGCATCCAGTTCAGCTTTTTCCTTCTGGCCGCTCAGCAGGTTCATCACCGCCTCGGTGGTGCGCTGACGCAGCGTCATATTGGCCGACAGGAAGCGACGGCGGTTAAACAGCGCCAGCTGATTAAGGGCTTCAATCATGACCGAGAAGCCAATTGCCGCGTACAGATAGCCTTTCGGAATAATAAAGCTGAAGCCTTCAGCAATCAGGCTGAAGCCGATCATCAGCAGGAAGCTCAGACAGAGGATGACAATGGTCGGGTGGCTGTTAACGAAGCGCGTTAGCGCCTTGCTGGCCATCAGCATCAGGCTGATGGCGATGATCACCGCGGCCATCATCACCGCCAGGTGGTCGACCATGCCGACGGCAGTGATCACCGAGTCGAGCGAAAAGATGGCGTCGAGCACCACGATCTGCGCCACCACGGCCCAGAATTTCGCCCCTCTGCGCTGGGTGGGATTATCGCTGTCCTTCCCCTCCAGCCGTTCGTTGAGTTCGACAGTGGCTTTAAACAGCAGGAATAAGCCGCCGAACAGCATAATTAAATCGCGGGCGCTGAAGCTGAAGTCGTGAAAAACAATCAGCGGTTTGGTCAGGGTCACCAGCCAGGAGATAGAGGCCAGCAGCAGCAGACGCATGACCATCGCCAGCAGCAGACCGGTGATACGAGCGCGGTCGCGCTGGGCGGGCGGCAGCTTTTCGGCGAGGATAGCGATGAAAACCAGGTTATCGATACCCAACACCAGTTCGATAACCACCAGCGTGACGAGACCTGCCCAGATTGACGGATCGGCAATCCATTCCATATGTATTAAAACCTGTACGACTGCGGTATGTGTTACCACGATCATGGATAAGATGAGTCTAAAATGCAATAACGACGCGGATATCACTCCGCCAGGGGTGGATATATTTCCAGCAAATTAAGAGAACAGAAAAGAATTATGTTCCAGAAAAGATCAGCGGAAAAATAACAATATGGCGGAACGCGCTGGAATAAGCTTGCTGATATCAGAACCATAACCCGCTGCGTTCTGCCCGGCGCAAAAGCGCGGGCAGTCCCGTCGTTCTCCACGGTAGGCACCCTTCCTCATCCTAGGGTGAAGTGCGAAGCCCGCTCACAAAATCGGCATAATTCACATCATGAAGTGAGCGCAGAATAGTGCCGATCGCAGTTCTCTGCCGTGGTTTACGGTTATTATCCTGCCATATCTGGCTGTTTGTGCTGAAATATATTGCCTGGCGAAATTAATTAACTATATCTATTCTTTCCGCACACATGGGCGCCGCAGCCTGCAGCTGGCAAGGGCTGCGTACCAAAGGCCGCGGTGTAGGGGCCTCGCGGCGACATCGCGCTGTGCAGGGAAGCGGGCCGCTGAATATCCTGATGGAGAATAAGATTATTCTCACTTCAAACTGTTGGAAAAAGGAAGTTGTGTGTATTCTTTTAGGTGACAGTGAATTTAAGAATTTGGCGGGCAGATGCCCGGGCAGTATCCGTGTATTATCAGTTCCAATGGATTTGTGACATGTACAATTTTGCAAAACTGCGTGTTTTGCAACCAAACAGGTGAAAATGAATATGGCGAATTTGAAAGCGGTTATTCCGGTCGCAGGACTAGGCATGCATATGCTGCCGGCCACAAAGGCAATTCCAAAGGAGATGCTGCCGATCGTTGATAAGCCAATGATTCAGTACATTGTTGACGAAATCGTCGCCGCCGGGATCAAAGAGATTGTCCTGGTGACGCACTCCTCGAAGAATGCGGTGGAAAACCACTTTGATACCTCCTACGAGCTGGAAGCCCTGCTTGAGCAGCGCGTGAAGCGCCAGCTGCTGGCGGAAGTCCAGGCCATTTGCCCGCCGGGCGTAACCATCATGAACGTGCGCCAGGCACAGCCGCTGGGTCTGGGCCACTCCATCCTCTGCGCCCGCCCGGTAGTCGGGGACAACCCGTTTGTGGTGGTGCTGCCGGATATCATTCTCGATGGCGGCACTGCGGACCCGCTGCGCTATAACCTCGCTGCCATGGTCGCCCGTTTTAACGAGACCGGCCGCAGTCAGGTGCTGGCGAAACGCATGCCGGGCGATCTCTCCGAATACTCCGTTATCCAGACCAAAGAGCCAATGGTGGCCGAAGGGCAGGTGGCGCGTATTGTCGAGTTCATTGAAAAACCGGACGAACCGCAGACCCTGGACTCCGACCTGATGGCGGTGGGCCGCTACGTGTTGTCGGCAGATATCTGGGCTGAACTTGAACGAACCCAGCCGGGCGCCTGGGGCCGTATCCAGCTAACCGACGCCATTGCCGAACTGGCGAAGAAGCAGTCCGTTGACGCGATGCTGATGACCGGCGAAAGCTATGACTGCGGTAAAAAAATGGGCTACATGCAGGCCTTCGTCACCTACGGGATGCGTAACCTGAAAGAAGGTACCAAATTCCGCGAAAGCATTAAAAAACTGCTGGCCTGAGCGCCGGCGTAAGGGGGGGCGGCAGGCCAGGGGTATTTCGCCACGCCGCTCATAACGTTATGCAGAAATTATTCATAACGCGAATGTTATAACGATTGTAAAGAAACGTATGGGTTCGGAGACTTCTGGTAGTTTGTCTCTGGCCTCTGTGGTGCAATGGTCGGAGTAGCGGCAATAATGCTTTGTGAATAGTCACTTAGTGCGACAATTCTTAAAGCGCAGGGAAAGCGGTCAACGTCAGCCAAAAATAAAACTTGACTGCGATCATGTTTCCGCTTTAAACATCTCACTTGCATGCATAAAAATGTGAAATGAATTGGCATGCGAGCTGGTACAGACATTACGGATAATCCCTGAGCACGGCAGTGGACATCATCGAAGGATCACAGGTATATGAACTGGCAACTCATCTCATTTTTTGGCGATAGCACCGTTTTGCTGCCCAGCGCAGCGGCGCTGTTTATTGTCCTGATGCTGCGTAAAACGTCGCGGTTGCTGGCGTGGCAGTGGAGTTTGCTGTTCGGCATCACCGGCGCCATCGTCTGCGCCTCCAAACTGGCCTTTATGGGCTGGGGTCTGGGCATTCGCGAGCTGGATTACACCGGCTTTAGCGGCCACTCAGCGCTCTCCGCGGCCTTCTGGCCTATCTTCCTGTGGCTGCTTAGCGCGCGTTTTTCCGCGGGTTTGCAAAAAGCAGCCGTTGCCACCGGCTATATTCTGGCCGCTGTGGTGGGGTATTCACGGCTGGTCATCCATGCGCATTCCGTCTCGGAAGTGATCGCTGGCCTGCTGCTCGGCGCTGCTGGCAGCGCTTTGTTCCTGGTGTTGCAAAAACGTACCTCTGATCCGGAAAGCGTGAATATCTCATGGGGCGGTGTCGCATGCCTGGTGATGGTCCCGCTTATCCTGTTGCATAGCGGCAATAAAGCGCCGACTCAGTCCCTGCTGGGGCAAATCGCCACCGCGGTGGGGCCGCTGGATAAACCTTTTACTCGAACTGATCTGCATAAGCAGGCTTGGTAATCGCCATTTGTTTTACAGGGGAAATTGAGTTTTCGCCGGTTAATTAGACAAATAAGAAAATAATCTACTATATGCCAGTCAATTGATAATTCATATTTATGAAATAATGCAGTGCTACTACATTGTTATTGTCAATTTGCGTGGATATAGCTTTGGTCAGACGTTTCTTAAATGCGTTCAGAAAGCACCTGTTCCACGTTGGATGAATAATCCTGAATCGAGAAACTATTAGAAATTGTAGTTGACTATAGCGTCATCATCTGATTTTGGAATGACGTAAGCATGATGGAAAAGATCCGTATTTACAAAGAGTTATCTATGTCTGTGCCGTCATGGCGGTGCCAGGCAGATGTTTGATAGTATAAGAGCAATAAATAATCTTAATTGGCGAGCCGCTTATTTTTCGCCAATAAAACAGCGGATGGGATTAATTGGCAGATATTCGGTAGCAAGACTCCCAATTGTGACCGAAATCCCGTAGACTTAACGCCGCAAAAAATAAAGGCCTGATCAATTTATCACCCACAGGCCGATTAAATACGCCGTTCAGGTAGTCAGTGCGCTGGTAGCTGTTAAGCCAGGGGCGGTAGCGTCGCTGAAACCACCTGCTGCTGTGCAAAATACCTTCTCTGAACGGCTATAAAAATCGATGCACTCCAGGTGATTAACGCCATAAGATATCTATCGTGCTTATCAGATATCTTCATAAAGGGGTCAGGAGCAGCTGCTGATATCGCCTGTACACCAACTTTCCTGTCTCATCGATAGCCTGTACGGTAAAATTCGCCTACATTGTGAGCTGGGTGGATGAGATAAGGATTACGAGCAGCTTAGGGTAACTGTACTTGCCTCGACGGTGTTGCACAGTGAAGTCAGCTGGTGCCGCGAGCGCTTTCTATCTTGGTATTCCCCTCATTCTCATTGAGATACGACAGCGGGGCTGAAAATGGATCTTGTACAATGATAAAAATTGCGCGCATTGCCGTGACGCTGGGCTTGCTTTCCTCACTGGGAGCCCAGGCTTACGCGGCCGGGTTAGTAGTAAATGATAACGATCTGCGAAATGACCTTGCCTGGCTTTCCGATCGCGGGGTCATCCATCTGAGCCTGTCGACCTGGCCGCTGAGCCAGGAAGAGATCGCCCGGGCGCTAAAAAAAGCTAAACCGTCCTATTCTTCTGAGCAAGTGGTGCTGGCCCGTATCAATCAGCGACTGTCTGCTTTAAAAGCCGATTTTCGGGTCACCGGCTATACCTCAACCGATCAGCCGGGCACTCCGCAGGGGTTTGGTCAGACACAGCCGGCAGATAACTCGTTAGGCCTGGCGTTTAACAACAGCGGAGAATGGTGGGATGTCCACCTCCAGGGTAACGTCGAAGGGGGGGAGCGGATCAGCAACGGATCGCGTTTCAACGCCAACGGTGCCTACGGTGCGGTGAAATTCTGGAACCAGTGGCTCTCCTTTGGTCAGGTTCCGCAGTGGTGGGGACCGGGCTATGAAGGAAGCCTGATCCGCGGGGATGCGATGCGGCCGATGACCGGCTTCCTGATGCAGCGGGCAGAGCAGGCGGCGCCAGAGACCTGGTGGTTACGCTGGGTGGGGCCATGGCAGTACCAGATCTCCGCCAGCCAGATGAATCAATATACCGCTGTGCCTCATGCCAAAATTATCGGCGGACGTTTTACCTTCACGCCGTTCCAGTCATTAGAATTAGGTGCGTCGCGTATTATGCAGTGGGGCGGGGAAGGGCGTCCTGAATCACTTAGCAACTTCTGGGACGGTTTAACAGGCAAGGATAATACTGCCGCGAATGATCCCAATGAACCGGGCAATCAACTGGCCGGTTTTGACTTTAAGTTCAAACTAGAGCCGACCCTGGGCTGGCCGGTGAGCTTCTTCGGACAGATGATCGGCGAGGATGAGTCGGGTTTTCTACCTTCGGCAAATATGTTCCTCGGCGGGATCGAAGGGCACCACGGCTGGGGTAAGGATGCTGTTAACTGGTACGTGGAAGCACATGACACGCGCAGCAATATGAGCCGGACCAATTACAGTTATACGCATCATATCTATAAGGATGGCTACTATCAGCAGGGTTATCCGCTGGGTGACGCAATGGGAGGGGATGGTCAACTCGTTGCCGGTAAGGTTGAGCTTATTACGGAGGATAACCAGCGCTGGAGCACGCGTTTGGTATATGCAAAGGTTAACCCAGAGAATCAGTCGATCAATAAAGCATTCCCTCATGCTGATACCTTGAAAGGTGTACAGCTCGGTTGGAGCGGGGATGTTTATCAGTCGGTCCGTTTGAATACCTCACTGTGGTACACCAACGCTAACAACAGCGACAGCGATGACGTTGGGGCCAGCGCAGGGATAGAGATACCGTTTAGTTTATAAGGCTGAATGCTGAAAACAGGGGAGGGAGGGTGGTAGCGCTGCAGGATGCAGTCAGCTTTTCTCTCTCCATAAGCCGGCAGGGAAGCAACGGCTATGACAGCTGCTCAGGAATTGGCAAATTTTGATTTACTGATGATGTGACATTATGAAGAAAAAACTTGTTAGATTTTCGGCATTAGCATTGGCGATTGGTTTTTTATCGGGTTGTACAATCATCCCTGGTCAGGGATTAAACAGTCTGCGCAAGAACGTAGTTGAGCTGCCGGACAGCGATTACGATCTGGATAAGCTGGTCAATGTGTACCCAATGACACCTGGCTTGATCGATAAACTGCGCCCGGAAAGCGTACTGGCACGTTCTAACCCTCAATTAGATAGTTTGCTCCGAAGTTATGAATATCGCATTGGAGTGGGCGATGTATTGATGGTTACTGTTTGGGATCACCCGGAACTAACCACACCTGCAGGCCAGTACCGTAGTGCCAGCGACACCGGTAACTGGGTTAATTCAGACGGTACCATTTTCTATCCTTATATTGGTAAGGTACAGGTAGCGGGTAAAACACTCGCTCAGGTGCGTCAGGATATTGCGAGCCGTTTGACCACTTATATTGAAAGCCCACAAGTTGATGTTAGTATTGCCTCATTCCGCTCGCAAAAAGTGTATGTTACAGGAGAGGTTGCTAAGTCAGGCCAGCAACCAATTACTAATATTCCGTTAACAGTCATGGATGCGATCAATGCTGCTGGTGGGCTGGCACCGGATGCAGATTGGCGAAATGTTGTTCTAACCCATAATGGTAAAGATACTAAAATCTCATTATATGCATTAATGCAAAAGGGCGACTTAACGCAAAACCATATGCTCTATCCAGGAGACATCCTTTTTGTTCCTCGTAATGATGATCTTAAAGTTTTTGTGATGGGTGAAGTCGGTAAGCAGAGCACGATGAAGATGGATCGAAGTGGCATGACTCTTGCTGAAGCATTGGGTAATGCTGAAGGTATGTCTCAAGCTTTCAGCGATGCAACAGGTGTTTTTGTAATACGCCAATTAAAAAATGATAAGACCGGTAAAATTGCAAATATTTATCAATTGAATGCTCAAGATGCTTCAGCCATGGTGCTTGGTACTGAATTCCAATTACAACCTTATGATATTGTATACGTCACTACAGCACCATTGGTTCGCTGGAATCGTGTAATATCACAATTAGTTCCTACAATCACAGGGGTTCATGATATTACAGAAACTGTGAAGTACGTTAAGGATATGTGATTATGTTTGATTCGATACTTGTTGTTTGTACGGGAAATATCTGTCGTTCGCCGATCGGCGAGCGTTTGCTGAGGACATTATTGCCAAATAAAAAGATAGATTCAGCGGGTACAAACGCTTTAATTGATCATGCTGCCGATGATAGTGCAATAAGAATTTCTGAAAGCCATGGTCTTTCTTTAGATGGCCATCGAGGTAAACAGTTTACCCAGACACTTGGGAGACAATATGATTTAATTTTGGTTATGGAAAAACACCATATCGAGCAGGTATGCCATAGTGGTCCAGAATTGCGCGGAAAAACCATGCTTTTCGCTCACTGGATGAATCAGCGTGATATTCCAGACCCATATCGAAAAAGTGATGAGGCATTTGTATCTGTCTATAAACTTATTGAACAGGCTGGAATGCTTTGGGCCCAAAAATTAAATGCATAATTCAGGAATAGACGCATGCCATCAGTTATAAACAAGAATTCCCTTAAAGAAAAAGATGAGATTGATTTAGGACGCCTGATCGGTGAATTTATAGATCATCGAAAGCTTATTATTTCTGTGACCTCACTTTTCACTCTTTTAGCATTGCTGTATGCTGTTTTCGCAACACCGATATATCAGGCTGATGCATTAATACAGGTCGAGCAGAAACAAGCAAATGCAATTCTTAGTAATTTGAGTCAAATGTTGCCGGATAGTCAACCACAATCCGCCCCCGAAATAGCATTACTGCAATCCAGAATGATACTAGGGAAAACAGTTGATGATCTTAATTTACAAACGCGTATTAAGCAGAAATACTTCCCTTTAATTGGTAGAGGGTTTTCACGCTTATCTGGGGCAAAAAGTGGTATTGTAAGAATTTCTCGCTTGTATTTGCCTGATAATGGAAAGGACGAATCTGACTTACTATTGACAGTAAAAGATTCGAATCATTACATTATATCAAATGATGATTTTGAAATTGAAGGCAAAGTTGGGGAATTATTGGATGAGAAGGGGATTTCTCTTAAAGTTGATGCGATAGATGCAATTCCTAATACTCAGTTTATTATAACATATGTAAGTCGTTTAAAAGCAATAACAGACTTACAAGAAAAACTGGCAGTAAATGACCAAGGCAAAGATACTGGCATACTAACAATATCTATGACAGGTGATAACCCACAGTTAATAGAACAAATTGTGGATAGCATTAGTGAGAATTATTTAGCTCAAAATATTGCAAGACAGGCCGCTCAAGATGCGAAAAGTTTAGATTTTTTAAGTAAACAGTTACCCCAAGTCCGCAGTGATTTAGATCAGGCGGAAGACAAACTTAATCAATATCGGAGACAAAGTGATTCAGTAGATTTATCGCTTGAAGCAAAGTCTGTTCTTGATCAAATTGTAAATGTCGATAATCAATTAAATGAACTAACATTCCGTGAGTCAGAAATATCACAGCTTTATACTAAGGAACATCCTACTTATAAGGCGTTGATGGAAAAAAGAAAAACTTTACAGGATGAGAAACTTAAACTTAACAAACGCGTTAGTGCAATGCCGGAAACACAGCAGGAAATACTTCGATTAAGTCGGGATGTTGAATCCGGTAGAGCTGTATATATGCAGTTGTTGAATAGGCAACAAGAATTAAATATTGCAAAATCAAGTGCCATTGGAAATGTTCGTATTATTGATAATGCAGTTACACAGCCAAAACCTGTAAAGCCTAAAAAAATAATAATTGTCCTCATAGGGATTTTTTTGGGAATAGTTGTATCTGCTGGAATTGTATTAATAAAAATTCTATTACGTCGTGGGATTGAAACGCCAGAACAATTAGAAGAACTTGGCATAAATGTATACGCTAGTATACCTGTAGCAGAAGCATTCGCCAGAAAAAATGTTAATGATAAAGGATGGGGTAACAGAAATTCTGAGCAAAGTCAGAGTTTCTTGGCGATAGAGAATCCCGCCGATCTTGCAATTGAGGCAATACGAGGTTTAAGGACAAGTTTGCATTTTGCGATGATGGAAGCTCGTAACAATGTGCTGATGATATCTGGTGCTAGCCCAAATGCAGGTAAGACTTTCGTCAGTTCTAATTTAGCAGCTATAATTGCCCAAACTGGCAAAAAAGTCATATTCATTGATACAGATATGAGGAAAGGATATACTCACAAACTTTTTAATGTTAAAAATGATAAAGGTCTTTCTGATATCTTGTCTGGTAAATCAGATATTAATGGTGCTGTTAGAGCTATAGAACAGGCGAATTTTGATTATATATCTAGAGGTGCTGTACCACCTAATCCTGCTGAGTTGTTAATGCATCGTCGCTTTGGTGAATTGCTCAATTGGGCTAGTGAAAGATATGATATAGTAGTACTTGACACACCACCTATCTTGGCTGTTACAGATGCTGCAATTATAGGTAATTATGCGGGCACGACATTATTAGTTGCCAGATTTGAATTAAATACCGCTAAAGAGATCGATATTAGTGTTAAGCGTTTTGAACAAACCGGTGTTAATGTCAAAGGATGTATTTTGAATGGTATTGTCAAAAAGGCAAGTAGCTATTATGGCTATGGTTATAATCATTATGGTTATTCCTATACCGATAAAAAATGACATATAAATATATTTAAGCGATTGCCAAGAGCATGAGGTTTTAGTGCTCTTGGGTTTTTGTATTATAAGTTCAATAAATTTAAACATTTTTATGATTAGAGAGGGGAATATGACGCTTCTCGTCAGAAATATTATAGTCAGTATAGCATTGGCTTTATCTGATTTTATCAGTTTCGTACTATCATTATATATTTCGTTAGGTATTTTGAAGTTAGCAATTACGGATTATGACAGATTTATTACTCACCAGGAAATAGACAGTTGGATAATACTTCATTGGCTTTTAGCTTGCTGTTGTGTTGCATGGTACTCGATGAGATTGCGTCACTATTTTTATCGAAAAACATTTTGGTTTGAACTTAAAGAAATTTTGAGAACATTAGTCATTTTTGCTGTAATAGAAATTGCAGTGATGGCATTTACCACATGGACATTTTCAAGATATATATGGGTACTAACATGGGTTTTCATAATGTTGTTACTCCCGCTAGCGAGAATGACAACAAAGCGAATACTTGACTCTTTCGGCTTATGGAGACGAGATACTTGGATAATAGGAAATGGATCCAATGCTCAAGAGGCATATAAAGCGATAAATAGTGAGCGTAACTTGGGTTTAGTAGTTGTTGGTTATATATCATCGGAGTCTGATGTCCCAAAGGGAGAAACTATTGGAAATATTCCAGTATTACCCAACAATCCTGATTGGTTGTCGACTGTAGATAAAAAAACGCAGTTCATTGTAGCAGTAGAGTCTAATCAAAGTGAAATGCGTAATAATTGGTTACGCAATTTTATGATAAAAGGATATCGCTACGTATCAGTTATCCCAACATTACGGGGTATGCCACTTGATAGCACTGATATGTCTTTCATTTTCAGCCATGAAGTCATGATTTTTCGTGTCCAACAAAACCTTGCAAAGTTGTCCTCTCGGATCCTTAAGCGAATTTTTGATATAATTGGTTCTATTTCAATTATAATAATATTATCGCCATTATTACTTTATATTAGTCTAAAAGTAAAAAAAGATGGTGGACCAGCAATTTATGGTCATGAGCGTATAGGGAAAGGCGGGGTATCATTTAAATGCCTAAAATTTAGATCCATGGTTATGAATTCAAAAGAAGTTCTTGAGGAATTATTAATTCGAGACCCTATGGCAAAAAAAGAGTGGGATGAAACATTTAAATTAAAGAATGATCCAAGAGTAACCAAGATCGGTGGCGTTTTAAGGCGTACTAGTTTAGATGAATTACCTCAATTGTTTAATGTTCTTAAAGGCGAGATGAGTTTAGTTGGGCCTAGACCAATAATTACAGCCGAATTAGAGAGATACAACGAAGAAGTCGATTATTATCTTTTAAGTAAGCCGGGAATGACTGGTTTATGGCAAGTAAGTGGGCGAAGTGATGTCGACTATGAAACAAGAGTATATTTAGATGCATGGTATGTTAAAAACTGGTCCATGTGGAATGATATCGCTATCCTTTTTAAAACTATTGGTGTTGTTTTGAAGAAAGATGGAGCATATTAACACTCAACAGTAGCTGATACAGATTTAAATACCATCATGGCAAAAGGAAGTCTTAGCAGATGAAAGTATTGCACATTGCTGAAACAGCGAAGGGCGGTGTAGGGACTATTATTAATTCTCTCATGGAAATGGATTCTATCGAAAGCAGTGTATTAGTACCTGATACGCAGTGTGAAATGATATTAACGGGAAAGAAATATTTATTTAACCGAACTGGAAGGAATGTAATTTCTCTTTTTAAGCTGGCATTGGAAAGTTTTAAGCTAATAAAGAAGAATAAGCCAGACGTGATTCATCTACACAGTACTTTTTCGGGGATGATTGTTAGATTTTTATATCTCATTCATATATTGAAAAAAAGTGATGTGACTATTGTTTATACTCCACATGCATTTTCATTTTTGATGAACGTTTCAGAATCTAGGAAAAAAATATATTCAATCATAGAAAAAATATTAACTAAAGTTACTGACTATATTGTATGCACTAGTCAATATGAGATGGACACAGCCATATTATATGGGATTAATAAAGGTAAGTTGAAGGTAATCTATAATGGAGTTAACGTACCAATTAAAGATGATGAAAATTTAAAAGAAGATTATCCATTAAGTGAAAATGCAGGGAAAATAAAAGTTTTATTTCTTGGTCGCTTTGATTATCAAAAAGGATATGATATTTTACTTGAGTTAATTAAGATATTGGACGTCAACAAATTTGAGTTTGATATAATAGGGGACTCTGTTACTGGTGAAGCGATTATCTTGACCAAGGAAAATGTAAAATATCATGGTTGGTTAAATCATCGTCAATTAAAGGTTTTCTTTAAAGAAGCTGATTTTTTAGTTATGCCAAGTAGATGGGAATCATTTGGATTAGTTGCAGTTGAGGCGCAATCATATGGTTTACCTGTATTAGCCAATAACTGTAGTTCTTTGCCGGAAGTTGTCGATAATAATAATACTGGCATATTGCTTGATTTCTCTAATATCAAAGCTGTTGCAAGTTTTATTTCTATAAAAGATAAGACTTTCTGGAACTCAAAGAGACGCGCTTGTATAAAATTTGTTGAAGATACATTTCTTATCGAAAAAATGAAATTACAATATTTTTCTTTGTATATGAATGAGTTTGATTATAAAGAAGGTCGAGGTAGTAATGGAAAATAAAACTGTATCAGCAATTATTGTTACTTATAATCCAGATGTTGATGTCCTTACGACATTAATTGAAGGGCTTGAAGAACAAATAAGTAACATAATTGTGGTCGATAATTTTTCACAAAATGTTTCAGCAATAGAAAAAATTAACAAAGAGTTTAAATTTATTAAACTAGATAAAAATATAGGATTGGCTTCCGCACAAAATATAGGTATAAGGGAAGCTTTTAATTACAGCACTCACATTGTAATATTTGATCAAGATAGTGAAATTTCTGTTGATTTCGTTGCTAACCAACTTAAGTGTGAATCTTTATTATTAAGTAAAGGTATTAAAGTTTCTGCTGTTGGTCCAAAGTTTTATGATAAGGATAGTGGATATGAATATCCTGCTACTGTTTATAAAGGACCATTTATTAAAAAAATTCCTGTAGTTGATGAACCTGTAGAAGCGACATTTGTTATTGCATCAGGCTCATTGATGCGAACAGAAGTTTTAAAAGATGTTGGTTTAATGTTAGATGATTTTTTCATTGACTTTGTTGATGTAGAGTGGTGTCTGCGAGCTAGCTCTAAAGGATATAAATGTTTTATAAATCCTTATGAAACTATGAAACATTCAATTGGCGACCTCAGAATTGATGTATTTGGTAGAAAGATTTCTTTACATTCGGATTTTAGGAAGTTCTATATATATCGTAATGGGGTATATATGACAAGGCTTGGGTATGTTCCAGCAGGTTATAAAATTCGTGTGTTTGTATTTAATTTGATAAGGACATGTATTGGCTTAGTCTTAAGTAAACAAAAAAGCAAAACTATCAAAGCATCCGTCAAAGGATGGATTAATGGTGTGGGTAGATTTAATAAAAAGAGCCCACTATAAAATCATCATCTATATTTAGTGAATTCATTATTAAGGCCAATCATTATAAAAATCATTGTATTTGGTGTTTTAGATATGTTCATTAAGATGCATTGATTGGCAATACACAATTTAGTTGTCGCGCATTTATATCTTTCATTAAAAACTATAAATGTTAATGACTTAAATTATTATAATTATATTCATTGAGGGGTTATGGGGATTTTATCTAACACAAAATGGGTTGCGGTTTCTCAACTATTCAAAATTGGCGTACAACTATTAAACATCGTTGTATTAGCTAGATTGATCCCTCCGAGTGAGTATGGCCTAATGGCAATGGCTCTTGTTGTTACAAATTTTGCAACGTTAGTAAGAGACCTAGGTACGTCTGCCGCAATTATTCAACGTAAGGATTTGTCGAACCGAACTATCAATGCTATTTTTTGGCTAAATGTGAGTATGGGCGTGGGGATCGGAGTCATAATTGTTATCTTATCTCCATTTATATCATTTCTTTTCCATCAAGAAAAATTAATAACAGTATTATGTCTTCTAGCAATAAGTTTTCCTTTAGCAAGTTCATCATCATCACATTTAGCCCTTCTTGAGCGAGATTCGAAATTTAGGTCTATAGCTTTTATTGAAATAACATCATCTGCTACTGCAGTAATTTTGGCAATTACGTTGGCGTATATGAATTGGGGAGTGTATAGTCTTGTTATTCAAGCGATAACATTAGCATGCATGTCGACTTTTCAATTATGGTATAAGTCCAAGTGGCGTCCTAATGTAAGTAAGATATTTGATTTTGATGAAATCAAAGGTTTATTAGGTTTTAGTGGTAATTTAACTCTTTTTAATTTTATCAATTATTTTTCAAGAAATGCTGATAGTATGATTATCGGGCATTATATGAGTTCTGCTATTTTGGGGGCTTATTCATTAGCATATAGGGTAATGCTTTTTCCGATCCAGAATTTAACATTTGTTATTACAAGAGCTTTGTTCCCTGTATTTAGTACATATCAAGAAGATAATGTTAAGTTAAAAGAAACATATTTGAATACCTTGTATTATATATTAATGCTTGTTTTACCCTTAATGATTGGTTTAATGGCATTAAATGAACCTTTCGTAAAATTAGTTTTCGGTGACAAATGGAATCAAACAGCTTTTATTTTATCATGGCTAGCGCCTACAGGAATTATTCAAGCTGTGCTAAGTACATCAGGCACTATTTTCATGGCAAAAGCAAAAACAAATATGCTTATGAAGTTAGGCATTATTGGAGCTATTCTCCAAGTGGGTGCGTTTATAATTGGAGCTCATTTTGATATCATCACTTTTGCAAAATTGTATTTCTTTGCTAACGTCATTAATTTTTTCCCAGTAATGTTAAGTGTAATGTATTGTATAAACGGTAATTTGATAGATATTTTTAAGAAAATATATCCTCTTTTAATATGCGCTATCGTGTTATTTTACATAATAACTCATTTAATTTTAAGGGTTTCTTATTTTGCGAATATTGATAGTCTTTTGAAGTTATTTACCGTAAGCATATTTTCAGCCGTGGTTTATATAATTATGGTTTTTGTTGTAAACCCAAAATTATGCTTGTCCATAATTCGTAAATATAATGGGAATCAATGATGTGGTATGAGAGGTAATGTAATGGTCGATAATTTGATCCTTGTCGTGTTATATAATAAAAAAATTGAAGACAGCGCTACCTTGATGAGTTTATTAGCGTGTAATAGTGTAATAAACTCGAAAGTCATTGTTTGGAACAATGGTCCTAATACTATATCTTTGAATGATTTCCATGAAAAATTTGAAGATCATGGATATCAGTTTGAGTATGTTGAGGCTTTAAATAACTCTTCATTAGCGATGATTTATAATAATGTATTAAACATTCCTGCAACTAGGTACATTATCCTTGACCATGACTCAACCCTCAACGACGAGTATTTAAGTGATATTGTCCATATTTCCTCAAATGAAGTTGGAATGCCCAAAATTTACTCAGGGGATACCTTGGTTAATCCCTGTGTAAATATGTTACCTATTTTCAATTTATCAAAAGTATTACCGGGTCAACTCGTAACTACGATCGGGAGTGGATTAGTTATTGGGAATGGTATAGCATCATCTATAAGAAATGAATTTGGTGATGTTTTTGATGAGCGATTTATGCTCTATGGTGTTGACACTACTTTCTGTTACAGATTACATAATCTTCATAAGAAAAATGTGGTAAAAATTATCAACGGGTTCGAACACTCATTATCTCGTCTTGAAAGTAATATTGAGTCTAAAGAAACGTTAATGTTCAGGAAAAAAGAACGCAGTTGTGATTTAGGTCTTAGAATTAGATTCTATAAAAATGGGCGTTTTAAAGAACTAACCTCTTTGCTATTAAGTTTTTGTAAAAGGTTTGTTTTAAGAAGAAAACAACAATATTCTTTATATATTGTTTTCTATTGCTTATTTACTGGTGCGCATATTAGGAAAAATTAATTATATAGGGTGAGTCTAATGGATAAAATAGTTGTTTATACCGCAGTTACAGGTAGCTATGACGATTTGCAACCTGTTTGCTGTGTGGAGTCTTGTTTTGACTATATTTGTTTTACCGATTACGATTTCAGCGGGAAAGTCCCTTCTCCTTGGAAGCATATACGTCTACCAAAATCATCTTTAGATAATAAAGATATTGCTCGGTATTGTAAGCTTAATCCTCATAAATTGCTTCCTATGTATGCAAGTAGTATTTGGATTGATGGGAATATTTCTATTAAATGTGAAATTGCTAATTTAGCGAAGGATATATTAGCTTCATCAGATGTTGCATCATACCAGCATTGGTGGCGTGATGCGACTGAACAAGAGTTTTATGAATGCGCTAGGTATGGTTTTGATTTTGCATGGCAATTAAAATCCCAACTGCAACGATATTATAAAGAAGGTTATAGATCAGTTGATTTTTTCGAAAATAATGTAATATTTAGAAATCATATGAAGCAATCATTAATACTCATGCATGACATTTGGTGGAGTGAATATTTACAGGGTGGAAAAAGAGATCAGTACTCTTTTACATATGCAGCGTATAAAGCTGGCGTACATATTAGATCATTAGGTATACATGATCCAAGAATTAATAAAATCTATTTTGATTATTTTCAACATGCTAAAAAACGTCCATTTAAACAGACTATTATTAAGATAATCAATCGCATATACATATTTGCTACTCAATGGCGAGTTTCAGAACCAAAAAGAGAGAATGCTTTAGCCAAAAAAAGTAAATAATCAGGGTGTTTATGAACAATAATATTATACGTTATGTAATAGGTTTTTCCTGTGTTTTTTTACTTTCAGTTGCAGCTGGGCTGAGGGTTTTTGGTATAGACAGGGATTATTACCAATATGTGTATTTTTACAATTCAATCTCACATAACGATTTAAGTAATTTACCTAATTTAGAAATTGGTTTTTTTTATATCGCTAAAATCAACGCATTGTTAGGCGGTAGTTTAAACACTTTTTTTATATTATATGCTTTTCTGGCGATATCTATAAAGCTCTTTGGCATATATAAAGCTTCGCCTTCACCGTTATTAAGTTTTCTATATTATCTTGGGGGGTTTTATTTTTTGCATGAGATGATGCAGATAAGGATAGGACTTGCTGGTGCTTTTATTTTCCTTTCTTTTTATTATCTAACTAATAATGATAAAAAAAGATTTCTGTTATTTACTTTCATTGGTCTTTTGTTTCACTATTCTGTTCTTATGTCATTGTTTATGATTTTTATTTCTGGCAAGAAAAAAGCTGGTATTCTATATTTGATTTTTCCGGTAAGTGCATTGGTCTTTAGTCTTTTTAATTCTTTTCTTTCAAATATATTAGACTCTATATTAATATATTTCCCTGCTTTTATTTATGCTAAAGTATCAATGTATATATATACTCAGGAGAACTATGGTGCGAATAGAGCTTTGATTATTTATGGGTTTGGTGCTGTATTTATTTATGTTACTATGTTTTTTTTATGGTTTAGATTAAGGAATGCCAAGCTCGATGAATATTATGTTCGTCTAAATTTCCTTATAAAATCAACTTCACTAGTTTTAACTATATCTTTATTTCTATCTTTTAATATTGAGTTGTCAAATCGATTCTATTCTTACTTAGGCTTGCTTTGTTTCTGCTTGTTGCCGGCTTATGTTATTAATGAATTCAAACAAAAAATAATAGTAATTCTGATTCTATTAATAGTTCCTTTAAAGCAATTTTACACTAGTTACAATGAACTATTAGCAAATGAAAAAGATGCTATATATAATAATATTCGATATTGAGTCTTTGTTATTAACGTTTTATTAATTATGGTTTCCAATGCCATGGTAAGTAAAATTGGTTATACTATTAATGCTATTAAATAAATTTATTTAGGGGCATCCATGAATAGATCAAGAAGACTACTTATGAGAGGTATTGGTTACCTAACTTTGTTTCCTTTTTTTTCTTTATTTTCTAAAAAAGTATCCTCTGCTCCGAATGAATTAACTGAAAAAGTTAAAAATAGAGAGGTTAAGAAGGATGAGAGTGAATTACCTAATCAGATTTCCTGTTTGGAGGATATTTATAGTTTTGTTCCCAGAATTGATGGGCAGCTAATAACATTAAAACATGCAATAAAAAGTGGGCCATTACTAAATAGCCAACTTTTTTATGATAAAGACGATACGGTAAGTACGTCTGATGGATATTCCGTTTTTGTCAGCCATGACAAATTGAGATGGAAAGCTGATGTATCTAATGGAGTAGATGTAAGACTAGCGGGTTTGCTCTCAGATGGGTCTAATCTTGGCAGTTGTATTAATAAAATAATTCTCGGTGAAATTGCCAAAGTTAAAGCTGGAAAATCTATATTTGAATGTGTTACTACGATTTATATCCCCGCAAAGTTTGATGGGCGTGCGAACCCTAATTACATATTGGATGAACCAATAGTACTTCCTTCTTTTTTTTGTTTGAAAACAAATGGATTTGTTTATATCTCAGTTCCAGATAATATTAGTTATGCTATAAAAGTCACTAATGATATTCTTGACTTTTCAACTAATACACTTGATAAGTCACCTACTGATATTCAAGGATGTAAAACTTTTGATGCAGGTGGGGGCCGTTTTGTATTTAGTGGTTCTGGAAGTCATAATTCAACAACTGGTTTGTATATTGGAAACCAGCGCAAACATAGTTTTGCTGTAAGGGATTTGCTTATTAATGATATTACCCTTCAGTATTTCGAAAATGGAATTGAGTTTGCACCTAATAATAATTTTATTAATACATTTGATAAAATCAATGTTGTAATGTGCAAATATGGATTTTTAGTTTCAGCTGTTAACTCAGTTAGTGCTGGTGAAAAAATAGTATTTAATGATTGTGTCTTCGGTAATAATGACATAGCTCATTTTCGTCTCTCTGCTCAAGTAAATTACTATATTATTAACTGTTCTTTAGATTATACAGGGCAGCATGTTTTTTTTATAGACGAAACATGTGCCCTATCAAGGCTTATTATCGACAAGGGACATATAGAAGGCGTTCCGCAATATTTAGTTTATTGTCCCAAAAAACTCCCATTACCTTTAAAAATCCAATTCCGTGACGTCATGCTTTACATGAATGGTGCAATTTATAACTCAATGCGTCAATTGATCTTTTCACCAGAAGGTAATTGCCATATAATTTTCGATGGCTGCGATTGGACCTTCATCAATTATTATGAACACTCTCCATATATTTCGCTTGCAGGTTATAGTGATGAAACCGATATTAATAATAGAATTGTAATTAATAATCCACTGCCTAGGGTTACAGGTTTAAGATCAAATTGTATTTTACCACAATATAAAAGTAGTTTATTGGGTGCTATTCCCATTTCTCATGCAAAAAAGGGCGCATCCGCTCTGAATAAGTTCATTGATTCTTCTAATGTTATATTTATAAGTGAAACATCCGATGTCGAAATTATCTACGGTGATATAGATGATGACAATGCTCAAATTATTGAAGTGATTTCTTATGCAAATGATACAGTCGTAGACTTAATTAGCGCATTTTATCATTCTGGTTCTATTGGATCATTTTGGAGTGGTGGTTGCTCTATAGAATTGGTTGACGTTAAATCAAAGCATTGCAATATGTTTTTTATTATTGATTCATATAATGAGAACTATAAAAAAGTTATTAATTTAGATGAATACAAAGATGCTAAAAATAATATTGTAGAGTCCTATTTTTCCGACGTTATTGATTTAAATAAGATATTTTCTACTGCTAAGTATGCAAAAAAACACTCTGGTTTTATAGGTGTTTGGCAAAGTGTTAATCAGTCAAAATGTGCGATAACCTTTCAGCCCAAAATTCGCATTCAAGATTTTAAAGGGAAAATCAGAGTTAAATTGCCTGTTTTTTGGTGTGAGTGAATTTATTTTTGAATTGTTTTTGTTTCAGTAAAAACCTGAAATATTCATAATGGTGTTTTTATCGTTCGTTTACTTTCATGTGAGTTTTTCTTTGAGCACGTACTTTTATTCTAAATAAAGCTTTAATTTCAACTTTATCTCAAAATGATGATTTTCATTTTGCTATGCTAATTACTTTCTTTGCGCTAAAATATACATCACATTTACATTTCAGCTGCGAACATGTCGCAGTGACCACACCTGACAGGAGTATGTAATGTCCAAGCAACAGATCGGGGTTGTCGGTATGGCCGTGATGGGGCGTAACCTTGCGCTGAACATCGAAAGCCGCGGTTATACCGTCTCCGTTTTCAACCGCTCCCGTGAAAAGACCGAAGAAGTGATTGCCGAAAACCCAGGCAAGAAACTGGTTCCTTACTACACAGTACAAGAGTTTGTTGAATCCCTCGAAACACCACGTCGTATCCTGTTGATGGTGAAGGCCGGGGCTGGCACCGACAGCGCTATCGATTCCCTGAAGCCTTACCTCGACAAAGGCGACATCATCATTGATGGCGGCAACACCTTCTTCCAGGACACCATCCGCCGTAACCGTGAACTGTCTGCCGAAGGTTTTAACTTTATCGGTACCGGTGTTTCCGGTGGTGAAGAGGGGGCTCTGAAAGGGCCTTCCATCATGCCTGGTGGCCAGAAAGAAGCCTATGAGCTGGTCGCTCCGATTCTGAAGCAGATTGCTGCGGTTGCTGAAGACGGTGAGCCATGTGTGACCTATATCGGTGCTGATGGCGCTGGCCATTATGTGAAGATGGTTCATAACGGCATCGAGTATGGTGACATGCAGTTGATTGCTGAAGCCTATGCGCTGTTAAAAGGCGGTCTGGCACTTTCCAACGAAGAGCTGGCGCAAACCTTCACCGAATGGAACGAAGGTGAACTGAGCAGCTACCTGATCGATATTACCAAAGATATCTTCACCAAGAAGGATGAAGAAGGTAAGTACCTCGTTGATGTCATTCTTGATGAAGCTGCAAACAAAGGTACCGGCAAGTGGACCAGCCAGAGCTCACTGGATCTTGGCGAACCTCTGTCTCTGATCACCGAGTCCGTGTTTGCTCGCTATATTTCTTCGCTGAAAGACCAGCGTGTAGCCGCATCGAAAGTGCTGAGTGGTCCGCAGGCTCAACCGGCCGGTGATAAAGCGGAATTTATCGAAAAAGTGCGTCGCGCGTTGTACCTCGGTAAAATCGTTTCCTATGCTCAGGGCTTCTCCCAGCTGCGTGCTGCTTCCGATGAATACAACTGGGATCTGAACTACGGCGAAATCGCTAAGATTTTCCGCGCTGGCTGTATCATTCGTGCGCAGTTCCTGCAGAAGATCACCGATGCTTATGCGCAAAACGCTGGCATTGCTAACCTCCTGCTGGCGCCGTACTTCAAACAGATCGCTGATGACTATCAGCAAGCGCTACGTGATGTCGTGGCTTATGCCGTGCAGAATGGTATTCCGGTACCGACGTTCTCTGCCGCAATTGCCTACTACGACAGCTACCGTTCCGCAGTTCTGCCAGCTAACCTGATTCAGGCTCAACGTGATTACTTTGGTGCGCACACCTATAAGCGTACTGATAAGGAAGGCGTTTTCCATACTGAGTGGTTAGATTAATATTTATCTTATTAGACCTCCTGAAATTTTTTGGAGGTCTAATGTTAAAGTACATATATAATCAAGTTCTTTCTGACAAATAGCGGAAAATTAAGAATTTCGCTATTTGTTTTTAAAGTGTTCCTTCGATATTATCCCCATAAAATTACATCTCAAACATTTAATATAGAGATGTATGCAATTATTTTCTTTTTGCATGAGTAATCAAAGGTAAATAAAATATGAAGATTCTTGTCACCGGTGGCGCAGGCTTTATCGGCTCTGCTGTAGTTCGTCATATCATTGAAAGTACTCTGGATGAAGTCCGCGTGATGGACTGCCTGACCTATGCCGGCAACCTTGAATCCCTGGCGCCGGTGGCCGGGAGCGAACGCTACTCGTTTTCCCAGATTGATATCACCGATGCCGCTGCTGTGGCAGCCCAGTTCAGCGAGTTTCGCCCGGATATCGTGATGCACCTGGCGGCAGAAAGTCATGTGGATCGCTCCATTGATGGCCCGGCCGCCTTCATCCAGACCAACGTGATCGGCACCTTCACTCTGCTGGAGGCGGCCCGTCACTACTGGTCTGAGCTTGGGGAAGCGCAGAAGCAGGCCTTCCGTTTCCATCATATCTCCACCGATGAGGTGTACGGCGATCTGCATGGCACCGATGACCTGTTCACCGAAGAAACCCCGTACGCGCCGAGCAGCCCGTACTCCGCCTCCAAAGCGGGCAGCGACCATTTGGTTCGCGCCTGGAACCGCACCTACGGTCTGCCGGTGGTGGTGACCAACTGCTCCAACAACTATGGTCCGTATCACTTCCCGGAGAAACTAATCCCGCTGACCATCCTCAACGCCCTGGCGGGTAAACCGCTGCCGGTATATGGCAACGGGGAGCAGATCCGTGACTGGCTGTATGTTGAGGACCATGCCCGTGCGCTGTACAAAGTGGCGACCGAAGGCAAGAGCGGCGAGACCTACAATATCGGCGGTCATAACGAGCGTAAAAATATCGATGTGGTGCGCACCATCTGCGCCATTCTCGACAAGGTGGTGGCGCAGAAGCCGGGTAACATCACTCATTTCGCAGACCTGATCACTTTTGTCACCGACCGTCCTGGACATGACCTACGTTATGCCATTGATGCCGCGAAAATTCAGCGCGATCTGGGCTGGGTACCACAGGAGACGTTCGAGAGCGGGATTGAAAAAACCGTGCACTGGTATCTGAACAACCAGACCTGGTGGCAGCGCGTGCTGGACGGCTCCTATGCCGGCGAGCGTCTGGGCCTCAATAACTGATATCTGACTGATTAAGGAATAGATTTATGAAAGGTATTGTTCTGGCCGGCGGCTCCGGCACGCGTTTATATCCGATCACCCAGGGCGTCTCCAAGCAGCTGCTGCCTATCTACGACAAGCCGATGATTTTCTACCCGGTGTCCGTCCTGATGCTGGCGGGGATTCGCGACATCCTGATCATCTCCACCCCGGACGACATGCCCTCCTTCCAGCGCCTGCTGGGTGACGGGTCGCAGTTCGGGGTGAACTTCAGCTACGCTATCCAGCCGTCGCCGGACGGCCTGGCGCAGGCCTTTATCATTGGCGAGAAGTTCATCGGCAACGATGCCTGCGCCCTGGTGCTGGGGGATAATATCTACTTTGGCCAGAGCTTCGGTAAAAAGCTGGAAGCGGCAGCGGCGAAGACCTCCGGTGCCACGGTGTTTGGTTACCAGGTGCTGGATCCGGAGCGCTTCGGGGTGGTGGAGTTCGACGAGAACTTTAAGGCACTGTCCATCGAGGAGAAACCGCTGAAGCCGAAATCCGACTGGGCGGTGACCGGGCTCTACTTCTATGACAACAACGTGGTGGAGATGGCGAAGGACGTGAAGCCTTCTGAGCGCGGGGAACTTGAGATCACCACCCTGAACCAGATGTATCTGGAGCAAGGTGACCTGCATGTTGAACTGCTGGGGCGCGGTTTTGCCTGGCTGGACACGGGCACCCACGATAGCCTGATGGACGCATCACAGTTTATTCACACCATTGAGAAGCGCCAGGGGATGAAGGTCGCCTGCCTGGAAGAGATTGGTTACCGCAATCAGTGGCTGTCGGCGGAAGGGGTGGCGGCTCAGGCCGAACGCCTGAAGAAAACCGAGTACGGTGCTTATCTGAAGCGCCTGCTGAACGAGCGTTAATGCTTTCTCCGTCAACGACAGGATACAGAGAATGAAGATTTTACTGATTGGCAAGAATGGCCAGGTGGGCTGGGAGCTCCAGCGTTCACTGTCCACCCTCGGCGACGTGGTCGCGGTGGACTACTTTGATAAAGAGCTGTGCGGCGATCTGACGAATCTGGAAGGCATCGCGCAGACCGTGCGTACCGTCCGCCCGGACGTGGTGGTGAATGCCGCCGCGCACACGGCAGTGGACAAGGCCGAAAGCGAGCGGGAGCTCTCCGACCTGCTGAACGACAAAGGGGTGGCGGTGCTGGCGGCAGAGTCGGCGAAGCTGGGTGCCCTGATGGTGCATTATTCCACGGACTATGTGTTCGACGGCGCCGGCAGCCATTATCGCCGGGAAGATGAAGCAACCGGCCCGCTGAACGTCTACGGTGAAACCAAACGCGCCGGTGAACTGGCGCTGGAGCAGGGCAACCCGCGTCATCTGATTTTCCGTACCAGCTGGGTGTATGCCACCCGCGGCGCCAACTTTGCCAAAACCATGCTCCGCCTGGCGGGTGAGAAAGAGACGCTCTCCATCATTGACGACCAGCACGGGGCGCCCACCGGCGCTGAGCTGCTGGCAGACTGCACGGCGACGGCAATCCGTGAAACGCTGCGTAATCCGGCGCTGGCCGGCACCTATCATCTGGTGGCCAGCGGCGAGACCAGCTGGTGCGACTACGCCCGCTATGTGTTTGAGGTGGCGAGGGCGCACGGTGCAGAGCTGGCGATCCAGGAAGTGAAGGGCATTCCGACGACGGCCTATCCGACGCCAGCGAAGCGTCCGCTCAACTCACGCCTGTCGAATGAAAAATTCCAGCAGGCATTTGGGGTGACTCTCCCGGACTGGCGTCAGGGTGTGGCTCGCGTGGTAACGGAAGTTCTGGGCAAATAAACGGGTAGTAAAAGATGAACATTATTAAAACAGATATTCCTGACGTGCTGATTTTTGAACCGCGCGTGTTTGGTGATGCGCGAGGTTTCTTCTTTGAGAGCTTCAGCAGCAAGGTGTTTAATGAGGCGGTGGGCCGCCAGGTGGATTTTGTTCAGGACAACCACTCCCAGTCCCAGAAAGGCGTATTGCGTGGGTTGCACTATCAGCTGGATCCGCACGCCCAGGGCAAACTGGTCCGCTGTGTGGAAGGTGAGGTATTTGACGTGGCGGTGGATATCCGTCGTTCATCGCCAACCTTTGGCAAATGGGTAGGAGCAGTGCTCAGCGCAGAGAATAAACGTCAGCTGTGGATCCCGGAAGGGTTCGCCCACGGGTTTATGGCGCTGAGCGACACGGTGCAGTTTGTCTACAAGGCGACGAACTACTACGCGCCGCAGTCAGAACGGAGCATCATCTGGAACGATCCGGAGATCGGGATTGACTGGCCGGCGCTGAGCGATTGCGCGCTCTCGCTGTCGGAGAAAGATCTGCAGGCACATACTCTTGCCACTGCAGAAGTATATAAATAATTAGGTTGTTTTTTCCTAAAATGGCGGGTTCCAGATGGAACTCGTCATGTTTCTTCGTTAACAAGCCGGGTCAACCGACCGACTTGACTTACCTTCCTTCTCAGCGTAAAACCGCCAACAGCATTATTTAAATTCGTGGCTATCCGCCATTACCCAGTTAACTGATTAAAGTGTAATCGAATGAAAATTACTATTTCCGGTACAGGTTATGTTGGTTTATCGAACGGTGTCCTGATTGCGCAAAACCACGAAGTGGTTGCTCTGGATATCGTACAGGCCAAAGTGGATATGCTTAACCAGAAGATCTCTCCGATTGTGGATAAAGAGATTCAGGAATATCTGGCAGAAAAACCGTTAAATTTCCGTGCCACCACGGACAAGCACGACGCCTATCGTAATGCCGACTACGTGATTATTGCGACGCCGACCGATTACGATCCCAAAACCAACTACTTCAACACCTCTACGGTGGAAGCGGTTATTCGCGATGTCACTGAGATCAACCCGAACGCGGTGATGATCATTAAATCGACCATCCCTGTGGGGTTCACCCGCGACATCAAAGAACGTTTAGGGATTGATAATGTTATTTTCTCTCCTGAGTTCCTGCGTGAAGGCCGTGCGCTGTACGACAACCTGCACCCGTCGCGCATTGTCATTGGTGAGCGCTCTGCGCGTGCCGAGCGTTTCGCAGACCTGCTGAAAGAAGGCGCGATTAAGCAGGATATCCCGACCCTGTTTACCGACTCCACTGAAGCAGAAGCGATCAAACTGTTCGCGAACACCTATCTGGCGCTGCGTGTTGCCTATTTCAATGAGCTCGACAGCTATGCTGAAAGCCAGGGGCTGAACAGCAAGCAGATTATCGAAGGGGTATGCCTGGATCCGCGTATCGGCAACCACTACAACAACCCGTCCTTTGGCTATGGCGGCTACTGCCTGCCGAAAGATACCAAGCAGCTGCTGGCGAACTACGAATCGGTCCCGAACAATATCATCGCGGCTATCGTGGATGCTAACCGTACCCGTAAAGACTTTATCGCGGATTCTATTCTCGCCCGTAAGCCGAAAGTGGTGGGTGTGTATCGCCTGATCATGAAGAGTGGTTCGGACAACTTCCGTGCCTCTTCTATTCAGGGCATTATGAAGCGCATCAAGGCGAAAGGTATTCCGGTTATTATCTATGAACCGGTGATGCAGGAAGATGAGTTCTTTAACTCCCGCGTCGTGCGCGATCTGGATGCCTTCAAACAAGAGGCGGATGTGATCATTTCTAACCGTATGGCGGAAGAGCTGGCGGATGTGGCGGACAAGGTATACACCCGCGATCTGTTTGGTAACGATTAATTCTGCCTGTCTGACACTGGCGGTTCCCTGCCGCCAGTATGCTTCTTTATCTCCCCGCTATATCCCTCACTACGCGTGTTTCTCGCGCATTCAGATTAACCTCAATAAATTGTGATGGACATTACGATCCTGCTCAAAAGCCGTTGCGGGTTGAAAACAGGTCCGATAAGTTAAACTTACCTTGTGAAGAGCTACCGTCACTGTGATGTAGATGCCGGAGATAAGCGCCGGGAGGTAAAACAAAGCCTGCAACGCAGGCTTTTGTTATTTATGCCCTATGGAAATATGATGAACAGGGCGCGATTAACACTATTTTTTCTTGCCTTAATGCCACGCCAAAACGCAGAATGAACGCTCATTCTGTAATATCATTTTTTTATCTCTTAATGTTATCTTAATCTAATTGCAATACGGAGCGGTTCTTACCACTTGCGTTTATTAAACGTCAGTTTCGTTTTCTTTCTGTCTTTTAAATAAGAAATCAAGAAATAAACGGAAACAGCAAGTAGTATGGCAGCCACCACTAAGAAAAATAGGTTTTCCATAATATCTACCACAGGGCTTATGTTGATTGAATTATTAGTTTGATAAGCAATGCACCAGTTTTGCTCTGTTGCATGGCTTGCTCTAACATATCCTGGATTTAGGAAAATTCCTACAGAGAGTAATGTTTTTGCTCAATCAGCATATAATGCTGTTTCCACTCACCAAATTGGGATGGATAACAGAAAAGTTTGAGTGCCTGGCGCGCGGATATTTGCTTTTTTGAAAAAGGCTGGATGAAACTGGTTTCAGGCAGGCGAGAAAAAAGGCAAAAATACCGTCTATAGCACAAAACATTATATATAAAACAATGAATGTGCATTCAGTCGACATATAGTCAGGATAACGGAGGTTCCATAGAAGAGATTGCCGCAACCTGACGATTGCGGCAGGGCAGGGGATTAGATCTGATAGTAATCCTTATACCACTCGACGAAGTTCTTCACGCCTTCCTTCACTGACGTCTGCGGCTTGAAACCCACCAGGTCATATAGCGGTTGGGTGTCTGCGCTGGTGTCCAGCACATCGCCCGGCTGGATCGGCATCATATTCTTCTTCGCTTCCATCCCCAGCGCCTCTTCCAGGGCGGTAATGTAGTCCATCAGTTCCACTGGCGAGCTGTTGCCAATGTTATAGACCCGATACGGCGCGGAACTGGTGGCCGGTGAACCGCTCTCAACGGTCCAGTCGGCATTGGCCTGCGGGATCACATCCTGAACGCGCACCACCGCCTCGACGATGTCGTCGATATAGGTAAAGTCGCGCTTCATTTTGCCGTAGTTGTAGACGTCAATACTTTTCCCTTCCAGCATCGCTTTCGTGAACTTGAACAGCGCCATATCCGGGCGGCCCCAGGGGCCATAGACCGTAAAGAAGCGCAGCCCGGTGGTCGGGATGCTGTACAGATGGGAATAGGTATGCGCCATCAGCTCATTGGCTTTCTTGGTGGCGGCATACAGGGAGACCGGATGATCGACGGAATCTTCGGTGGAGAACGGCATTTTACGGTTGAGGCCGTAAACCGAGCTGGAGGAGGCGTACACCAGGTGTTTCACTTTGGTATGGCGGCAGCCTTCCAGAATATTCAGATAACCCATCAGGTTAGCGTCCGCATAGGCATACGGATTTTCCAGCGAGTAACGCACACCGGCCTGGGCGGCCAGGTGGATCACGCGATCAAATTGCTCTGCGGCGAACAGCTTTGCCATACCTTCCCGGTCGGCCAGATCCAGCTGCTGGAAATGGAATGCCGGAGATGCCAGGCGATCCAGACGGGCCTGCTTCAGGCTGACGTCATAATAGTCGTTCATGTTGTCGATCCCGACAACATCATGCCCTTCATTCAGCAGGCGCTGCGCGATATGAAAGCCGATAAAACCTGCGGCACCAGTGACCAAAAACTTCATATTTTTCCTCCGGGGTGTGGATATCCCGTTCTACATAAGTGCCGATTTTACACTGGCTTGCGGTTGGGATCACTTGCTTTGCCGCGGCATCTCCGCCAGACGTGAGGTGAAGGACGTTTTTTCTGGCAAAATAACCGTGGCAAAAGGTGATAAATAACAATGTTTCTCATTTGACTGTTAGCCTCCGAATAATAACCTTGTGACTTGTCAGCGGTTTAGCGATTTGTGGCTAAACACAAAGGCAACAAATACCCATTGAGCCCGGCATAAGTTTGTTTAAAGTTATATTTTTTGTGCCCGGTTTATTTATCAAACGGGCTAAAAGTGCGCAATGATGGCTTTCTTTTCTTCATGGATATCAACAAATTGCACTTTTTTTGCTTGTTTAATGAATGTTTATGGTGTGTGTCATTTGAGTAATCCATTAATCAGTAGGCTTTTTTATTTTTATTCCCGCCGACCAGCGCTATAATCTGCGCACGATTTTCTTTGTGGAATGTGCAGTGTAGAGGCATGAGTCGTTTATCCCACCTATCGGAACATAGCGCCGTTGTTGTGTGCACAGGGCCATCAAGCCTGAATGCGCGTGGTCTCCCTGGCGGCGAAGACGATGTCTCTTCTTATCTTTCCCCACGTCGTAAACGCTCCTTTCTGACGGTTGCCAGCATCGGCTGGGCGCCCGTTGCGCTTTTTTCGGTGGCGATAAGGGCATGCGTTTTGCCCTGCGTAAATGAGAAAGTCCTGATGGTTAACCCGGCGGCAAATGCGGAAAGTGTGGTGCGTTTGGCGGCCAGGTGAGGGAAGATGCATGTTAAAAGCAGAGATATGCCTGAAGGTATATCTCTGCTTTTAGGTTTTCAGGACACGCGTTCCGCCAGGCTGTCATTGTAGCCGCTGACTGAACGATCTGCCGACAGCCTGAAGCGAAAGAGGGTGGCGCTTAGCCTGGAGCACGGGAGCAGTACGCATTTTGGTTGCGACAGCCAATGGCGGTAGCGTGCCTCAAAAAGGCCACGCCACCTGACGGTCGATTGATTGATAGTAAAATAAAGCAATTATTTATTTAAGGATTTCATTATGTTACTTCCTGTAATTATGGCTGGTGGTACCGGCAGTCGTCTCTGGCCGATGTCTCGCGAGCTTTACCCGAAACAGTTCCTCCGGCTGTTCGGGCAGAACTCCATGCTGCAGGAAACCATCACCCGACTCTCGGGCCTTGAAATCCATGAACCGATGGTCATCTGTAACGAAGAGCACCGCTTCCTGGTGGCCGAACAGCTGCGTCAGCTCAACAAGCTGTCCAACAACATTATTCTTGAGCCGGTCGGGCGCAACACCGCCCCGGCCATCGCCCTGGCGGCCCTCCAGGCCACCCGCCATGGCGACGACCCGCTGATGCTGGTCCTCGCCGCCGACCATATCATCAATAACCAGCCGGTCTTCCACGACGCCATCCGCGTCGCCGAGCAGTATGCCGATGAAGGCCATCTGGTCACCTTCGGTATCGTGCCGAACGCCCCGGAAACCGGCTACGGTTACATCCAGCGCGGCGTGGCCCTCACCGACAGCGCCCACACCCCGTACCAGGTGGCCCGCTTCGTGGAGAAGCCGGACCGCGAGCGCGCCGAGGCCTACCTCGCCTCCGGGGAGTACTACTGGAACAGCGGCATGTTTATGTTCCGCGCCAAAAAATACCTCTCCGAGCTGGCCAAATTCCGCCCGGATATCCTCGAAGCCTGCCAGGCCGCGGTCAATGCCGCCGACAACGGCAGCGACTTCATCAGCATTCCGCATGACATTTTCTGCGAGTGCCCGGACGAGTCCGTGGACTACGCGGTGATGGAGAAAACCGCCGACGCGGTGGTGGTCGGTCTCGATGCCGACTGGAGCGACGTTGGCTCCTGGTCCGCCCTGTGGGAGGTCAGCCCGAAAGACGAGCAGGGCAACGTCCTCAGCGGTGACGCGTGGGTGCACAACAGCGAAAACTGCTACATCAACAGCGACGAGAAGCTGGTGGCGGCCATCGGCGTGGAGAACCTGGTGATTGTCAGCACCAAGGACGCGGTGCTGGTGATGAACCGCGAGCGTTCCCAGGACGTGAAGAAGGCGGTCGAGTTCCTCAAGCAGAACCAGCGCAGCGAGTACAAGCGCCACCGCGAGATTTACCGTCCCTGGGGCCGCTGCGACGTGGTGGTCCAGACCCCGCGCTTCAACGTCAACCGCATCACCGTGAAACCGGGCGGCGCCTTCTCGATGCAGATGCACCACCACCGCGCCGAGCACTGGGTCATTCTCGCCGGCACCGGCCAGGTGACGGTCAACGGCAAGCAGTTCCTGCTGACCGAGAACCAGTCCACCTTTATTCCGATTGGCGCCGAGCACAGCCTGGAAAACCCGGGCCGTATTCCGCTGGAAGTGCTGGAGATCCAGTCGGGGTCGTACCTCGGCGAGGACGACATTATTCGTATTAAAGACCAGTATGGTCGTTGCTAATTTTTTCGGGACAAAACGCAGAATGACACAGTTAACATGCTTTAAGGCTTATGACATCCGTGGTGAACTGGGCGAGGAGCTGAACGAGGACATCGCCTACCGTATCGGCCGCGCCTACGGCGAATTTCTGAAACCCGGGAAGATAGTGGTGGGGGGCGATGTGCGCCTCACCAGCGAGTCGCTGAAGCTGGCGCTGGCCCGCGGGCTGATGGACGCCGGCACCGACGTGCTGGACATCGGCCTGAGCGGCACGGAAGAGATTTACTTCGCCACTTTCCACCTCGGGGTGGACGGCGGCATCGAGGTGACGGCGAGCCATAACCCGATGAACTACAACGGCATGAAGCTGGTGCGCGAGAACGCGAAGCCCATCAGCGGCGACACCGGCCTGCGGGATATCCAGCGCCTGGCGGAGGAGAACCAGTTCCCGCCGGTGGACCCGGCGCGTCGCGGAACCCTGCGTCAGATATCGGTGCTGAAGGAGTACGTCGACCACCTGATGGGCTACGTGGACCTGGCGAACTTCACCCGTCCGCTGAAGCTGGTGGTGAACTCCGGCAACGGGGCGGCGGGGCACGTGATTGATGAGGTGGAGAAACGCTTCGCGGCGGCCGGGGCGCCGGTGACCTTTATCAAGGTGCATCACCAGCCGGACGGCCATTTCCCGAACGGTATCCCGAACCCGCTGCTGCCGGAGTGCCGTCAGGACACCGCCGACGCGGTGCGTGCGCATCAGGCAGACATGGGTATCGCCTTTGACGGCGACTTCGACCGCTGCTTCCTGTTCGATGACGAGGCGTCGTTTATCGAGGGGTACTACATTGTCGGCCTGCTGGCGGAAGCGTTCCTGCAGAAGCAGCCGGGGGCGAAAATCATTCACGACCCGCGTCTGACGTGGAACACGGTGGACATCGTGACCCGCAGCGGCGGCCAGCCGGTGATGTCGAAGACGGGGCATGCGTTCATCAAGGAGCGGATGCGCCAGGAAGACGCCATCTACGGCGGGGAGATGAGTGCGCACCATTACTTCCGCGACTTCGCCTACTGCGACAGCGGGATGATCCCGTGGCTGCTGGTGGCGGAGCTGCTGTGCCTGAAGAACAGTTCGCTGAAATCGCTGGTGGCGGACCGCCAGGCGGCGTTCCCGGCGTCGGGGGAGATCAACCGCAAGCTGGGAAATGCGGCGGAGGCGATAGCGCGCATCCGGGCGCAGTATGAGCCGGCGGCCGCACACATCGACACAACGGACGGTATCAGTATTGAATACCCTGAGTGGCGCTTTAACCTGCGCACGTCCAATACCGAGCCGGTGGTGCGTCTGAACGTTGAGTCCAGAGCGGATACTGCGTTAATGAATGAGAAAACGACCGAGCTGTTACACCTGTTAAGCGGGGAATAAGGTGAGAGATTTACTAACGACGATTTATCGTTATCGGGGATTTATCTGGAGCAGTGTTAAGCGTGATTTTCAGGCACGCTATCAAACCAGTATGCTGGGCGCGTTATGGCTCGTTTTACAACCGCTCTCTATGATCTTGGTCTATACCCTGGTCTTTTCCGAGGTGATGAAGGCCAGAATGCCCGACAACACCGGGCCGTTTGCCTACAGTATTTATCTCTGTTCTGGGGTACTGACCTGGGGATTGTTTACAGAGATGCTGGATAAAGGTCAGAGCGTATTCATCAATAATGCTAATCTGATCAAGAAACTAAGTTTTCCGAAAATTTGTCTGCCGATCATCGTGACGTTATCAGCAGTGCTTAATTTCGCGATTATCTTCAGCCTGTTTCTGATTTTTATCATTGTCACTGGTAACTTCCCTGGCTGGCTGTTTTTCTCGGTGATACCGGTTCTGCTTTTGCAGATCCTTTTTGCCGGTGGGCTGGGTATGATCCTCGGTGTGATGAACGTCTTTTTCCGGGATGTGGGGCAACTGGTTGGGGTTGCACTGCAATTTTGGTTTTGGTTCACTCCCATTGTTTACGTACTGAATTCATTACCAGCATGGGCGAAAAATCTGCTGCTTTATAATCCGATGACTCGGGTCATGCAATCTTATCAGTCCATCTTCGCCTACCATCAGGCGCCCAACTGGTATTCGCTATGGCCAGTATTGGCTCTCGCCATTATTTTCTGCGTCATCGGTTTCAGGATGTTCCGCAAGCATGCGGCGGATATGGTGGATGAATTATAATGAGTTATATCAGAGTAAAAAATGTCGGTAAGGCATATCGCCAGTATCACTCAAAAACTGGGCGACTGATCGAATGGTTATCCCCTCTGAATACAAAACGCCATAATCTTAAATGGATCCTCAGCGACATTAATTTCGAAGTTGCTCCGGGAGAGGCGGTTGGTATTATCGGTATCAACGGTGCGGGCAAGAGTACCCTACTTAAACTTATTACCGGTACGTCCAGGCCAACGACCGGAGAGATTGAAATCTCAGGCCGTGTCGCTGCCTTACTCGAACTGGGTATGGGGTTTCATTCTGATTTCACTGGCCGACAGAACGTTTATATGTCAGGACAACTGCTGGGGTTATCCTCTGAGAAAATTACTGAGTTGATGCCGCAAATCGAAGAGTTTGCGGAGATCGGGGATTATATCGACCAGCCGGTGCGCGTCTATTCCAGTGGTATGCAGGTTCGATTAGCTTTTAGCGTAGCGACCGCTATCCGTCCTGATGTGCTGATTATTGATGAAGCGTTATCCGTTGGGGATGCCTATTTCCAGCATAAAAGTTTCGAACGTATCCGTAAATTCCGTCTGGAAGGAACCACGTTGCTGCTGGTATCTCATGATAAACAGGCGATCCAGAGCATTTGCGACCGGGCTATTTTGTTGAACAAAGGCCACATTGAGATGGAAGGCGAGCCTGAAGCGGTGATGGATTATTACAATGCGCTTCTTGCCGATAAGCAAAATCAGTCCATTAAACAAGTTGAGCACAACGGTAAAACGCAAACTGTTTCAGGCACTGGTGAAGTGACAATCTCTGAGGTTCATCTTCTCGATGAACAGGGCAATGTGACTGAATTTGCCTCGGTAGGGCATCGGATCAGCTTGCAGGTTAATGTTGAGGTTAAGGCTGATATCCCTGAGCTCGTCGTCGGTTATATGATCAAGGATCGACTTGGGCAACCGATTTTCGGGACCAATACGCATCATCTCAAACAAACACTCACCAGCCTGAAAAAAGGCGAAAAGCGTTCGTTTTTATTCTCTTTTGATGCGAGGTTGGGGGTTGGCTCCTATTCTGTCGCTGTCGCGTTGCATACTTCCAGTACGCACCTCGGCAAAAACTATGAATGGCGCGATCTGGCCGTGGTATTCAACGTCGTTAACACGGAACAACAAGAGTTTGTCGGCGTGTCCTGGTTGCCACCTGAACTGGAGATTTCTTAATGGGTTCGTCGTTTTATCGTTCATTTGAAGAACGACACAGAGGTTCGGTTGAAGATATCAAGAACCGCCTGAGTTTTTATTTACCTTTCTTGTCTCGTCTGAAGGATCTTTATCCCGAAGGCGTGATTGCGGATATTGGCTGTGGACGTGGTGAATGGCTGGAAATCCTGACTGAAAATGGTATTGCGAACATCGGCGTCGATCTCGATGATGGCATGCTGGCACGTGCCAAGGAAGCCGGGCTGAACGTGCAGAAAATGGATTGTCTGCAGTTTCTGCAAAATCAAGCAGACCAGAGTCTGATAGCGTTGACTGGTTTCCATATTGCTGAGCATTTGCCCTTTGAGGTATTGCAGCAGCTCGTCATGCATACCTTACGGGTGCTGAAACCTGGCGGTTTGCTAATCCTCGAAACGCCGAACCCGGAGAATGTAAGCGTCGGGACCTGTTCATTTTATATGGATCCAACGCATAATCACCCTTTGCCGCCGCCATTGCTTGAGTTTTTACCTATTCATTATGGTTTTAACCGGGCAATTACCGTTCGTCTACAGGAAAAAGAGGCTCTCAAATCCCCGGACGCAGCGGTTAATCTGGTCGATGTGCTTAAAGGTGTTAGCCCCGATTACAGCATCATTGCTCAGAAAGCAGCGCCTGCAGATGTTCTTGAACGCTTTGAAACCCTGTTTACCCAACAGTATGGTCTGACGCTGGATGTCCTGAGCAACCGTTACGATGCAATTTTACGCCAACAGTTCTCATCCTTTGCCTCACAGCTGGAGACGTTAAACCAGACATATACGCGCCAGCTAAGCAAAATGGCAGAGAATATTCAGACGTTGCAAGGCCAGGTTGACGAACTAAATCATGTCATTGGTCAGAACAATCAGCTTCATCAGCAAGTGGCAGATTTGCATAACAGCCGTTCATGGCGTATCACTCAACCTCTACGCTGGCTGTCTTTGCAACGCCAATTACTGCGTCAGGAAGGGGCTAAAGTACGAGCCCGTCGGGCGGCGAAAAAAATATTGCGCAAAGGGATGGCGCTCTCGCTGGTCTTTTTCCATCGTTATCCTAAGTCAAAGGTTTATCTGTTTAAATTTCTAAGAAAAACCGGCTGCTACACATTGCTACAGCGTTTGTTCCAGCGCGTAATGCTGGTGCAATCTGACACGATGATGATGCAGTCCAGAAGATATGATGTGGGTACTGAAGAAATGACAAGTCGCGCGTTGAGTATTTATAACGAATTAAAAAATAAAAATACGGAGAAATAACGATGCGTATTGTCATTGATTTACAAGGCGCGCAGACGGAAAGCCGCTTTCGTGGCATTGGTCGTTATAGTATTGCTATCGCCAGAGCGATTATTAGAAATAACAATCGACATGAGGTTTTCATCGCGCTATCCGCTATGCTGGGTGAGTCGATTACTGATGTTAAGGCGCAATTTGCTGATCTCCTGCCAGCAGACAACATAGTCGTCTGGCATGCTGCAGGACCAGTACGTGCAATGGATAAAGGTAATGAATGGCGTCGGGAGAGCGCAGAACTGATTCGGGAAGCGTTTCTTGAATCATTGCGTCCGGATGTCGTTTTCATTACAAGCTTGTTTGAAGGTCATGTCGACGATGCGGCCACTTCGGTACACAAATTTAGTCGTCAGTACAAAGTAGCCGTACTGCATCACGATCTTATTCCCCTGGTGCAGGCTGAGACCTATCTGCTGGATGATGTATTCAAATCCTATTATTTACAGAAAGTGGAATGGTTAAAAAACGCTGACCTTCTGCTAACTAACTCCGCTTATACGGCACAGGAAGCGATTGAGCATCTGCATTTGCAGGGCGACCATGTGCAGAATATTGCAGCTGCAGCCGATCCTCAGTTTTGTATGGCGGAAGTGACAGCGAGCGAGAAAGAGTCCGTCCTTGGCCATTACGGTATTCAGCGCGAGTTTGTGCTGTATGCACCAGGTGGATTTGACTCCAGGAAAAACTTTAAGCGATTGATTGAGGCCTATGCAGGACTCAGTGATGCTCTACGTCGCAGCCATCAATTGGTTATCGTTAGTAAGCTGTCCATTGGGGATCGTCAGTATCTGGAATCCCTGGCGTCAGGTAATGGGTTGCAGCAGGGTGAACTGGTTCTGACTGGCTACGTGCCGGAAAATGAGCTGATTCAACTCTATCGTCTGTGTAAGCTTTTCATCTTTGCTTCGCTGCATGAAGGCTTTGGGCTGCCTGTTCTGGAAGCAATGTCGTGCGGCGCACCGGCCATTGGCTCAAATGTCACCAGTATTCCTGAAGTCATCGGTAATCCTGAGGCATTATTCGACCCGTATTCTGTCTCTTCCATTCGGGAAAAGATCGCGCAATGTCTGAATGATGCTCCATTCCTGGCGCGCCTGAAGGAAATGGCTCAGCAGCAAGCACGTAATTTCTCCTGGGACAACGCTGCCGTGACGGCTCTGGAAGCTTTCGAGAAGATTGCGACAGAAGACGCCGGCACCGTGCAGGTCTTGCCTGAGGCACTAATTCAGCGGATCCTTGCTATTTCTCACTGTCAGCCAGAAGAGCGCGATCTGCGTCTGTGCGCAACGGCCATCGATTACAATCTGAAGACGGCTGAGCTGTATCAAATTGATGATAAGGCGCTGACCTGGCGTGTGGAAGGTCCCTTCGATAGCTCATATAGTCTGGCGCTGGTGAATCGGGAGTTTGCCCGGGCACTCTCAGCCGATGGTGTAGAAGTACTATTGCACTCCACTGAAGGGCCGGGCGATTTTGCGCCGGATGCCTCGTTTATGGCACAGCCGGAAAATAGCGATCTTCTGGCATTTTATAATCAATGTCGTACCCGCAAGAGTAACGAAAAGATAGATATTCTTAGCAGAAATATCTATCCACCGCGGGTTGCCGATATGGATGCCAAAGTAAAACTCCTTCATTGCTATGCCTGGGAAGAAACGGGTTTTCCACAGCCGTGGATTAATGAATTTAACCGGGAACTTGACGGCGTGCTGTGTACTTCAGAACATGTCCGTAAGGTATTGATTGACAACGGCTTGAATGTGCCTGCATTTGTTGTAGGCAACGGCTGCGATCATTGGCTCACCACAGCAGCTGAAACGGCAAAAGATGTGGATGAGGGAACCTTCCGTTTCCTGCATGTCTCTTCCTGCTTCCCACGAAAAGGGGTGCAGGCAATGCTTCAGGCTTGGGGCAGGGCGTTCACTCGTCGTGACAATGTTATCTTGATCATTAAGACTTTTAACAATCCACACAATGAAATTGACGCGTGGCTGGCACACGCCCAGGCTCAATTCGCGGACTACCCCAAAGTTGAAATAATCAAAGAGGATATGTCAGCCAGCCAGCTTAAAGGGCTTTATGAAAGCTGCGATGTTCTGGTTGCTCCAGGTTGCGCCGAAGGCTTTGGTTTACCTATCGCTGAAGCAATGCTGAGTGGGCTTCCAGCCATCGTCACTAACTGGAGCGGTCAACTAGATTTTGTTAATTCACAAAATTCATGGCTGGTTAACTATCAGTTTACCCGGGTAAAAACACACTTTGGTCTGTTTGCCTCGACATGGGCCAGTGTGGACATTGACAACTTAACGGATGCGTTAAAAGCTGCAGCCTCGACGGATAAATCAGTGCTGCGTGACATGGCTGATGCTGGTCGCGAGCTTATTCTGCAGCAGTTTACCTGGAAAGCGGTGGCTGATCGTTCTCGTCAGGCAGTTAAGACGCTGCGTGCGCATATTGATATTGCTCAGCATCGGGCGCGAATTGGCTGGTTGACGACCTGGAACACGAAATGTGGGATCGCAACCTATTCTCAGCATTTGCTGGAGAGCGCACCGCATGGCGCGGATGTTGTTTTTGCTCCCCAGGTCAGCGCTGGAGATCTTGTGTGTGCAGACGAAGAGTTTGTACTGCGCAACTGGATTGTGGGTAAAGAAAATAACTATCTTGAAAATCTCCAGCCACAAATTGATGCTCTGCGACTTGATGTCATCGTGATCCAGTTTAACTATGGATTCTTTAATCATCGCGAACTGTCGGCGTTTATTCGTCGCCAGCATGACGCCGGTCGAGCGGTTGTCATGACGATGCATTCAACTGTGGATCCGCTGGAAAAAGAGCCGACCTGGAATTTCCGCCTTGCCGAAATGGCGGATGCGCTGGCGCTTTGTGACCGATTGTTGGTGCATTCAATTGCCGATATGAACCGCCTTAAAGATTTAGGCTTAACCGATAATGTTGCTTTATTTCCGCATGGTGTTATCAACTACGCTGCTGGGAGCGCCGCGCGTCAACAGCAGGCTTTACCGTTAATTGCGAGCTATGGCTTCTGCTTACCGCATAAGGGCCTGATGGAGCTGGTAGAATCCGTCCATCGCCTCAAGCAGGCGGGGAAACCGGTTCGTTTGCGTCTGGTTAACGCGGAGTATCCGGTTGGAGAATCACGCGATCTGGTGGCAGAACTTAAAGCGGCAGCTCAGCGGCTAGGTGTTAACGATCTCATTGAGATGCATAATGATTTCCTGCCTGATGCGGAAAGTTTGCGGCTGCTCTCAGAAGCTGATCTACTGATTTTTGCTTACCAGAATACGGGTGAGTCAGCTAGCGGAGCGGTACGTTATGGCATGGCAACCCAAAAACCTGTTGCGGTAACACCCCTGGCGATATTTGATGATCTGGACGATGCGGTCTTTAAATTTGATGGATGCAGCGTCGACGATATCAGTCAGGGGATTGACCGGATCCTTCATTCCATCCGTGAACAGGACGCCTGGGCTACCAGGACTCAACAACGTGCCGATGCATGGCGTGAACAACATGATTATTATGCTGTTTCACGCCGCCTGGTTAATATGTGTCAAGGCTTAGCTAAAGCTAAATATTTTAAATAAAAATATTCCCCCTTGTATTTTTTGCCTTTGAATACAAGGGGAGCTAGATGATGATGTGTCATTTATTATGAAAATTATTTTTGCTACTGAGCCAATTAAATACCCATTAACGGGCATCGGTCGGTATTCCCTGGAGCTGGTTAAGCGGCTGGCGGTTGCCCGTGAAATCGAAGAGCTGAAGCTGTTTCACGGCGCGTCGTTTATCGATCAGATCCCCCAGGTGGAGAATAAAAGCGATACCAAAGCCAGCAATCATGGTCGTCTGTCGGCGTTTCTGCGTCGCCAGCCGCTGCTGATTGAGGCGTATCGCCTGCTGCATCCGCGGCGCCAGGCGTGGGCATTGCGCGATTACAAAGACTACATTTACCATGGTCCCAATTTCTATCTGCCGCATCGCCTGGAACGCGCCGTGACCACGTTTCATGACATCTCCATTTTTACCTGCCCGGAATATCATCCAAAAGATCGGGTTCGCTATATGGAGAAGTCCCTGCACGAGAGCCTGGATTCGGCGAAGCTGATCCTGACCGTCTCCGACTTCTCGCGCAGTGAAATCATCCGCCTGTTCAACTATCCGGCGGATCGGATCGTCACCACCAAGCTGGCCTGCAGCAGCGACTATATTCCGCGCAGCCCGGCGGAGTGCCTGCCGGTCCTGCAGAAATATCAGCTGGCGTGGCAGGGGTATGCGTTATATATCGGCACCATGGAGCCGCGTAAAAATATCCGCGGTCTGCTGCAGGCCTATCAGCTGCTGCCGATGGAGACCCGCATGCGCTACCCGCTGATCCTCAGCGGTTATCGCGGATGGGAAGACGATGTGCTGTGGCAGTTAGTCGAGCGCGGTACGCGTGAAGGGTGGATCCGTTACCTGGGCTATGTCCCGGATGAAGACCTGCCTTATCTGTACGCGGCGGCCAGAACCTTTGTTTATCCCTCTTTCTATGAGGGATTCGGTTTACCTATTCTTGAAGCGATGTCTTGCGGTGTGCCGGTAGTATGTTCCAATGTCACTTCTTTGCCTGAGGTGGTTGGCGATGCCGGCCTCGTTGCCGATCCTAATGATGTAGACGCGATTAGCGCGCATATTTTGCAGAGCCTGCAGGATGATAGCTGGCGGGAAATCGCCACCGCGCGCGGTCTTGCCCAGGCGAAACAGTTTTCGTGGGAGAACTGTACGACCCAGACCATTAACGCCTATAAATTACTCTAAGGGTGTCAGTTGAGAGTTCTACACGTCTATAAGACCTACTATCCCGATACCTACGGCGGTATTGAGCAGGTCATTTATCAGCTAAGTCAGGGCTGCGCCCGCCGGGGAATCGCAGCCGATGTTTTTACTTTTAGCCCGGACAAAGAGACAGGTCCTGTCGCCTACGAAGACCATCGGGTCATTTATAATAAGCAGCTTTTTGAAATTGCCTCCACGCCGTTTTCGTTGAAAGCGTTAAAGCGTTTTAAGCAGATTAAAGATGATTACGACATCATCAACTACCATTTTCCGTTTCCTTTCATGGATATGTTGCATCTCTCGGCGCGGCCTGACGCCAGAACGGTGGTGACATATCACTCGGATATTGTGAAACAAAAACGGTTAATGAAGTTGTACCAGCCGCTGCAGGAGCGATTCCTCGCCAGCGTAGACTGCATCGTCGCCTCGTCGCCCAACTACGTGGCCTCCAGCCAGACCCTGAAAAAATATCAGGATAAAACCGTGGTGATCCCGTTTGGTCTGGAGCAGCATGACGTGCAGCACGATCCGCAGCGGGTGGCGCACTGGCGGGAAACCGTCGGCGATAACTTCTTCCTCTTCGTTGGCGCTTTCCGCTACTACAAAGGGCTGCACATTCTGCTGGATGCCGCCGAGCGTAGCCGGCTGCCGGTGGTGATCGTCGGGGGCGGGCCGCTGGAGGCGGAAGTGCGTCGTGAGGCGCAGCAACGCGGGCTGAGCAATGTGGTGTTTACCGGCATGCTCAACGACGAAGATAAATACATTCTCTTCCAGCTCTGCCGGGGGGTGGTCTTCCCCTCGCATCTGCGCTCCGAGGCGTTTGGCATTACGTTACTGGAAGGCGCGCGCTTCGCCAGACCGCTGATCTCCTGCGAGATCGGCACCGGGACCTCGTTCATTAACCAGGACAAAGTGAATGGCTGTGTGATCCCGCCGAATGACAGTCAGGCGCTGGTGGAGGCGATGAATGAGCTCTGGCATAACGATGAAACCGCCAGCCGCTATGGCGAAAACTCGCGTCGTCGTTTTGAAGAGATGTTTACTGCCGACCATATGATTGACGCTTACGTCAATCTCTACACTACGCTGCTGGAAAGCAAATCCTGAGGCCTGCTACCCCCGCCGTTGCGGCGGGGGTTAACGCGTTAGTGACGACTCTTCAGATTATCAATCACTTCCCCGAGATCCAGCCCCTGGTCCTGCAGCAGCACCAGCAGGTGATACATCAAATCCGACGCCTCATTCTTCAGCTCGAAGCGGTCGTTCACCGTGGCGGCCAGCGCGGTCTCCACGCCTTCTTCCCCCACTTTCTGCGCAATACGCTTGGTGCCGCTGGCGTACAGCTTCGCCGTATAGGAGCTCTCCGGGTCGGCGTGCTTACGCTCGGCCAGCAGCTGCTCCAGCTGATAGAGGAACAGCCACTGGTGGCCGGTTTCGCCGAAGCAGCTGGTGGTGCCTTTATGGCAGGTCGGCCCGATCGGGTTCACCAGCACCAGCAGCGTATCGTTGTCACAATCCGGCGTGATGCTCACTACGTTGAGGACATTGCCCGAGGTTTCACCCTTGGTCCACAGCCGTTGTTTGGTGCGTGAGTAAAAGGTGACCTTGCCGGTGGCTTCGGTTTTCTCCAGCGCCTCCTTGTTCATGTAGCCCAGCATCAGCACTTCGCCGGATACGGCGTGCTGCACGATGGCCGGCATCATGCCGTCCGTTTTTTCCCAGTCCAGCTGTTCAGTCAACATACCCTTATCTCCACGCCCTGTGCCGCCAGGTACGCTTTCAGTTCGCCAATATTAATAATCTGTTTGTGGAATACCGAGGCCGCCAGCGCGCCGTCAACGTTGGCGTCGCGGAAGGCTTCGAGGAAGTGTTCCATGGTGCCCGCGCCGCCGGAGGCGATCAGCGGGACATGGCACACCGCGCGAACCTTCGCCAGCTGCTGCAGGTCGTAACCGTTGCGCACCCCGTCCTGGTTCATCATATTGAGGACGATCTCGCCCGCGCCCCGCTTCTGCACTTCCGTCACCCAGTCGAGGGTTTCCCACTGCGTCACCCGGGTACGGGTCTCGTCGCCGGTATACTGGTTGACGTGATATTTGCCGGTCTCTGCATCAAACCAGGTATCAATCCCCACCACAATGCACTGCACGCCAAAGCGGTCGGCAAGGCGGGTGATCAGCGTCGGGTCGGCGAGAGCAGGGGAGTTAATCGAAATCTTATCGGCGCCGAAGGAGAGGATCTGCGCCGCGTCTTCCAGCGACTTGATCCCGCCCGCCACGCAGAAAGGAATATCGATCACTTCCGCCACGCGCGACACCCAGCTCTTGTCGACCACCCGACCGTCGCTGGAGGCGGTGATATCATAGAACACCAGTTCGTCGGCCCCTTCGTCGGCATAGCGCTTGGCCAGCGGGACGATGTCGCCAATGATCTCGTGATTACGGAACTGCACGCCTTTCACTACCTGGCCGTCGCGGACGTCGAGGCAGGGGATTATCCGTTTTGCCAGCATTGAATGGCCTCCGTTACGTTGAATTTACCTTCCAGCAGCGCGCGACCGACAATCACGCCGCGCACCCCGGTGCCGCGCAGCGCGGCAATATCTTTGAGATCGCCGATGCCGCCGGATGACTGAAACGCCACCTGCGGGTAGCGGGCGCAGACTTCCTCGTACAGCGAGACGTTAGAGCCTGCCAGGGTGCCGTCGCGGGAGATATCGGTGCACAGCACATGCTGCAGGCCGACCGGCAGATAACTCTCCACCAGCTCCTCCAGCGTCACGCCGGAGTTTTCCTGCCAGCCGCTGACCGCCACCTGCTTGTTGCCGTCGGCGTCAATGCGCACGTCGAGCGCAAGCACCAGCCGTTCAGGGCCAAAGCGTTTAAACCAGCCTTTCACTTCCTCCGGGGACTTCACCGCGGTGGAGCCGACCACCACGCGGGCGACGCCGGCCTCAAGCAGGGCCGCGACATCCGCTTCGGTCCGCACGCCGCCGCCAACCTGTACCGGGACGTCAACGCCGGCGACCAGCGATTTCAGCAGGGGGATCTGGCGTTTCGCCGGATCCTTCGCCCCGGTCAGGTCGACCAGGTGCAGGACTTCCGCTCCCTGAGCGGCATAGGACTGCAGGCGCGGCAGCGGATCGCTGCCATAGTCGCGCTGCTGGCCGTAATCGCCCTGGTGGAGACGAACGACGGTGCCGTCGATTAAATCTAAAGCAGGAATAATCATCACATCTCCAGGAAGTTTTTCAGCAGTTGCGCCCCGGCGCTCCCGGAGCGCTCCGGGTGGAACTGCACGCCAAAGAAGTTATCTTTCTGCACCGCGGCGGTGAACGCCTCGCCGTAATTGCACTGGGCGATGGTGTACGGGTTGACCGGCATGGCGTAGCTGTGCACGAAGTAGAAATACGCGCCTTCTTCAATGCCGCGGAACAGACGATCGCCTGCTTTGGCATACACCCGGTTCCAGCCCATGTGCGGCAATGGCAGACCGTGGTCGGTCATCTTCGGCACCTCTTCTTCGATAATGCCCAGCAGATCGACGCCGTTGTTCTCCTCGCTGCGCTTGCCGAGCAGCTGCATGCCCAGGCAAATCCCCAGCACCGGCTGGGTACAGGCTTTGATCAGGTCGATCAGATCGCGGTCGCGCAGCTGGTCCATCGCCGCCTGGGCGGTGCCGACGCCGGGAAGAAACAGTTTATCGGCACGCAATACCACCTCCGGATCGCGGCTGACCACCGGCTCATAGCCGTGGCGGCCAATCGCCGATTTCACCGAATTGAGGTTGGCGCACCCGGTATCAAGGATCACCACATTCATCACAGCACCCCTTTGGAAGACGGCAGGGCATCGCCCTGGACGCGGATCGCCTGGCGCAGCGTACGGCCAAAGGCTTTGAACAGGCTCTCCACGCGGTGGTGATCGTTCTTGCCCTTGGTTTTCAGGTGCAGGGTCACCGCCATGGTGTAAGAGAGCGAGCGGAAGAAGTGTTCCACCATCTCGGTGCTCAGATCGCCGACGCGCTGATAGGTGAAGTCCGCCTTATACTCCAGGTGCGGACGGCCGGAGATATCCAGCGCGCAGCGGGCGAGACACTCGTCCATCGGCAGCACGAAGCCGAAGCGGTTGATGCCGCGTTTGTCGCCAAGCGCCAGCTTCAGGGCTTCGCCGAGGGCCAGGCCGGTATCTTCCACGGTGTGATGATCGTCGATGTACAGATCGCCGCCGACGTTGATCTCCATGCGGAAGCCGCCGTGGGTGGCGATTTGGTCGAGCATATGGTCAAAAAAGCCGACGCCGGTGTGGATCTTGCTGCCGCCTTCGCGGTCCAGCCACACCTTCACGTCCACCTGGGTCTCTTTGGTGATGCGCTCGACGTGGGCATAGCGGTCGCGGCGGGTCAGCTGCTCGCTGATGGTCGGCCAGTCCAGGGTCTCACGGTCATAGCGCAGGCCGGTAATCCCCATGTTATCCGCCAGCTCAAGGTCGGTGGCCCGGTCGCCAATCACATAGCTGTGGCTTTTATCCAGTACGCCGTCTTCCAGCCACGGCAACACCAGCTGCGTTTTCGGTTTGCGGCAGGCGCAGTTGTCGCCCGGGAAGTGCGGACAAATCAGCACCTCTTCGAAATTGACGCCCTGCGAGGCGAAGATCTGCATCATCAGGTTGTGCGGGCCATCAAATGCTTCCTGCGGCAGACTGTCGGTTCCCAGGCCATCCTGGTTGGTGATCATCACCAGCTTATAGCCTTCCTGCTGCAGCTTCAGCAGCGCCGGGATCACCTGCGGCTCAAACGCCAGCTTGTCGAAACGGTCCACCTGGAAATCCACCGGCGGTTCGGAAATCAGGGTGCCGTCACGGTCAATAAAGAGATACTTCTGGGTCATACATTCTCCGCAGTCAAGGCGTCAATCACGCGCTGGCTCTCAGCACGGGTACCGATAGTGATACGCAAACAGCCGCTTAATGAAGGTTGTTTATTCTGGTCACGTAAGATAATGCCCTGATCCCACAAAGATTTAAACACTGCGCTGGAGGCGGTTATCCGCGCCAGAACGTAGTTCGCCTCGGAATCGAAGACCTGCTCCACGCAGGCGATGCCGCGCAGCTGTTCCACCAGGTAGCGGCGCTCGTCGAGGATCTGCGCCACGCGCTGGCGCATCGCCGCGATGCCTTCCGCGCTCAGCGCCTGGGCGGCGATATCGGCCACTGGCGTGGAGAGCGGATACGGAGCGATCACTTTCAGCAGCACGTTAATCACCTCGGCGTTGGCGAGGGTGAAGCCGCAGCGCAGGCCGGCAAGGGCGAAGGCTTTGGACAGCGTGCGCAGCACCACCAGGTGCGGATAGTCGCTGAGCCAGCCGGCGAGCGTCGCCTGCGGGCAGAACTCAATATAGGCTTCGTCGGCGACCACGATGGCTTTATCGCGAGTCATCTCCAGCAGGTCGCGTATCGACTGCGGATCGATGATCTGGCCGGTCGGGTTGTTCGGGCTGCAGACAAAGACCACCTTCACGCCGTCCAGCTGCGCCTCGATACCCGGCAGGTCGAGCTGCCAGTCGGCGAGGGTCGGCACGGTGCGGCATTCGACGCCGATGGTCTCGGCGCTGACGCTGTACATGCCGTAGGTGGGCGGGCAGTAGAGTAGCGCGTCTTTGCCGGGCTCACAGAAAGCGCGGATCAGCAGCTCAATCCCTTCGTCGGCGCCGCGGCTGACCAGCACCTGCTCCGGTTTGACGTCGGCGTAGCGGGCGTAGCTCTCGATGACTGCCTTCGGCTGCGGCTCCGGATAGCGGTTCATCGTTTGCGCAGTAAGCTGGAAAGCCACGGCGGTCGGGAATTCGTTGGCGTTCAGCCAGACGTCGCCTTTGCCGCCCAGACGGCGAGCGGATTGATACGGGGTCAGCGCACGGACGTTGGCGCGGGCTAAATCTTCAATGCTCATGCTTGCTCCTTCAGGGCGGCAACGCGCAGCGTTACGGCGTTTTTGTGGGCGTCAAGGCGCTCGGCGGCGGCCAGGATCTCAATCGTTGAGGCGAGGGCGGCAAAGCCGTCGCGCGACAGCTCCTGCACGGTCATCCGCTTCTGGAAGTCGGCCAGGCCGAGGCTCGAACAGGTGGCGGTATACCCATAGGTCGGCAGGACGTGGTTGGTGCCCGAGGCGTAATCGCCCGCGGATTCCGGTGACCAGTCGCCGAGGAAAACCGAACCGGCGCTGGTGATGCTGTCCACCAGCTCGCGGGCCTGACGGGTCTGAATGATCAGGTGCTCCGGACCATACTGGTTGGAGATAGCCACGCACTGCGCCAGGTCGCGGGCCACGATGATCCGGCTGGCGGAGAGGGCCACGCGGGCGGTTTCCGCGCGCGGCAGGGCGGCCAGCTGGCGTTCGACGGCCTCAGCGACGCGGCTGCCGAGGTCGGCGTCCGGGGTCAGGAGGATCACCTGCGAGTCCGGGCCGTGTTCCGCCTGCGACAGCAGGTCGGAGGCGACAAAGTCCGGGGTGGCGCCGCTGTCGGCGATCACCAGCACTTCCGACGGACCGGCCGGCATGTCGATGGCTGCGCCGTCCAGACGCTGGCTGACCTGACGTTTGGCTTCCGTGACGTAAGCGTTACCCGGGCCAAAGATTTTATCCACCTTCGGCACCGACTCGGTCCCGAGAGCCAGGGCGGCGATGGCCTGGGCGCCGCCGACGTTAAAGATGGTTTTCACGCCGCACAGTTGCGCGGCATAGAGGATCTCATCGGCGATCGGCGGCGGCGAGCAGAGCACCACCTGCTGACAGCCGGCGATGCGCGCCGGCGTCGCCAGCATCAGCACCGTGGAGAACAGCGGCGCCGAGCCGCCCGGAATGTACAGCCCGACGGAGGCGATAGGGCGGGTGACCTGCTGGCAGCGCACCCCCGGCAGCGTTTCGACATCCACCGCCTGCAGCTGTTGCGCGTTGTGGAAGGTCTCGATGTTTTTCACCGCCATCGCCATCGCCTGCTTCAGCTCGTCGCTGAGGCGTTCGCCGGCGGCGGCGATCTCCGCCTCGCTCACCTGCAGCGCGGCGACGGTGGTTTTATCAAACTTCGCGCTGTATTCGCGCAGCGCCGCGTCGCCGTTGGCTTTGACGTTATCGAGGATCTCCGCCACCGTTTTACTGATGCTGTCGGAGGCGGAAATCGCCGGGCGCGTTAAGAGTTGTTGCTGTTGGTCTGCGCTACAGCCGTTCCAGTCGATGATTGTGTTGAAGCTCATGATTGTTTTCCCCTGTGTGTCCCGTGACCGGCTGGCCGATTACTCCATCATCTTCTCAATCGGCAGCACCAGAATGGAGCTGGCGCCCAGCGCTTTCAGTTTTTCCATGGTCTCCCAGAACAGGGTTTCGCTGCTGACCATGTGCATCGCCACGCGCTGCTTGTCGCCTGCCAGCGGCAGAATAGTCGGACGCTCGGCGCCCGGCAGCAGGGCAACCACTTCTTCCAGGCGTTCGGTCGGAGCGTGCATCATGATGTATTTCGACTCGCGGGCCTGGATCACGCCCTGAATACGGGTCAGCAGGCGGTCAATCAGCTGCTGTTTGGCGTCGGCCATCTCGCCGTCGCGCTGGATCAGGCAGGCTTTGGAGCGGTAGATCACTTCCACTTCGCGCAGGCCGTTGGCTTCCAGGGTGGCGCCGGTGGAGACGAGGTCGCAGATGGCGTCGGCGAGGCCGGCGCGCGGCGCCACTTCCACGGAGCCGTTCAGCAGACAGGATTTAAAGGAGATACCTTTTTGATCGAGGTAACGCTTCAGCAGGTGTGGGTAAGAGGTGGCGATGCGTTTGCCGTCCAGCGCCGCCGGGCCGTTCCAGGCTTCATCCACCGGGGTCGCCAGCGACAGGCGGCAGCCGCCGAAGTCGAGACGGCGCAGGGTGAAGTAGCGCGGGTCTTCGCCCTGAGCGCGGCGGCTGAGCAGCTCTTCTTCCAGCACGTTTTCGCCGATAATGCCGAGGTCGACAACACCGTCCATCACCAGGCCCGGGATATCGTCATCACGCACGCGCAGAATGTCGATTGGCATATTTTCCGCCAGCGCAATCAGACGCTGGGTGTGCAAATTGACTTTAATGCCGCAGCGGCTGAGTAATTCGCGTGAATCTTCGCTTAAACGGCCTGATTTCTGAATAGCTATGCGTAAACGGGTGTTGTCTAACATTGTTCTTTTCCTCTGAATACCTGTCTGAATCTGTCCGAATTTGGTCCAAAAAAAAGCCCCCGGAAGTGAATCTTCCGGGGGCTCTCTGCGCGTTCATGCACCACTGGAAGATCCAAATGTCTTCCAGCACACATCGCCTGAAAGACTAGTCAGGATGATGGTGATGATGGTGGTGTTTAAATTGAACGCGGTTCATAAAAATTCTCTGTGAATGACTATGCATTTGATGTCCTTTAACCTAAACCACTTCCGCCGCAGAAAGCAAGGGCTTTTTTCTATCATTAATTCATTTCACATTGAGCGAAGAAATTGTCAGTTGCCGCAGGCTGGCGTAGCCTGTAATCAGCACAGCGAAAGAGTCAGGAGCCTGGGATGAAAAAGGTCGCGATAGTCGGTTTGGGATGGCTGGGGATGCCGCTGGCGCTGTCATTGATGGCGCGAGGCTGGCAGGTCACCGGCAGTAAAACCACGCAGGATGGCGTGGAGGCGGCGCGGATGTGCGGGATTGACAGCTATCCGCTGCGCCTGGAGCCGCAGCTGCTCTGTGATACCGAGGACCTCGACGCGCTGATGAACGTCGATGCGCTGGTGATCACGCTGCCGGCCCGGCGTACCGGGGCGGGAGAAGGGTTTTATCTGCAGGCGGTGCAGGAGATTGTCGATACTGCGCTGGCGCACCATATTCCGCGGATCGTCTTCACCAGTTCCACCTCGGTGTATGGCAACGTCAATGGCACGGTGAAAGAGAACTCCCCGCGTCTGCCGCAAACCGCCAGCGGGCAGGTGCTCAAGGAGCTGGAGGACTGGCTGCACAACCTGCCGGGAACCTCGGTGGATATTCTGCGTCTGGCCGGGCTGGTGGGGCCTTCCCGTCATCCGGGACGTTTTTTTGCCGGCAAGTCGGCGCCGGATGGCCAGCACGTGGTCAATCTGGTGCATTTGCAGGATGTGGTGGCCGCTATCGAACTGCTGTTGCAGGCCCCGAAGGGCGGGCACATCTATAATCTATGTGCGCCCCGCCATCCGGCGCGCGGCCTCTTTTATCCGCAGATGGCCCGTGAACTGGGGCTGCCGCCCCCGGTGTTCAGCGACAGCCCGGACGGTGGTCAGGGCAAGATTGTGGATGGCAATCGTATCTGCAATGAGCTGGGGTTTGAGTACCAGTACCCCGATCCGCTGGTGATGCCGATGGAGTGATCTACCAGCGGTGATTCGCATACCGTAAGGGGGTAGCGATGAAACCACTGCTGGATGTCCTCGTGATCCTCGACGCGCTGGAAAAAGAGGGGAGCTTTGCCGCCGCGTCGGCAAAGCTCTTTAAAACGCCCTCGGCGCTGAGCTACACCATTCACCGGCTGGAAAGCGATCTCAATATTCAGCTGCTCGACCGCAGCGGACACCGCGCGCGCTTTACCCCCACCGGACAAATGCTGCTGGAGAAAGGGCGGGAGGTGCTGCATATCGCCCGCGAACTGGAGATCCGGGCGGTCAAGCTGCAGCAGGGGTGGGAGCACACCCTCCGCCTGGCGGTGGACTGCACTTTTCCCGTGACGCAGCTTTCGCCGCTGATTGCCGCATTTTATCAACAACAGCCGCTGACCCGGCTGCACTTCACGCAGAACCCCTCGCTGCTGGACTGGCGGCCGCTGACCGACGGGCAGGCCGATCTGCTGCTGGGCGCCCTTGGCGAGCCGCCGCCGCTGAGCGGTTATGACTATCTCCCCCTCGGCGAGCTGGAGCTGCTGCTGGTGGTTTCCCCGCAGCATCCGCTGGCGCGACACCGCGCTCCGCTGAGCTGGCGGACCCTGCGCCGTTATCGGGCGGTGGCCACCGGCGAGGGCGGGGCGCTTCTCAGCGATCAGGAGACCCTGACGGTGTGTGACGCCGCGGGGCAGCTGGCGCTGCTGCGCATGGGGCTGGGCTGGGGCTGTCTGCCGCGTTACCAGGTGCAGGGGCTGCTGGAGAGCGGCGAGCTCATCAGCATGGCGGTTCGCGGGCTGTCGCCCCGCCAGCATGCCTGGATCGCCTGGAATGACGCCACCTGCGGTTTGGCCAGCAAATGGTGGCGGGAAATGCTATTAGCAAATAGTGCTATTTTTACAATTTATCATACGGAAATCGTATAGATATTAGCACGTTAAAAAATACGCTTACGCAATGAACTTCATAACATCTTGTCAACGCCGTTGAATTTGTTGCAAAATATGCGGCCTGAAAACCAGAGACTAGCCGACGCTTTTTTTAAAAGTGTCGGTTATTTTTTTGGTCGAAAGACACATCATTCAATACCAAGAGGCCGGGCTTCGTACCGGATAGATATTTACTAAAAACCGACAGTCGTTGTCGCTGAGGAATAGAAAGAAATGGGGCAATTTTTTGCTTACGCGCTGGCGTTCACCGTAAAAGGGGATAACTATGTCGCATAACGCTACTCCAAATACCTCTCGCGTGGAATTACGTAAAACACTTACGTTAGTTCCGGTTGTAATGATGGGCCTGGCCTATATGCAGCCGATGACGCTGTTCGATACGTTTGGTATCGTCTCTGGTATGACCGACGGTCACGTGCCGACGGCCTACGCCTTTGCGTTAATCGCCATTCTGTTTACTGCCCTGAGCTATGGCAAGCTGGTACGTCGTTACCCTTCTGCCGGCTCGGCGTATACCTATGCGCAGAAATCCATCAGCCCGACCGTTGGCTTTATGGTGGGTTGGTCCTCGCTGCTCGACTACCTGTTCGCGCCGATGATCAACATTCTGCTGGCGAAAATCTATTTTGAAGCGCTGGTGCCTTCGATTCCGTCGTGGGTGTTTGTTATCGCGCTGGTCGCCTTTATGACCGCCTTTAACCTGCGCAGTATTAAATCCGTCGCCAACTTCAACACCGTGATCGTGGTGCTGCAGGTGGTGCTGATTGCCGTTATTCTCGGCATGGTGATTTATGGCGTGTTTGAAGGCGAAGGCGCCGGTACGCTGGCCAGCAGCCGTCCGTTCTGGTCCGGTGACGCGCACGTGATCCCGATGATTACCGGGGCGACGATCCTGTGCTTCTCGTTTACCGGCTTCGACGGCATCAGCAACCTGTCTGAAGAGACCAAAGATGCAGAGCGCGTCATCCCGCGGGCGATCTTCCTGACCGCGCTGATTGGCGGCCTGATCTTCATCTTTGCCACCTACTTCCTGCAGCTGTACTTCCCGGACATCTCGCGCTTTAAAGATCCGGATGCGTCACAGCCGGAAATTATGCTCTACGTAGCAGGTAAAGCCTTCCAGGTTGGCGCGCTGATCTTCTCCACCATCACCGTGCTGGCGTCCGGTATGGCGGCGCACGCTGGCGTGGCGCGTCTGATGTACGTGATGGGCCGCGACGGCGTGTTCCCGAAAAGCTTCTTCGGCTACGTCCACCCGACCTGGCGCACCCCGGCGATGAACATCATCCTGGTCGGCGCTATTGCGCTGCTGGCGATTAACTTCGACCTGGTGATGGCGACGGCGCTGATTAACTTTGGTGCGCTGGTGGCGTTTACCTTCGTTAACCTGTCGGTGATTTCGCAGTTCTGGATCCGTGAGAAACGCAACAAGACGCTGAAAGACCACTTCCAGTATCTGTTCCTGCCGATGTGCGGCGCCCTGACCGTTGGCGCGCTGTGGGTCAACCTGGAAGAGAGCTCGATGATTCTGGGCCTGATCTGGGCCGGTATCGGTCTGGTCTATCTGGCCTGCGTGACCAAAAGCTTCCGCAACCCGGTGCCGCAGTACGAAGATGTGGCCTAAGGCATAGCGTAGTGTGAATGAGAAAAGCCGGAGGGAAACCTCCGGCTTTTTTTTCGTTTGGCCCGGTGCGATATCTTTTGCCCGGCGGCGCTGCGCTTGCGCGGGCCTACGGTGATGGTTAACCTTCTGAAATTTAATGGTTATGTAGGCCGGGTCAGGCGCAGCCGCCACCCGGCAATATGTTGGGCACGGAAACGACGACCGGACGGTTCCCTCTCCCTCCGGGAGAGGGTTAGGGTGAGGGGAAGCACTGCAGTGTGGTTGTTTATGTTATCTGTGGCTTCAGCGCACATTGCGCTCCCGGTTAGTCTTCTGCGTGATGTCTCTCATGGCGCAGGGAGCGCACAGGGGGCGGCCAGTCGCCGCCGCCCCCTGTACCCCCGGGCTCCGGCCAGCAAAATCGCCGCTTCGTGGTACCTTCGACTTATCCCTGCAGGCTTCGGGTCGGGCCGAGGCAGCGTCCCTGCAAAACACGGCCCTCAGCCCGCATCCATGCGGGCTGCCCCGGCCTGCCGGGAACGTCTCAGCGATTTTGAGGCCGCCAGCACCGGCAGTTTCAGCGGCCCTTGATCCAGTGGTGATTTGGGGTTGTAGGCTGGGTAAGCGAAGCGCCACCCGGCACAAAAGCGGCTCCGCGCCCGCTGTCCTTGCCCGGCGGCGCGGCGCTTGCCGGGCCTACGGTGTTGAGTAACCTTCTGATATGTAAATGGCTTTGTAGGCCGGGTAAGCGAAGCGCCACCCGGCAACATGTTGGACACGGAGCCTGATGTATTGCCCGGCGGCGGTGGAGACGGTTATCGGTTTGCCACGTTCTCAGACTCCGTAGGCCGGGTCAGGCGCAGCCGCCACCCGGCAATATGTTGGGCACGGAAACGACGACCGGACGGTTCCCTCTCCCTCCGGGAGAGGGTTAGGGTGAGGGGAAGCACTGCAGTGTGGTTGTTTATGTTATCTGTGGCTTCAGCGTAGTTTGCGCTCCCGGTTAGTCTTCTGCGTTATGTCTCTTATGGTGCTGGGAGCGCACAGGGGGCGGCCAGTCGCCGCCGCCCCCTGTACCCCCGGGCTCCGGCCGGCAAAATCGCCACTGCGTGGTACCTTCGACTTATCCCTGCAGGCTTCGGGTCGGGCCGAGGCAGCGTCCCTGCAAAACACGGCCCTCAGCCCGCATCCATGCGGGCTGCCCCGGCCTGCCGGGAACGTCTCAGCGATTTTGAGGCCGCCAGCACCGGCAGTTTCAGTGGCCCCTGATCCAGTGGTGATTTGGGGTTGTAGGCCGGGTAAGCGAAGCGCCACCCGGCAGAAACTCGCGTAAAGGGGTTAAACGCGAGTGTGGTTGGGTCAGCCGCAGGGGGCTGCGGCTTGTTTATAGCGGTGGCGGTTCGAAGCAGAGGCTGCGCTCCAGGCATTCGTCGCAGCTCGGCGATCGGCAGACAATCTCCCCCTGCGACTGCAGGCAGCGCTGGCGATAAAAGAACTTTTTCCAGCGCATATGGTGGACGTTCTGCACCACCAGCAGTGGAAAGCAGTCGCTCATCAGCCGGCCCAGTTCCGCCCGCGAATCGAGTCCCAGATCCTCCCACAGATGGTTAAACGCCAGCGCTACCTCGGCGACGATCTGCGCCATCGGTTCGGCCCCCGGCGCCATCCACTCCGTCAGCCACTGCCCCAGCTGCCGACGCTCTTCGTCGCGGGTGGCATTCAGCTCGGTCATCAGCCGACGGCGGCTCAGCGTCGCGCTGTCCAGCGGCGTCGCCACCTCGCCCAGCCGCTGTTGCAGCGCCCGCCACGCTCCGGGAGTCAGCCCCATCCGCAGCGGAAAGCAGCCTTTTCCGGCGTGATACAATCGCCACAGGCGGGTCAACCAGTCGACCGGCGCCATCAGGCGACCCCCTGACGCAGACGCGATGCCGCCAGGCTCTGGCGCCGCCGCTGCCACCAGGCAGGCAGCACCTCGGCGACCGAACGCCACGCGCCGTCCACCTGCGGCTCAATGCCCTGCAATTCCAGCTGCTGCCATGGCGTATGGCCGATACGCACGCAGAACACCGCTTTTACGTCGGCGAGCAGCGCCAGCAGCGCCGCCAGTCTGGCCTCGTTCTCCTGTGGCTCACACTCCTCTTCGCCGCGGCAATATTTCGGTGTAAAGCGCTCGCCCACCAGCACCATACCGGCGGCCGACAGGCTGTAGATCGAGAAGCGGTCGGCATGGCCAAAATGACAGTCAATGACCTCGCCGTGGCGGGAGGCCACGGCCACCAGACAGGCGTCATCCGCGTCCGACTCCCCCTGCGTGGCGAGGCTGGCATGAAGTTCGGCGCGCTGGTGGAGGATGGGCAGCCAGTCGGGGAGGCTGTCCGGGTCCGGCAGCCGGGTGAACTGCTGGCTGCGATCTTCGCCCAGCATGCCGATGGCGTCGGCACGGCACTGGTGGCAGTGGGTCATCTGCGGCATCACCTCCCCGCACTGGCTGCGGATCGCGGCGAGCATCCCGGCGTCCGGCTCCGGCTGGCCGTTGAGACCAAAAACCGTGCCGTGCTCCGGTCTGGCAATCAGCGGCATAATATTGTGAATAAACGCGCCGCTTTCCCGCAAACGACGGCCGACCTCGGCCATGCCGCCGTCGTTGATCCCCGGGATCAGCACCGAGTTTATCTTGACCAGCACCCCCGCGGCGGTCAGCCTGCGGACCCCTTCAAGCTGGCGGGCAATCAGGATCTCCCCGGCTTCCCGGCCGCGGTAGCGTTCGCCGTCGAGCCACAGCCAGGCATAGATTTGCCCGGCGATATCGGCATCCAGGGTATTGATGGTCACCGTGACGTGATCCACGCCGACCTCCAGCAGGCGATCGACCGCGTCGGGCAGCATCAGCCCGTTGGTTGACAGGCATAATTTGAGGTCCGGAAGCTGGTCGCGGACCAGCTCCAGGGTGCGGAAGGTGCGGGTCATATTGGCCAGCGGATCGCCGGGCCCGGCTATGCCGACCACCGACAGCTGCGGGATGGCCTGGGCCACCTGGCGCACTTTCAACACCGCCTGCCCGGGGGTCAGCAGCGTCGATGACACCCCGGGGCGGGATTCATTACTGCAGTCGAATTTACGGTTGCAGTAGTTGCACTGCAGATTGCAGGCCGGGGCGACCGGAAGATGCATCCGGGCGAAACGGTGGTGCCCGCTGCGGGAGTAGCAGGGGTGCGCGGCGACCTTGTCGGCCACCCGCGGCGCTAACGCGCTGGCGTCCGCCGACTGACAGGCGTTACCGCCGGAAAAAGAAGAGCAGGAAGTCATGGTCGTACCTTCATGGTTGGGCGATACCTTCCTGCTGCAAACGACGTACCAGTGACGAATTTTTTATCTGGCTGAAAAATAAAGCGTTATCCCGCGTCCCTGCGGCACAACATTGTCGCGTTCCTGCCGTACTGACGACAATGTCCTGAACCTGACACCGCGGCCTACAGACGCGGCAGGGTGATATCCATGATCTGGATCCGGTAAGCGACCTGGCGCGGCGTCATCCCCAGCAGCCGTGCCGCCTTGGCCTGCACCCAGCCGGCTTTTTCCAGCGCGGCGATCAGTCGCTGACGTTCGTCCAGGCTGTTGTCCAGCCAGCTGTCTTCCGCTGGCCCGCTGGCAGGCAGGGCTTTGGCGGGACGATCCTGGTGAGTGAAGAGGATCACGTCGCGATCGATCAGGCCACTCTCCGACATCACCGCCGATCGTTCGAGGCAGTTCTCCAGTTCGCGAACGTTACCCGGCCAGCTGTACTCCATCAGCAGGCGGATCGCGCCCTCGCTGATCCGCAGCGTGCGCCCCTGATGCTGGCCGATTTTGCGCACCAGGAAGTGCGCCAGCTCGGCGATGTCCTCCTGACGCTCGCGCAGCGGGGGCAGGGCGATGGGCATCACGTTCAGACGATAGTAGAGATCCTCGCGGAAATGGCCCAGCCGGACCTCCTCCTCCAGGTGACGGTTGGTGGCGGCGATGATGCGGACATTCACCCGCAGGGTCTCATCGCCGCCGACCCGCTCCATCTCCCCCTCCTGGAGGATACGCAGCAGCTTGGCCTGGAACGATGCGCTGCTTTCACCAATCTCATCGAGGAACAGGGTGCCGCCATCCGCCAGCTCAAAACGTCCTTTACGCTGACGCACCGCCCCGGTAAAGGCGCCTTTCTCATGGCCGAACAGTTCGCTTTCCAGCAGGGTGTCCGGCAGCGCCGCGCAGTTAAATTTGACGAAGGCGGCACCAGCCCGTGGCGAATGGTGATGGATGGCGTTGGCGATCAGCTCTTTCCCGGTGCCGCTTTCGCCGCGTACCAGCACGGTGGTGTCCCAGCGCGAGACCTGACGGATCACCTCCACGATCTGGCGCATCGCCGGGCTCTTGCCGACCATATTGTCAAGGCCCACGCCGCGCGACGACGAGCAGGCCGGCGGCCGTTCCACCTTCGGCGGCTGGCGGCTCGACAGGGCGGGTGAGGCCGGAAGGATCATCAGCCGGATGGTCTGGGCGACGAGGTTGGCGACGGTTTCGAGAAAACGGGTGCAGGCCGGCAGCCGCTCTTCCTGGCGCGCCATCGGCTGGGCCGCCAGCACCCCTATTGGCCGGGCGTTGGGCCCCATCAACGGTACGGCGATAAACGGCAGATCGTAATCGTAGAGGCTCAGGCGGTCGAGAAAACGCTGATCGTCGGCGACCCGGGGCAGCACCAGCGACTGCCCCTGGGCCAGCACGGTCCCCACCAGTCCCTCGCCGGGGCGATAGCGGATCTGCGTGCTGCCGGGGAGGGGCTGCTGGCCGGTTTGCTGCAGCGCTTCGATACTGAGGATCTCCTGCTCGCTGTCGTACAGGCAGATCATCCCGTGCTGCATAAAAGCATCGTTGTGTAATACGCTGAGTACCTCCTGCAACGTTTTGCTGGCCTCGGTGGCCCGGCTCAGCACTACGCTTATCCGCTGCATGGCGGTGAACTGCTGAGAGAGGTCGAAGCGTCTGACGGTGGTGTCCGGGTCGGATTCAGGGATCATGCTTCACCTCCGGTCAGGGTGTTAAACAGCGGGAAACGCAGGGTCAGGCAGGTGCCGCCCTGCGGTCGGGAAGCCAGCTCAATGGCCCCGCGATGGTGCGCCACCAGGGTCTGGATCAGCCGCAGCTCCATGCCTTTGCCCGGCGAGTTCAGCGCGTCGGGGGAGTGGGCGTAGCGCACCTGCAGCAGCGGCACGTTGTCAGTCAGGTACAGCGACAGCCAGCCGTCGTTCTCCTCGGCATAGAGCTGCATCGCCAGCGGCACGGAGGGGAGTTCGGCGGCGAGGGCCAGGGTGCGGTCGAGCCACAGGCTTAAGCACGCCAGCAGCGGGGTGCGCTGGCCAAAGCCGATCAGATGCGGTGAGGCCATGTCGACCTGCAGCCCGTCGGGATCGAAGCGGGTACGGTAGAGGGCGCACAGATCGTCGAAAAAGGGCTGCAGCGGCCAGACGGCGGGGTTTTCGAGTTCCAGCGATGGGCGACAGCGCTGGAGCCGCGCCATCGCCTCTTCCCCTTCACGCCAGGCGGCCTCCAGCGCCACATTCCCGCTTCCCTCGCCGTTCAGCCGACGGGCTGCCGCCAGCATATTAATCGGGCAGTTCAGCTGGATCAGCGCGGCGTCCAGCGACTCGCGGATCGCCGCCAGCAGCTTGCCGGCGGTCATTTGCTGCTTCAGCCGGTCAAGGCGTCCTTGCTCCTGCTGCTGACGCTGCTGGGTACAGTCGGCGATCACCACCAGGGTCCGCGCCAGCGCGCTGTCGATAAAGTAGCGGCTGGCCTCTTCACTGACGCCGGGCAACGGCCAGCAGGTTACCGACAGCCAGCGCGCGGCCCCGCGGAGCGCCACCGGCAGGATCGCCTCCACGCCGGGCGTCATCCGGCCAGGGGAGACCTGCAGCTCGGTGAGCAGCTCCCGGCCGCCGCAGTCAGCGCAGAAGGTTTTGTAGGCGAGGTTGTCCATCACCACCCGATCCTGCTCGTCCACCACTACCACGGCGGCGGGGATATTATTCAGCACCGCCTCCATCAGGGTCATATGGTTGCGCAGCCGCTGCTCGAGGGTGTAGCTGACGCTGATATCCCGCTGCATCGCCAGATAATGCTCCAGTTCCCCTTGCGGGCTAAGCACCGGGGTGATGTCAATCTCCACCAGGTACAGGCCGCCGTCCCGACGCTGATTAATCAGCTGGCCGCGCCAGGGCTGACGCTGGAGCAGGGTATGCCACATCTCCTGATAGATCTCGCGCGGCGTCTGGCTGCTGGCCAGCAGGCGCGGGTTCTGGTTTAACAATTGCGCCAGCGAATAGCCGGTCTGGCGGCAAAACGCCGGGTTGGCGTAAATGATCCTGGCGCTGGCATCGGTGAGGGAGATGGCCACCGAGGCCTGTTCCACCATGGTAAAAAACAGCCCCGGATGTTGTTGAGTCAGCGCGCCGGCGATGGCCTCCGGCGCGGCGTTATCGAGCATCATATTCAGGGTCATCGCAAACTCCTGTGTCGCAGTTATGACAAATTGTCCGACACCGTGCGCAAAACGCGGCGGGGTAAGCCGAACCCGGATAACCATGCAAAGTGTGCGCCCTTATCGGAACGACCACGCGAAACATTGATCCGACAGGGGGAAAATTCACGGATTTTTACCTTTCGCCCCGCCGGGTGCGCCTTTGGCGCGCGGCATCGTGATGCGAAGCGATCCTGATGGGGCAGGGATGGGCCGTCGCGGTGCAGGGCAACCTGGCACAGCCTTCGCAATACCTCTGTCGTCATTCCTTTTTTCAACACCATTCCGACAGGAGCGTACTATGGCGAACATTGGCATTTTCTTTGGTACCGATACCGGTAAAACCCGCAAGATCGCGAAAATGATCCACAAGCAGCTGGGGGAGGCCGCCGCCGCCCCGGTCAATATTAACCGCGCCACGCTGGCGGACCTGCTGGCCTACCCGGCCCTGCTGTTGGGGACGCCGACGCTGGGCGACGGCCAGCTGCCGGGCCTCGAGGCCGGGGGCGAGAGCGAGTCGTGGGCCGAGTTTATCCGCAACCTCGGCGACGTTAGCCTGCAGGGGAAAACGGTGGCGCTGTTTGGCCTCGGCGATCAGCGTGGCTATCCGGATAACTTCGCCAGCGGGCTGCGGCCGCTGTACGACGCCCTGCGTGCCCGCGGGGCGACGATGATCGGCAGCTGGCCGAACGAGGGGTATGAGTTCAGCGCCTCATCGGCGCTGGAGGGGGATCGCTTTGTCGGACTGGTGCTGGATCAGGATAACCAGTTCGACGAGACCGACGCGCGGCTGGCGACCTGGCTTGAGGAGATTAAACCGCATCTGCTGTAGGCGATGGCGGGTAGCCTGTCGGCTACCCGCACAGCCCCGGCTGGCGCGCTAGCATCTCGGCCAGCCACTGGCGCTGGTGGCGGCGCTGGCTCTGTTGACTGAGGTAATCGCGGGCGCTTTCCAGCGCCTGCTCAGGCGTCATCGGCGCGGCAGGGCGAATGGCCTCACACCAGACCAGATGCCAGCCGAGCTCACTGGCCACCGGCGCGCTCAGCGCATTTTCCGCCAGCGCAAACAGCGCCTCCTCCAGCTGCGGATAGAGCAGCCCCCGGCCGATCCAGCCCAGCAGTCCGCCGTCCAGCGCGCTCGGGCAGTGGGAGTGTCGCTGGGCCAGCGGCGCAAACGCCTCGCGGGAGGCTTCGATTTGCCCATGAAGCTCCCGTATACGCGAGTAAACCGCCTGGTCGTCGCCATCGACGGTGAGCAGCAGATGGCGGGTCAGGCGCTGTTCCGGGCGCATAAACTGCGCCTGATGCCGCAGATACCAGGCCTGCACCGTGGCGGGATCCGGCCGCGGCGCCTGGCTGGCAATCCCGGCGAAGGCGCTTTCCAGCCGGGCGTGGTGCAGGACGATCGCCGCCCGCTCCGCTGGCGTAAATCCTCCCTCATCCAGCCAGGCGCCCAGCGAAGTGGCGAGGCCCTCCAGCAGCGCGGCGGGGATCGCCTCCGGCGCAATTTGGGCGACGATGAGCTGCTCCAGCTGGGCCTGGCGCTGCCAGGCCGCCTCGAAGGCCTGCCGGTCGACCGCGTCGATGGCCGCCGGCTCGCAGTTCCAGCGGCTCTGCGCCAGCCGCTGTCGGCCAAATCGTTGCCATGGCTCCATTATTCTTCCTCCTTTGCCAGCGCCAGCGCGCTTACCGGGACCTGGAACCAGCGGCCGCCGAAGTCGACGATATAGCCGTCGCCATGCTCGCCCCGGTCGGTGGCTTCGATGCGCCCCAACTGACCGACGCTGACCACCATCTCGCCCTGCATCGCCAGCGCCGTCTGACAGATTACGCTATCGCCATACTGCAGATTGCCGGCCAGCCAGGGTCGATCGCCGGCAATCAGCTCCTGTTCGCGGCAGCCGACCACCCGGTCGCAGTCCGGGAAGTGGATCTGGTAGATGATCTGGTCCTGCAAGAATACCCCCCAGTCGCGGACATAGCCGATGCTGCCCCGGCGCACCAGCAGGGCGCCGGACGGCAGGCCCGCATAGGTGCCATCGTTACGGATGGCGCGCACGACGCGGACCGCTTCGCTAAAGGTAAATTGGGGTCTCATGGCGTGTTCTCCTCGAACTGTTGCTGATAACTCTCCGCCAGCAGTCGGCGCGCCAGCAGCCAGTGCGCGCGCGGGTTATCCTCCAGCTGGTTGAGCAGAGGCACTTCCGCCTTCAGCTTGCGGTGAAAGGTGGCCAGCACCGGCAGGCTGCAGTGCGCCAGGCGCTCGGGCTGGTAGGGAACGGCGAAAAACTGAAAGAATGCATCGGCGGAGCGCAGGTCGCCCACGCCGGGGATCTGATAAAACCACTCCATACTCACCCCCTGGCCTGCAGCGTTTCGGCGCTGCAGAGCGCGTGGTAGATTGCCGCCAGCTCATCATCCCGCGGGCTGCGTTTGCCGTTTTCGGCAAAGCGACGGAGCGCTGGCAGCAGCTGGTCAATTTGCGCTGATGTCAGGTGATAACCCATCCGATCGAAGACGCCGTTAACCGCCTGGCGACCGGAGTGTTTGCCCAGCACCAGCCGATAGCCGCGGCCCAGCAGGGCGGGGTCGATCGCCTGATAGCTCTCGCTGTCGCGCAGCAGCGCCGCAACGTGCACGCCGGATTCGTGGGTAAAGACCAGCTCGCCCACCAGCGGCTGCTGGGGATCCACCGGGCGGCGGGTGGCGAGGGCCACCTGTTCGCACAGCGCCGGCAGGGCGGTGAAACGCACGCCGGTCTTGACCTCCAGGCAGCGCTCCAGTCCGAGCGCCACGGTCTCCAGCGCCGCGTTGCCCGCGCGTTCGCCCAGGCCCAGCACGGTGGTGTTCACGCTGGTGGCCCCGGCGCGCACCGCCGCCAGGGTGTTGGCGGTAGCCAGGCCCAGATCGTTATGGGCGTGCATCTCGAGTTCGCCGGGCCAGACGCGGCGCAGGGCGGCGATCTGCGCCGCGGTGGTGAACGGGTCGAGGATACCGACGGTATCGGCATAGCGCAGACGGGTGGCTCCCGCCTCCCGGGCCAGGCAGGCAATGTCCTGCAGCGTCGCGTCGCTGGCTCGCGAGGCGTCCTCACAGCCAATGCAGACCTTCAGGCCAAGGGTGTGGGCGAGGTGGATCAGGGCCGCCAGCCGCTCCAGCAGCAGCGGTAAGCCTTCGCGCAGTTTGTACTGCCGCAGCTTGTCGGAGGCGGGGATGGAGATATCCACCCAGTCCATGCCCAGGTCGGCGCTCTGGCGAATTTCTCCCGCCTGCATCCGGCACCATGTCATCAGCGTGGCGCCCGGGAGCTGACGGCGCACCTGCCGGATGCGGGCGCACTCCTCCTCGCCCATCGCCGGGGTGCCGACCTCCATGGCCTCGATCCCCGCCGCGTACAGCGCCTCGGCGATGGCGATCTTTTCGCTGGCCTGAAAGGCCACGCCGGGACTCTGTTCACCATCGCGCAGGGTAGTGTCGTTAATCAGTACGCGTCCCATCATTGTCTCCCCGCCTTAGCCGTAGACCGGCGTGAAGGCGCCATCCTGCAGGTGCGGCTGACCCTGTCGCCAGTAGGGCGACAGGGCGCGCAGCCGGTCGATAACCGACGGCAGGGTGGCGATGACGTAGTCGATCTCTTTTTCCCGGGTATAGCGTGAGAGGGAGAAGCGGATGGTGCCGTGGGCCGCAGTGTAGGGGATATTCATTGCCCGCATGACGTGCGACGGCTCCAGCGAGCCGGAGGTGCAGGCGCTGCCGCTGGAGGCGGCGATCCCGGCCTGATTCATCAGCAGCAGGATTGCCTCGCCCTCGATACACTCGAAGGCCAGATTGAGGGTGCCGGGCACCCGCGGCTGGCTGCCGCCCATCACCGTCACCGCCGGGATAGTGGCCTGGAGATGCTGTTCAAGACGATCGCGCAGCTGGCTAATCTGCGCCATGCCCGGCAGATGAACCTGCGCCAGCTCGCTGGCGGCGCCCATCCCGACAATGCCGCTGATATTTTCTGTACCGGCCCGCCGGCCATGCGCCTGGTGGCCGCCGCGCAGCAGCGGGCGAAAACGCGTTCCCCGCCGCAGCCAGAGGCAGCCCACCCCTTTGGGACCGTGGAATTTATGCGCCGAGCAGGAGAGCATATCGATCCGCGTCTGGCTGAGCGCCATCGGGATTTTGCCCACCACCTGCACCGCGTCGCAGTGAAACAGCGCGCCCTGCTCATGAGCCAGCTCCGCCAGTTCGGGCACCGGGAACATGACGCCGGTTTCGTTATTGGCCCACATGATGCTGACCAGCGCCACGCGCGGGCTAAGCGCCGCCCGAAATTGCGCCATATCCAGGGCGCCCTGCTGATCCACGGCGATACGGTGGATCAGGTATCCCTGGCGCTCCAGCTGCTCGCACACCGCCAGAGTGGCGGGATGTTCGACCGCGCTGGTGATGATCTCGCGCCGCTCCGGCATCAGGGCCACCGCCGAGGCGATAGCGGTGGTGGTGGCCTCGGTGGCGCAGGAGGTAAAGATGATCTCGCTGGGGTAGTCGGCCCCGAGCAGGGCGGCCACCTGCTGGTGCGCCCGTTCAAGGGCCGCCTGCGCCGGCAGACCAAAATCGTGTATCGACGAAGGGTTGCCGTAAAAGTCGGTTAAAAAGGGCATCATCGCGTCGAGAACCATCGGGTCGAGACGGGTGGTGGCGTTGTTATCGAGATAAACAGGTTTCATCGTATCCCCCTTGGGTTAGTTAACCGCGGCCGGGGCCGCCACCACGTCCATGTAAGTTCCGGTACGCTCCATCAGCTTTTGCTGCAGCCAGGCAAGGGTCATGTCGGTCATCATGCAGCCGCTGCAGCTGCCGGAGAGGCTGACGGTCACCTGACGCGGGGTGACGTTGAGCAACGTCATGTCGCCGCCGTCGGCCTGAATGTGAGGACGCAGTTCGTTGATGGTATCGACCACGCTTTGCCAGTGCGCATCGTGGGTCGTCTCCGCTGGCAGGGGGGCTGGCGGCTGTTGGGCGAGGATCGCCGCCAGCGCCAGCTCAATTTTTTCATGGCAGGCGGTGCAGCCGCCGCCGGCTTTGGTGTAGTTGATCACTTCCTCAAGGGTGGTCAGGCCGTTGTTCACCACGGCCCGGCGAATATGCCCTTCGTCGACGCCGAAGCACTTACAGATCAGCTTGCCCTCCTCATGCTCCTCCTCAAGGCTTTCGCCGCGAAAATGGGCGATGGCCGCACGCAGCGCTTCCTGGCCCATCACCGAGCAGTGCATTTTTTCCGGCGGCAGACCGTCGAGGTAGTCGGCGATCTGCTGGTTGGTGATCTGCCCGGCTTCGGTCAGGGTGTGGCCGATAATCAGCTCCGTCAGCGCGGAAGAGGAGGCGATGGCGCTGCCGCAGCCGAAGGTCTGGAAGCCCGCCTCCTCGATGATCTCGGTCTGCGGATCAACCCGCAGCATCAGGCGCAGCGCATCGCCGCAGCTTAATGAACCCACATCGCCCACCGCGTTGGCGTTGTCGACCACGCGCGCGTTGCGGGGATGAAAAAAATGGTCTTTCACTTTCTCGGAGTAGTTCCACATGCTGTCAGCTCCAGGGATGATGACGAAAACGCCGGGGCGCGGTACACCGCAGACTGGCGGTGGTACTGACCCCCAAGCAATTGCGATACCAACGCATAAAAACCTTATTTGTTAATGACCTGGCGGGTTAAGCGCCCCCGACAGGGCCGACACTGTTGTGGCGTTTTGTGGGCTTTGTCACATAAACGACAGGATCAGGGGAGCGGGTCGGGCTCCTCCCGCCACGCCGGCTCCTCCAGCAGGCGGTTAAAGCGCTGCGGATCGCGTTGCCGCGCGCTGCGGCGCTGCGCTTTTTCATACCAGGAGAGTTGGATCTCCTGCAGCAAGCCGAGGATGGTGGTCTGGTCTGGGACGCGTTCGGCGCGGACGCCCACCTGCAGCAGCTGGCGAAAAACCGCCTCGCCAATCGCCACGCAGAACAGGGTGACGCAATCCTCAAGGGCATGGATGCGCTCGGCTATCTTCTCGGTCTGGTGACCGCTGGCGACCGGGAACTCCACCACCCGCAGCAGGGTGACCCGGTCGGCTTTGACGCCGTAGACCACCAGCCGCGGCGTGGCGCCGAAATGCTGATCGACGTGGCGGTAATCGGAGCTGGCGAAGGCGACTTTCATCGACCACTCGTCGGCGTGGACCATATCAAACTGACGGTTAATGGGCGGCATAAGCGTCTCCTGAAGCCGGCAGGGGGTCGGCGCCCTGGCGAAGCGGCGAGCGGTAGAGGGCGGTGTGGTGATGGCGGTCGCGCAGCAGATTGGCCAGTTCAAACAGCGTATCTCGCATACCGGCGTACCCCTGGCGGACGCGACGAAACTCACCGAGCCGGTCGAAGAGGGGAAAACCGACGCGGATCAGCGGCAGGGCAAACTGCTCCGCCAGATCGCGGGCGTGAGAGTTAGCCACCAGCAGATCGGCGGGTTGGTGGCTCAGCAGCTGCTGCAGATCCTCAAGATCCCCCGGCACGACTTGCTCGACCGGCAGCTGGCGCAGGCTGGGGTGGCTGGTGGGGGCGACCAGCGGGCCGGGCTGCATCCCCTGGCTGCGGGCGAAATCACACCACGCCGCCAGCAGGTCGCCCTCAGCCGCCATCGCCATGCGCTGGCCCTGAAGCCACATATGGCAGTCGATCATCGCATCCTGCAGCTGGCCACGCTGGCGCTCAATCCAGGCCGGTACGCGGCGTCCGGACATCTTCGCCAGCTGATGGATAAAGGTATCGCAATGGTCGAGGGTCATCAGATGCGGCAGGGCGATCACGTCGCCGCGGCTGCGTTGGGTCAGGAGCGATGCCGCCCGCTGGAGCGACACGCCAATGGCGAAGCTGCCCAGACTCTGGCCCATCTGGGCAATCTGGCGCAGCGAGGCGCCGCCCTGGGTCAGGGGCGTAAAATCCCCTTCACCGAGGTGGCCATCCATTGACTGCGAGAGGTCCGGCAGGATCACCGGCTGCAGGCCAAAGGCCTCCACGCAGCGGCCCAGCCATTCGATATCCCCTGGCGAACAGAGGTGGCTGACCAGCAGGTTGACCCGCCGGGGCCGCTGCCCCGGACGCGGCGTCGGCGCGACCCACTGCTCGATCACGCTCTCGATCACCGCGCTGTAGCCGTTTTCCATCGAGCCAAAAAAATCCGGGGTATTGACGGTGAGGATCGCCACGCCGTTATGGCGCGGATGCGCCTCACGAAACTGGCGCACCACCCGGGCGATATCGCTGCCCTGCGCTTCCGCCAGACCGGTGCTGAGCAGCACGATGGCCTGCGGGCTGTGGCGCTGGCAGAGGGTGTCGAGCGCGGTGAAGATATTGCCGTCGGCCCCCATGATCGTGGCGGTCGGATCCATGGCCGTCGACTGCAGCGGCACCGGGTCATGGAAATGCTGAATAAAGAAAACTTTGGCGAAGGCGCTGCAGCCCTGGGCGCCGTGGACCAGCGGGATGGCCTGGGCCAGCCCGAGGCTGGCGAGGATCGCCCCGAGCGGTTGCCCGGTTTTAATCGGGCTCACCGCCAGCGGTTTTTCACTGCGGATAATGTCTGCCATGGTGTTCTCCTAGCGCCACGGGGCGCGGGTATGCGTTTGCGGCCAGACGGGACTGGCGAGGGTCAGACAGAGCTGGCGGGCGAGGGTGATGATGCCCTGATAGCCGGCGTAGGCGTGCTCGCGCTCCTGATTGATATCGAGAAACGGCAGCCGGGCTTTCCAGGCGGTGTACATATTGCGTCCGCCGGCGATCATCAGGTCGGCCTGATAGCGGTACACCACGTCGAGCAGGGTGCGGGCATTGCCCTCCTCAAGCATCACCGCCTCGTCGCCCATCAGCTCACGGATCCGCTGTTTGTCCTCCTCGGTGGATTTCCGCGTGCCGGTGGCCACCACGGTCATGCCGAGATCCTGCAGGGCTGATACCACCGACCAGGATTTCACGCCGCCGGTGTAGAGCAACACTTTGCGCCCACGGAGCTGCTCGCGCCACGGCGCCAGCGCCTGCTCCGCCGCCTGCTCTTCGCGGGCGATCAGCGCCTCGGTGCGGCGGCACAGGTCGTCATCCCCCAGCAGCGTCGCCAGCTGGCGCAAGGCGTCGGAGGTGGCGCGGATCCCGTAGAAGCTGCCTTCAAACCACGGCGTGCCGTAGCGCAGCTCCAGCCCCCGGGCGACGTTGATCAGCGCGCGCGAGCACACCAGCATATTGGCCTGCGCCCGGTGCAGGGTCTGGATCTCGGCAAAGCGGCCGTCGCCGGAGAGGCTGCCGAGGACGCGGATCCCCAGCTCGTCGAGCAGCGGCTGGACCTGCCAGAACTCGCCGGCGATATTGAATTCGCCAATCAGGCCGATATCGTGGCGCTGGGCCGGGGCAAAGGGCGTGTTGTCTGGCCACGGGGCCGGTTCGCGCTGGCCAATCACCTGCCTGAGCATCACGTCGCCCGCCATTCGGTTGCCAAGATTTTTACTGCCGTAGAAACCGGCGGCGTCAATGGCGATGACCGGGACGCCGGTGGCGGTCTGTGCGGCCTGGCAGACGGCCTCCAGGTCATCCCCCTCCATCGCCGGTACGCAGGTGTTGTAGATAAAGACCGCCGCCGGATGATAGCGGTCGACGATGTGACGCACGGCGTGGAACAGGCGGCGTTCGCCGCGGCCCATAATCACATCCTGTTCGTTAAGATCGGTGGTAAAGCCGAGCCGGTTGAGGGCCGGGCCGGCGCTGACGCTGCCGCGGTTATCCCACGAGCTGCCCGCGCAGCCGATGGGGCCGTGCACCAGGTGCGCGACGTCGGCGATGGGCAGGAGCGTTATCTGCGCGCCGTCGAAGGCGCAACCGCCGGCGGTAGCGCCGGGCTTAGGGGCGCTGCAGCCGGATTTTTGCTTCTGGTTGTGCTCGCAGGCGGGTTCGTCCAGCAGCGCCAGAATTTCCTTTCCCTTCATAGTGACCTCGTTGACGGTGGGAGACCGGAGAGGTGATGCAATTCGCGCTCCAGGGAGAGGGAGGTTGATTTTTAAGGGAAAAGGGTTGTGGGTTTTGCGACAAAGGCAACAATCAAACAGGGGGAAGGCATGATTTATCGCGCTGATAACTGGATTTACCGCGACAGTATTGCCGCATATTGGCGAATGACGGGAAGGGTCGATAAGGTGGAATATTCCGTTCACCGACCTTCCTCACTATTTCATTGCGCCCTCTGCGGGTGAACGGCATGGGGGGCGTTTCGCCCGCCCCCCATGACCCCCCGCATGGCGCTGAAAATTGCCGCTGCGCGGTCCGCTCCACTCCGGCTTCATCTGGCGGAACGGGCGGACTCGACATCCTTGTCTCGACCGCCCTCTGGCCGCCGTCCTGGCGGCCAGTCCTGGATGCGCGCCTGCGTTCTCGCCAATTTTCCTGATGCGCCCAACCCCCCCGCTGTCACTTTTGTCCCTGTCCTGCGGCGCTTGCCTTGCTGAAAAAAAGGATGCCCCCTGCAGGGACAAAAAAAAGCCCGCGGGGTCGGCGGGCAATAAGCACAACATTTCCTGATGCGCCCAACCCCCGGCTGTTACTTTTGTCCCTGTCCTGCGGCACTTGCCTTGCTGAAAGAACGGATGCCTCTGCGGGGGCAAAAAAAAGCCCGCGGGGTCGGCGGGCAACAAGCACAACACAACGATTAAAAAACACGTTCCTCCAGAGGGTTATCCCGGTTGAGGCGCTTCGCCAGCCACGGCGGCAGCCGACCGGCCAACATCGCGCTCACCGCGTCGCACTGAGCCTGAATCGTCGTGCCCGGCGGCGCTTTCATCGGATGGATTTGATGGCGGATCAACCTCGCGGCGGCAGGCCCGCCAATCTCCTGACAAAACAGCAGATGGCAATCCTCCAGCAGCCTGGCGCGCATCTCGCTGGCGTCCGACGCCGCAGAAGAAGACGCATAGCGGCGCAGATCCGCCAGCCAGCCGCCCTGGTCATCGAAGGCATAGATAAAAAACAGCCGGTTCTGGCCAAAATGACCATTGATGGCCAGGCCATCCTGCGAGCAAAAAGCGACCCGCAGCTGCGGCGTTCGCTGAGGGGGGCGGGCGATGCGCAAATGGCCGGGCAGCACCCCCTGCAGGCAGGCGATGACCCGCGCCCAGCGGGCCGGGGACATCACCGCCGTCGCCGAAGGAAAGCTGGCGGCCAGCTGAGGCTGCGTCAGGGTGGTTAACCGTGCCGGGGTCAACGTTTCGCCGCACTCCTGCGCCAGCCAGTCGACGACTTGCACCGGCTGCAGCTCCGGCAGCGTCTGGAACAGCGCCAGCAGACGCCAGAAAAGGGTATCGTTGTCGGACATTTCCAGCTCCTTATAGCAGCGTGCTGCGGGTGGCGCGCAGGCTTATCGGGAAGACGGGTCGCCCCGGCTGCGGATTGACGTAGTAGCGACGTCCCCCTTCGAGGGCAATCGCGCCGCCCCAGCGGTCCGTCTCGTCATGTTCGACCTGGAGCACCCGGGCCTCCAGATCCTGTTTGGCGATATAGGCATACAGCGCCTCGCCGCGCTCACGGAAAATCACGATGGGCATACTCCCTCCTGGCCCCGCCTGCGGCGGGGCGCCTGATGGTTAACGAACGAGGTCGAAGCTGTAATCGGTTTTGCCCAACTGGCTGGTGTCGTGGTCCAGTTTTTCCAGCACGGCGTTCACCAGCGTCGTGACGATGTTCATTGCGCCTTCATAGCCCCAGGTGGTCTGGCGGTGCAGATGATGGCGGTCGAACAGCGGAAAGCCCAGACGGATCAGCGGCACTTCGAAAGCTTTGCCCTTTGCCAGGGTATCGCGCTGGATAAACTTGCCGTAGGAGTTACCGATCATAAAGTCCGGCTGACGGGTGAACATCAGCGACCGGAAGTGCCACAGGTCGCAGTTGATGAACACTTCGCTTTCCTGACCGTACGGCGAGGCATCAAGCATTTTCTTCATCGCTTTTTGCCAGCGTTTATTGGCGTTATGGCTGAGGATCACCGTCGGCTCGCAGCCCAGCTCCAGCAGGAAGCGCGTCAGCCCCATCACGAAATCCGGATCGCCGTAGAGGCCGAATTTTTTGCCATGCAGCCAGGTGTGGGAATCCAGCATCATGTCGACCAGCCGGCCGCGCTCCAGGGTCAGAGCGTCGGCGATCGGTTTGCCGGTCAGCTGACTGACGGTCATCAGCAGCGCGTCGGTGGCGGCCAGGCCCAGCGGAACGGCCACCTCGGTGGCGGGCTGGTTCCACATCTCCTGAACCACCTTTTTGCTTTTCACCAGCTGCCACGGCTGCAGCAGCAGGGTGTCAATGGCGTCCGGCGCGGTTTTGATCTCCTCCTGGCTGGTGCCGCCGGCGTACATCCGGTAATGGCCGTCGGCGGGGGTGTCGAGCACCTCTGATGGGTCGGAGAGCAGGCTGCACGGGACATCCATCTGCGCCATCATCCGCTTCAGCACGCGGAAGTTGCCGAGATAGGTCTCAAATCCGGTCACCAGATTGAGCTTTTGCTGTTTGCCCGGCTGCCCGGCGTAGTCAGCGGTAAAGGTCTTCGCGAACCCTTCAAACATATTGTCCCAGCCGGTAACATGGCTGCCGATAAAGCTGGGGGTATGGGCGTAAGGAATGGCGATGCTGTCGTCAACAAATCCCTCTTTTTTGGCGTTGGCGATAAACGCCTGCAGATCGTCGCCGATCACCTCGGCCATACAGGTGGTGGAGACGGCGATAATCTCGGGTTTATACAGCGCACTAGCATTCTGCAGGCCCAGATTCATGTTGTTGTTGCCGCCGAACACCGCCGCGTCCTCGGTCATGGAGTCGGAGACGCAGGCGACCGGCTCTTTAAAATGGCGGTTAAAGTAGGTGCGAAAATAGGCGACGCAGCCCTGGGAGCCGTGCACGTAGGGCAGGGTGCCGGCGAACCCCAGCGCGCAGAGTACGGCGCCGAGCGGCTGGCAGGCTTTGGCCGGGTCGACGGTCAGCGCCTCGCGCTGGAAGTTCAGCGCTTCATACTCGGCGGTGGTGGTCCAGGCAAAAACCTCCTGCACACGCTGCGCGTCGTGCGCCTCTTCAAGGGTCTTTTTATTCTGGAACAGGGTCTGGTATTCATCCTGTTCAAACAGCGGATAACAGCTGTGAATTTTATCGATCGTTTGGCTCATGGTGTTCTCCTCCCGCGCCACAAATCGGTGGACTGACGGGACAGTGAAGGGGCAATCACGCAGACTTCAGCCACGGGGCAGTCAGTTCGTTCCACGCCGGATTGTTCAGGGTCATATCCATATCGCGGGCAAAGATGGCGAAGCCGTCATAGCCGTGATAGGGGCCGGAATAGTCCCAGGAGTGCATCTGGCGGAACGGCACCCCCATTTTCTGGAAGATATATTTCTCTTTGATCCCGGAGCCGATGAGGTCAGGTTTCAGCGCTTTGACGAAGGCCTCCAGCTCATAGCTGCTGGCATCGTCAAACAGCAGGGTGCCCTCTTTCAGGTCCGGCAGGGTGCGGTCGTAATCATCGTTATGGGCAAACTCGTAGCCGGCGGCGATGATCTCCATCCCGAGATCCTCATAGGCGCCGATGACGTGGCGCGGTCGCAGCCCCCCCATGTACAGCAGCACTTTGCGCCCCTCCAGCCGCGGGCGATATTTGGCGATGATGGCCGCCATCTGCCCCTCATATTTGGCGATCACCGCTTCCGCATTGGCGCGAATGGTGTCATCAAATTGATCGGCGATCTTGCGCAGCGATTCGGCGATTTTGGTCGGGCCGAAGAAGTTATATTCCATCCACGGGATCTGATGTTTCTCCTCCATATGGCGGGCGATATAGTTCATCGAACGGTAGCAGTGGACGAGGTTAAGCTTAACGAATGGGGTGTTCTCCATCTCCACCAGGGTGCCGTCGCCGGACCACTGCGCCACTACGCGCAGCCCCATCTCTTCCAGCAGAATGCGCGAGGCCCAGGCGTCGCCGCCGATGTTGTAATCGCCAATGATGGCAACATCATACGGGGTGCTGGCAAACGGCTGCCCTTCGCGATTGTTCAGCACCCAGTCGCGCACCACGTCGTTGGCGATATGGTGGCCCAGCGATTGCGATACGCCGCGAAAGCCTTCGCAGCGCACCGGGATCACCGGTTTATCCAGCGCCTTGCTGCTGGCGTTGGCTATGGCGCTGATGTCATCGCCGATCAGGCCCACCGGGCACTCCGACTGGATGGTGATCCCTTTGGTCAGCGGGAACAGCAGCTCCATCTCTTCGATCAGTTTGGTCAGCTTTTTATCGCCGCCGAAAACAATATCGCGCTCCTGAAAATCAGAGGTGAAGTTCAGGGTGCCGAAGCTGTCGACACCGCTGACGCCGGTATAGTAGTTGCGCCGTCCGGCGCGCGAATACTGGCCGCAGCCGATGGGGCCGTGCGAGATATGGGCCATGTCTTTGATTGGCCCAAACACCACCCCTTTCGAGCCCGCATAGGCGCAGCCACGCACGGTCATCACCCCGGGCTGCGATTTACGGTTCGAGATAATGCACTTGCCGACGCTCTCCATCTGCGGATCGCTGATCATCATGTGCTTTCTGCGCTCTTTGCGCGCGGTTTCGGGAAACACCTCCAGGACTTCCTGGATGAGCGCAAGGTTACGTTCGCCTGTTGCGTTGGTCATGGTGAGGATCCTGTGCTCAGGCCGCGTTTTCTTCAGCGGCGGTTTTACCAATGATGCTGGTGTCTTCTTCTTCCATGATGCCGAACTCCATCAGCAGCGATTCCAGCTCGTCCATGGTGCACGGCGTCGGCACCACTTTTTTGGTGTTATTGACGATCTTCTGCGCCAGTTGACGATATTCATTCGCCTGCTGACAGGTCGGGTCGTACTCGATCACCGTCATCCGGCGGATCTCCGCGCGCTGAACAATGTTGTCGCGGGGAACGAAGTGGATCATCTGCGTGCCAAGCTTCTCCGCCAGGGCGATGATCAGTTCGTCTTCCCGGTCGGTTTTGCGTGAGTTACAGATCAGGCCGCCGAGGCGCACCTTGCCGGATTTGGCGTACTTCACGATCCCCTTGGAGATATTGTTGGCGGCATACATCGCCATCATCTCGCCGGAGCAGACGATGTAGATCTCCTGGGCTTTGTTTTCGCGGATCGGCATGGCGAAGCCGCCGCAGACCACGTCGCCGAGGACGTCATAGAAGACGAAATCCAAATCTTCTTCATAGGCGCCTTCTTCCTCGAGGAAGTTGATGGCGGTGATCACCCCGCGTCCGGCACAGCCGACGCCTGGCTCCGGGCCGCCGGATTCGGCGCAACGGACATCGCCATAGCCGATTTGCAGCACGTCTTCGAGCTCCAGATCCTCGACCGAGCCCACTTCCGCCGCCATCTCCATGATGGTGTTCTGGGCTTTAGCGTGAAGGATCAGACGGGTGGAGTCCGCTTTCGGATCGCAGCCGACGATCATCACTTTCTTACCCATCTCGGCGAGGGCCGCGACGAGATTCTGGGTGGTGGTGGATTTACCGATACCGCCTTTACCGTAGATAGCGCATTGACGCATGGTCATGGTGACTTCTCCTGTTGTTGAGTGTTTGCCAGCAGAGAAGTGCAGGGAACGTACCAGCTGCGAATTTTTGCTCAGTCATTTGATAAATAAGTGTTTTTTTGTAAAACAGCCGTGCCGGGAGGCTGAGCAAACGGCACAATAACGCTACCAAATGTGCGAAACAGAACAATTTCCCGCCACGGGCCCGCGCGGCGCTTTGTCACCTGTTCAACAGCTTGTCGCGCACAGTGTCTTATTCCCCGCAATCCCGCCGGACGGGCCTGCGCGTTTCTTCCCTTAACCTGTTGAATTGATGAGTGACAGGCGGCAATTCGCGAGCTGGCACAGGCTGTGCTTGGAGAGGTGACAGGGTTTGCCGCGGGCTGCCGCGGTAAAGAGAACGCTCACCTTTGAGGATTGAACGATGTCCGGAAACATGAAAACAATGGATGGCAACACGGCGGCGGCCTGGATCTCCTACGCCTTTACCGACGTGGCGGCCATCTACCCCATCACCCCCTCCACGCCGATGGCGGAAAATGTCGATGAATGGGCCGCTAAGGGGAAAAAGAATCTGTTTGGCCAGCCGGTGCGCCTGATGGAGATGCAATCCGAAGCCGGTGCCGCCGGGGCGGTGCACGGCGCGCTGCAGGCGGGAGCGCTCACCACCACCTACACCGCGTCGCAGGGGCTGCTGCTGATGATCCCCAATTTGTACAAAATTGCCGGTGAACTGCTGCCGGGTGTTTTTCACGTCAGCGCGCGGGCGCTGGCGACCAATTCGCTGAATATTTTTGGCGACCACCAGGACGTGATGGCGGTACGGCAGACCGGCTGCGCCATGCTGGTGGAGAATAACGTTCAGCAGGTGATGGACCTGTCGGCGGTGGCGCACCTGGCGGCGATCGCCGGGCGGATCCCGTTTATCAACTTTTTCGACGGCTTTCGCACCTCGCACGAAATACAGAAGATTGAGGTGCTGGCGTATGAGCAACTGGCGACGCTGCTGGACCGGCCGGCGCTGGAGCGCTTTCGTCGGCAGGCGCTGCACCCGGATCATCCGGTGATCCGCGGCACCGCGCAAAATCCGGATATCTACTTCCAGGAGCGGGAGGCCGGTAACCGCTTCTACCTCGCGCTGCCCGATCTGGTGGAAAGCTATATGGCGAAGATCACCGCGCTGACCGGGCGGGAATATCACCTGTTTAATTACCACGGCGCGCCGGATGCCGAGCGGGTGATTATCGCCATGGGCTCAGTGTGCGACACCGTCCAGGAGGTGGTGGAGACGCTGAATGCGGCGGGGGAGAAGGTGGGGCTGCTCAGCGTCCATCTCTATCGGCCGTTCTCGCTGGCGCACTTTTTCGCGCAACTGCCCGCCAGCGTGCAGCGTATTGCCGTCCTTGACCGTACCAAAGAGCCGGGGGCGCAGGCGGAACCGCTGTGCCTCGACGTCAAGAACGCCTTCTATCAACGCGACGATGCGCCGCTGATCGTCGGCGGCCGCTACGCGCTCGGCGGTAAGGACGTGCTGCCCAACGATATCGCCGCGGTGTTTGACAACCTCAGGCAGCCGCAGCCGAAGGACGGCTTTACCCTGGGTATTGTCGATGATGTCACTTTTACCTCGCTGCCCGCCCGGCAGGAACCGCTGGCGGTCTCCCATGCCGGGATCACCGCCTGTAAATTCTGGGGGATGGGCTCGGACGGCACCGTCGGGGCGAACAAAAGCGCCATCAAGATCATCGGCGATAACACGCCACTCTACGCCCAGGCCTACTTTTCCTACGACTCGAAAAAGTCCGGGGGGATCACCGTTTCGCACCTGCGCTTTGGCGACCGGCCGATCACCTCGCCCTACCTGATCCACCGGGCCGATTTTATCGCCTGCTCTCAGCAATCCTATGTCGATCGCTACGACCTGCTGGAGGGGCTGAAGCCAGGAGGCACCTTTCTGCTCAACTGCAGCTGGTCCGAGGCAGAGCTGGAGCAGCACCTGCCGGGCAGCGTCCGGCGCTATCTGGCGCAGGAAAAGATCGACTTTTATACCCTTAATGCGGTGGACATTGCCCGCGAGCTGGGCCTCGGCGGGCGCTTTAACATGCTGATGCAGGCGGCGTTCTTTAAGCTGACGGCGATTATCGATCCGCAAACGGCGGCAGACTATCTCAAGCAGGCGGTGGAGAAAAGCTATGGCAGCAAAGGGGCGAGCGTCATTGAGATGAACCAGCGGGCTATCGAGCTGGGGATGGCGGCGCTGCACCGGGTGACGGTACCCGCCCACTGGGCGACCCTCGAGGCGCCGGCACCGCAGGCGAGCGCCCTGATGCCGGACTTCATCCGCGATATCCTGCAGCCCATGAACCGCCAGCGTGGCGACCTGTTGCCGGTGAGCGCCTTCGCCGGGATGGAAGACGGCACCTTTCCCTCCGGCACCGCCGCCTGGGAGAAGCGCGGCATCGCGCTGGAGGTGCCGGTCTGGCAGCCTGACGGCTGTACCCAGTGTAACCAGTGCGCCTTTGTCTGCCCGCATGCGGCGATCCGCCCGGCGTTACTGAGCCCTGAAGAGCAGGACACGGCTCCCGCCGGGCTGCTGAGTAAACCCGCCCAGGGGGCCAAAGACTATCACTATCATCTGGCTATCTCGCCGCTGGACTGCTCCGGCTGCGGCAACTGCGTGGAGAGCTGCCCGTCGCGCGGCAAGGCGCTGCAGATGGTCTCCCTCGACAGCCAGCGTGCGATGGCTCCGGTCTGGGATTACGCCCTGGGACTGGCGCCAAAAGATAACCCGTTTCGCAAAACGACGGTCAAAGGCAGCCAGTTCGAAACGCCGCTGCTGGAGTTTTCCGGCGCCTGCGCGGGCTGTGGAGAAACGCCCTATGCCCGGCTTATCACCCAGCTGTTTGGCGACCGGATGCTGATCGCCAACGCCACCGGCTGCTCTTCGATCTGGGGCGCCAGCGCGCCTTCGATGCCCTATACCACCAACCATCGCGGCCACGGACCGGCGTGGGCAAACTCGCTGTTTGAGGATAACGCCGAGTTCGGTCTCGGCATGATGCTTGGCGGCCAGGCGATCCGCCAACAGATCGCCGAGGAGCTGACCGCCGCGCTGGCGCTGCCGGTCAGCGACGCGCTTCACGCCGCGATGCGGCAGTGGCTGGCGCAGCAGGATGAGGGGGAGGGGACCCGCGAGCGCGCGGACCGCCTCAGTGCGTTGCTGGCGGCGGAAAAAGAGGGCGTCCCGCTGCTGGAGCTGCTCTGGCAGAACCGCGACTATTTCGTCCGGCGTTCGCAGTGGATCTTCGGCGGCGACGGCTGGGCCTACGATATCGGCTTCGGCGGCCTCGATCATGTGCTGGCCAGTGGGGAAGACGTCAATATTCTGGTGTTTGATACCGAGGTCTACTCCAACACCGGCGGCCAGTCGTCCAAGTCGACCCCGGTGGCGGCGATCGCCAAATTTGCCGCTCAGGGAAAACGCACGCGCAAAAAAGATCTCGGCATGATGGCGATGAGCTACGGCAATGTTTACGTCGCCCAGATCGCCATGGGCGCCGATAAAGATCAGACCCTGCGGGCCATCGCTGAGGCCGAGGCCTGGCCGGGACCGTCGCTGGTGATCGCCTATGCCGCCTGTATCAACCACGGCCTGAAAGCCGGGATGCGCTGCAGTCAGCGCGAGGCGAAGCGGGCGGTGGAGGCGGGATACTGGCACCTGTGGCGCTATCATCCGCAGCGGGAAGCCGAAGGCAAAACGCCGTTTATATTGGACTCCGAAGAGCCGGAAGAGAGTTTCCGCGACTTTTTGCTCGGCGAGGTGCGCTATGCCGCGCTGCATAAAACCACGCCGGATCTGGCGGACGCGCTGTTCCGGCAAACGGAGGACGATGCCCGGGCCCGTTTCAGGCAGTATCAGCGGCTGGCGGGAGAGGAGTAGGCTGTGGGTTAGCGATTCACGGCTGCTGCATCACGTTCAGCAGCGTATCCAGCAGGCCGGGAAAACGGGCGTCCAGATCTTCCCGGCGCAGCGAAATCATGTTCTCCCGTCCCTGAGGCCGTTGCCAGATCACACCGCTGTCGCGCAGGACGCGCCAGTGGTGGGTCATGGTGGACTTGGCCACCTCTTCCTGGCGCAGAGCGTTGCAGCTCAGCTCGCTGCCGTCGGCCAGCGTGCGGATGATCTCCAGTCGCAGTGGGTTACCGAGCGCGGAAAGGACATTTTCCAGGCGAATTTGTTCTCGTTCGGGGTGATTGGCGATCATAATAATCCTGTGTCGGCGGTGGCGCGGCGCATGGCAGCCGCAGCCCATATCGGCGGCTGGCGGCTACTATACCCAAACTCCGGTTCTGATGCCACGCGCGCCGCCGCAACCTGACCAATCATAATAATAGCAAAAATAGTTCGAATATACTCGTACAGTTGTACTATGATAGGCGGCAGTTAAATGAACTGCGGATCATTCCGACCGCAGACTGACAGTCAAAACGACTAAGGACGCATCATGCCCCGACCCATCCCCCTCGAACGTTATCGCAACATCGGTATCTCCGCGCATATCGATGCCGGTAAAACCACCACCACCGAGCGCATCCTGTTTTACACCGGGATGAGCCATAAGCTGGGTGAAGTACACGATGGCGCGGCAACCACCGACTGGATGGCCCAGGAGCAGGAGCGCGGGATCACCATTACCTCGGCGGCGGTAAGCTGCTTCTGGCCGGGTATGGACCGCAGCTTCGAGCCGCACCGGATCAATATCATCGACACCCCGGGGCACGTGGATTTCACCATTGAGGTGGAACGTTCCATGCGCGTGCTCGACGGCGCGGTGATGGTGTATGACTCCGTCGGCGGGGTGCAGCCCCAGTCGGAGACCGTCTGGCGCCAGGCGAATAAATACCACGTTCCGCGGCTGGCCTTCGTCAACAAGATGGACCGCCCCGGCGCGGACTTCTTCCGCGTGGTGCAGATGATGATCGACCGTCTGAAGGCTAACCCGGTGCCGATTGTGATCCCCATTGGCGCCGAAGAGCATTTCACCGGCGTTGTCGATCTGGTGAAAATGCGCGCCATCCTGTGGGATGACGCCACCCAGGGCATGACCTTCAGCTATGGGCCTGTCCCAGACGATCTGCTGGCGACGGCACAGCAGTGGCGGGAGAAAATGGTCTCGGCGGCGGCGGAAGCCAGCGATGAGCTGATGGATAAATACCTGGAAACCGGCGAGCTGGACGAGGCGGAGATCGTTGCCGGTCTGCGCCAGCGCACGGTGAAGGGGGAAATCCAGGCGGTGCTTTGCGGGAGCGCCTTTAAAAACAAAGGCGTGCAGCGCATGCTCGATGCGGTGGTGGAGCTGATGCCGTCGCCGCTGGATATTCCGGCGATACAGGGCATTGATGAGAAAGGTCAGCCGGCGGAACGCCATCCGAGCGACGATGAGCCGCTGTCGGCGCTGGCGTTCAAACTGATGACCGACCCCTACGTCGGCCAGCTGACCTTTATCCGCGTCTACTCCGGGACGCTGAAGAAAGGCGATGCGGTGTGGAACCCGGTGAAGGGCAAGAAAGAGCGCATCGGGCGTATCGTGCTGATGCAGGCCAACGACCGCCATGAAGTTGACGAACTGCACGCCGGGGATATCGCGGCCTGCGTTGGGCTGAAGGATGTGACCACCGGTGATACGCTGTGCGATCCGGATGCGATCATTACCCTCGAACGGATGGAGTTTCCGGAGCCGGTGATTTCGCTGGCCATCGAGCCGAAGACCAAAGCGGATCAGGAGAAAATGGGCATCGCGCTGCAGCGGCTGGCGGCGGAAGATCCGTCGTTCCGTCTGCATACCGATGAAGAGTCTGGCCAGACGATTATCTCCGGCATGGGCGAGCTGCATCTGGAGATCATTGTCGACCGGATGAAGCGCGAGTTTGGCGTCGAGGCCAACATTGGTCGTCCGCAGGTCACCTACCGCGAAACCCTGCGCAAGAAAGTGACGGACGTGGAAGGCAAATTTGTGCGCCAGTCCGGCGGCAAAGGGCAGTACGGGCACGTCGTGCTGACCCTGGAGCCGCTGGAGCCGGGCAGCGGTTTCGTCTTCGAGGACGCCACCAAAGGCGGCGTGGTGCCACGCGAGTACATCCCTTCCGTGGAGAAAGGGCTGCGCGAAGCGATGGGCACCGGCGTGCTGGCGGGTTATCCGGTGGTTGACGTGAAAGCGACCCTGACCTTCGGGTCGTACCACGACGTGGACTCCTCGGAGATGGCGTTCCGCATGGCGGCGATATTCGGCTTCCGGGAAGGCGCGCGCAAAGCGGATCCGGTGATCCTTGAGCCGGTGATGCACGTCGAGGTGGAGACGCCGGAAGAGTACGCCGGGAATATTATGGGCGATCTCTCTTCCCGCCGCGGGATGGTGCAGGGGATGGAAGAGCGCTTCGGCAGCCAGATCATCCGCGCCGACGTGCCGCTGGCGGAGATGTTTGGTTATTCCACCATGCTGCGCTCGATGTCTCAGGGACGGGCAACCTACAGCATGGAGTTCCACCATTACGCGGAAGCGCCGCGTAATGTGGCGGATGAAATCATCGCCAGCCGCGCGAAAAGCTAAGCAACGTTCCCGGGTGCGACGCGAGGCGTCTTACCCGGGCTACGAGTCCAGCCATCGTTTGTAGCCCGGGTAAGGCGTTAGCCGCAACCCGGGAATGTCAGCCAATCAGACAATATCCTGTGCGTATTGCCACAGCGCCTTCAGCTGCGCCAGCTTCTCTTTATCATCCGCATACTGCTGATACAGCATCTGCAGCTCATCGGCATAGGCCTGCAAAAACTCTGGCGTAAACACCTGACGACGGTGCTCTAACCAGCGCTGCTGCTCATGTTCATCGAGCGTGCCGGGGAAGTTGCGCGCCCGGTAGTTAAACAGCAGGCGTTCGATACGCTTATCGGCGAAGGTAATATCCAGCGCCGGCAGATTGCGCGGTTCGGTTTCCAGCACGATTTTCATCGCCGCGCGATCGGCATCGCTAAAGAACCCATTGTAAAGCTGGGCGTCGACGTTTTCGGACGGCACGAACGGCTCGGCTTCGGCATAGACCGCCACCACTTTCTCGCGCACCTGCGGATTCGCCCGCAGCAGCTGGGCATTCTCCAGACAGCGCTGAATGGAGATCCCCAGCCGGTCGGCATCCAGCGGGCGCAGGGTATTGGCCTGAGCCAGCACCGGACATTTATTGAGATGCACCAGCTTGATCGGCGCCGCCGGCAGATCGCCAAGCTCGGCGCGCGGGGTGTAAAGCCGCTCGCGCAAGGCATCGGCATCGAGCTCCAGCAGCGGCGCCATATCGCCCGCCAGATCGACCATAATCACCGCATTGCGGTTTTCCGGATGCCAGGCCAGGGGCGCCACCAGGCTGGTGTTGCCGCGCGCGGCGCCAAACATGCCGGAGACATGCACCAGCGGTTTCATCTGCGGCACGTCGATGAGCGTCGCCAGCTTGCGCTTATTGCGGTGGCTGTAGAGATAATCAAACAGCCGCGGCTGCTGGGTTTTCACCAGCTTCGCCATGGCGATGGTGGCGTACACATCGGCCATCGCGTCATGGGCGTTCTGGTGTTCAATACCGTTGGCGACGGTCAGATGTTCAAGCCGGAAGCTGGGCAAACCCTCGTCATTCTCCGGCCAGGTGATCCCTTCCGGACGCAGGGCATAGCAGGCGCGCATCACGTCGAGCAGATCCCAGCGCGAGTTATCGTGCTGCCAGCTCCAGGCATAAGGGTCATAGAAGTTGCGATAAAAGATATTCCGCGTCACTTCGTCATCAAAGCGCACGTTGTTATAGCCGACGATGCAGGTTTGCGGCACCGTGAACAGATCGTGGATGCGGCGGGCAAACGCGGCCTCATTATCCCCTTTGGCCAGCGCTTCCTGCGGGGTGATCCCGGTGATCATCACCGCCTGCGGCTGCGGCAGATAATCGTCAGCGGGCTTGCAGTAAAACACCTCGGGCTCGCCGAGCACGTTCAGCTCCGCGTCGGTGCGGATGGCGGCGAACTGCGCCGGCCGGTCGAGGGAAGGACTGGTGCCGAAGGTTTCATAATCGTGGAATAAAAATCCGGGCTGGTTGACGCTATCTTGCATAGTCTGTTCATTATCCGTGGTGGCGTGCGACCGGTATGGTAAACGATTTGCCCGGTCATCAGAAGGGTAACGGCAAGCAACTTCCTCTGCTGTGTCATATTTTCTTGCAATTAAACCCTGATATGAAACGCGAAGTTCCGTAAAAAGGACGGCGGATCTGTAAATCTAGAGGATATGCCGTTGAAAGGCCGTTTGTTTATTGCTGTATCTTTGCTCGCTTCGAGCGTTTCCTGTGCATTTGCCGTCGACTTCCCTGCTACGGTCGCGCCACCGGCTATTCAGGCTGGCTCCTGGGTGCTGATGGATTACACCACCGGTCAGGTCCTGACCGCGGGTAACGAACATCAGCAGCGCAATCCTGCCAGTCTGACCAAACTGATGACCGGCTACGTGGTCGATCGCGCCATCGACAGCCATCGTATCACCTTTGACGACATCGTCACCGTGGGTAAAGACGCCTGGGCGAAGGGCAACCCGGTGTTCGACGGGTCATCCCTGATGTTCTTAAAACCAGGGGATCGCGTCAGCGTCCGCGACCTCAGCCGTGGGCTGATTGTCGACTCCGGTAACGACGCCTGCGTCGCGCTGGCCGACTATGTCGCCGGCGGCCAGCCGCAGTTTGTCGCCCTGATGAATCAGTATGTCGAAAAATTGCACCTGCGGGATACCCATTTCGAAACCGTCCACGGCCTCGACGCCCCGGGCCAGCACAGTTCTGCCTATGACCTCGCGGTGCTGTCGCGGGCGATTATTCATGGCGAACCTGACGTCTACCACATGTACAGCCAGAAAAGCCTGACGTGGAACGGGATCACCCAGCAAAACCGTAACGGTCTGCTGTGGGATAAAACCATGAACGTCGATGGCCTGAAAACGGGCCACACCTCGGGCGCCGGGTTCAACCTGATCGCCTCGGCGGTGGATGGCCAGCGCCGGCTGATCGCCGTGGTGATGGGGGCGGACAGTCCGAAAGGCCGCGAGCAGCAGGCCGCTAAACTGCTGCACTGGGGGCAGCAGAACTTTGACACCGTGCAGGTGCTGCAGAAAGGCCAGAAGGTCGGCACCGAACGCATCTGGTACGGCGATAAAGAGCAGATTAAGCTCGGCACCGATCAGGATTTCTGGTTAGCGCTGCCGAAGGCGGAAGTGTCGCGGATTAAAGCGAAATATGTGCTGGATAAGAAGGATCTGGAGGCGCCGATCGCCGCCAACCAGCGGGTCGGCGAGATTTCGCTGTATGACGGCGACAAGGTGGTGGGGCACTATCCGCTGGTCACCCTCGAAAGCATCAATAAAGGCGGGGTGTTCTCGCGAATGAGCGATTACCTGCACCACGAGCTGTAACCATGATAACCGCCTCTTTGCAGGCGGTTTTTTTTCGTCTGTCGCTCCTGCTGGCGGGGCGCCTGTTTTTTCAGCAGTGTGATGGCGACTCTGTGAATTCGCGCACATACTGAGGGGGGATCTCCTGTTAAATTAACTGTGTATTCATACAGTCATTTATCCCCAAAGGAGGCAAGATGAACTACAGTATCACCACCCTCGGCAAGAAAACCATTGCCGGTTTCCATCTGGTCGGGCCCTGGGATCAAACGGTCAAGCAGGGGTTTGAGCAACTGATGATGTGGGTTGAGAACCATCAGGTGCCCGCCCGTGAGTGGCTTGCCGTCTACTACGATAACCCGGAGGAAGTGCCGGCGGAAAAACTGCGCTGCGCCACCGTGGTCGCCGTTGACGAGGATTACGTCATTCCCGCCAACAGCGAAGGGGTGATACTGGCGGCGGTTGCCGGCGGGGATTACGCCTGCGCCCGCGCGCGGGTGGTGGATTACGATTTTGCCACCCCGTGGATGCAGTTTTTCGACAGCCTGCTGCAGAGCACAACGTATCGCGTGGCCCCCAGGCCCTGTTTTGAGATCTATCTCAACGACGGCAACCACGACGGCTACTGGGATATCGACATGTATGTCCCCGTTGAGCGCGTAGCGTCGTAGCGGTTTACCCCTGTTCCGGACAAGGATTTTTACATTCCCGGCACGCTCCGGGCGAAAAAGCAGTTACAATTGGCCTTTTCGTTTTGCCGGAGAGGGTTGTGCGCGCTGATAAATCACTCAAGCCATTTGAGATCCGCTTGTATCGCCATTATCGGGTGGTGCATGGCGTGCGGATTGCGCTGGCCTTTGTGCTCACTTTTTTGCTGGTGCGGCTGCTGAACGTGCCTGAGGGGACCTGGCCTCTCATCACCCTGGTGGTGGTGATGGGTCCGATCTCCTTCTGGGGCAACGTCGTGCCGCGGGCGTTTCAGCGCATCGGCGGCACGATCCTCGGCTCGGCGCTGGGGCTGGTGGCGCTGAAGCTTGAGCTCATCTCCCTGCCGCTGATGGTCCTCTGGTGCGCGGCGGCGATGTTCCTCTGCGGCTGGCTGGCGCTGGGCAAGAAACCCTATCAGGCACTGCTGATCGGCATTACCCTGTCGGTGGTGGTCGGGGCGCCGCCCGGCGATATGCATACCGCGCTGTGGCGAAGCGGCGACGTGATCTTCGGCTCGCTGCTGGCGATGCTGTTTACCGGTATCTGGCCGCAGCGGGCGTTCATCCACTGGCGCATCCAGATGGCCAGCTATGTCACCAACTTTAACCGCCTCTACCAGGCCGGCTTCTCGCCAAATCTGGTGGATCGGCCGCGGCTGGAAAAGCATCTCCAGCAGGCGCTGAACGACGTCGTCAAAATGCGCGGGCTGATCACCCCCGCCAGCAAAGAGACGCACATCCAGAAGGCGATCTTCGAGGCTATCCAGACCGTCAGCCGCAACCTCGTCTGCATGCTGGAGCTGCAGATCAACGCCTGGTGGGCCACCCGTCCGGGTCATTTTGTGATGCTCAATGCGCACACCCTGCGGGAGACGCAGCAGATGACCCAGCAGACGCTGTTGGCCATCGCCCACGCCTTGTATGAAGGGAACCCTCAGCCTGTGCGCGCCAACAATGAAAAGCTGAATGAGATCGTTCTCGAACTGCGCCAGCTGATGAAAGAGCAGGGTGACGACAGCCTGGCGGAAACCCCAATTCATGGCTATGTTTGGCTCTCGATTGAACTGGCGCGTCAGCTGGAGCTGCTGTCGCATCTGATCTGCCGCGCGTTGCGCAAATAAGCACCAGATGCACCGGGTAACTGCATGGGTTGTTTCGATTCAGCAGCGTTTAGGGTTATGATAAACGCAAAGGAAAAAACATTGTCATCAGCGACTGCTAGCAGTTATGTTAGCCCTATAACGCAGTCGCTTTACGAATCCGAATCTCAATTATTAGGGGTGTAAAAATGGAAACAACTAAGCCTTCTTTCCAGGACGTACTGGAGTTTGTTCGTCTGTACCGTCGTAAGAACAAACTGCAGCGTGAAATTCAGGACGTTGAGAAAAAGATCCGTGATAACCAGAAGCGCGTTCTGCTGCTGGACAACCTCAGCGACTACATCAAACCGGGCATGAGCGTGGAAGCTATCCAGGGCATCATCGCCAGCATGAAGAGCGATTACGAAGATCGCGTTGATGATTACATCATCAAAAATGCCGAGCTGTCCAAAGAGCGCCGCGACATCTCCAAAAAACTGAAAGTGATGGGCGAAGCCAAAGTCGAAGGCTAATCCCTGCCGGTCCGGCGGCGATCGACGTCGCCGGGCTGTTCTGCTCTACCTCCCCATTCGTCTCTTTTTCTGCAAAACTTTGTCCCGGCAACTGACTCTCCTCACCGACTCTTTGCTATACTGCCCCGCGAAAACGTATTGATATCGGAAAGGTTTCTCTCATCCTGGCCGGGCATCTGACGCAGCGGCGTCAGAGCGATATCTCAACACCTCTCACCTCTCCGACGATCGATTCGCCAGAAGACAAACTCAGGTGCTGACCGGGCGCGACCGAACTCTTCCGCTGCTTTCGCCGACAGGAGTCAACCTCACGTGATTAAGTCATTCTTTGCTGCACTCTCGTTTATCAGCCGCCTGCCGGTCCCGGCGCGGTTATCTCAGGGCCTGGAGATCGAACAGTACCAGCGCAGTATCGTCACCTTTCCGCTGGTCGGTTTACTGCTCGGTGCCATCGCCGGCGCGGTAGTGCTCCTCCTGCAGCCGTGGTGCGGCGTCCCGCTGGCGGCGCTGTTCGGCGTGCTGGCGCTGGCGCTGCTCACCGGCGGATTTCACCTTGACGGGCTGGCTGATACCTGCGACGGCATCTTCTCCGCCCGCACCCGCGATCGGATGCTGGAGATCATGCGCGACAGCCGGCTGGGCACCCACGGCGGGCTGGCGCTGATCTTCGTGCTGGTGGCGAAAGTGCTGGTGGTCGGCGAGCTGCTGCTGCGCGATACCCACCCCATCGCCGCGCTGGCGGCGGCCTGCGCCGTCGGTCGCGGAATGGCGGTGCTGCTGATGTATCGTCATCGCTACGCGCGGGAAAAGGGGCTGGGCAATCTGTTTATTGGCAAAGTTAGCCTGCAGCAGACGCTGGTGACGATGGCGATGGGGGTAGCGCTGGCCACCGTCCTGCTGGGGCTGCAGGGCCTGCGCGCCGCGCTGATCACCCTGGTGCTGATCTGGGGTCTGGGATGGGCGCTGAAGCGAACCCTCGGCGGGCAGACCGGGGATACTCTCGGGGCGGCGATTGAGCTGGGTGAATTACTCTTTTTACTGGCGCTGCTGTAAGGCCTGGCGCCAACGATGAGGAACAGAATGGAAACACTTTCTGCATTACTGGCTGCCATTCCGCAGCCCGATGTGGCGGGCATGGCGCGCGCTCAGCAGCATATTGATGGCCTGTTAAAGCCGCCCGGTAGCCTTGGACGTCTGGAGACGCTGGCCGTGCAACTGGCTGGTCTGCCGGGGCTGCAGGGGCAGCTGGCGCTGGCGGAGAAGGTGATAGTGGTCATGTGCGCCGACCATGGCGTCTGGCATGAAGGCGTGACGCCTTCGCCGCAGGTGGTGACGGCCATTCATGCCGGCAATATGGTGCGGGGCAACACCGGCGTCTGCGTGCTGGCGGCGCAGGCCGGGGCCAGGGTGCAGGTGGTGGATGTCGGCATCGATGCCGACCCGCTGCCGGGCCTGATTAACCTCAAGGTGGCCCGCGGTAGCGGGAATATCGCCCGGACGGCGGCGATGAGTCGCCAGCAGGCGGAGACGGTGCTGCTGGCCAGCATGCATCTCACCCGCCAGCTCGCCGCCGACGGGGTGAAAGTTTTTGGCGTCGGTGAACTGGGAATGGCCAATACCACCCCGGCCGCAGCCGTGATCAGTGTCCTGACGGGCAGCGATCCTGACGCCGTGGTGGGCTGTGGGGCCAATCTGCCGCTGGCGCAGCGGGGCCATAAGGTGGCGGTGGTGCGCCAGGCGATAGCCCTTAACCAGCCGAACCCGGAAGAGGGGCTGGATGTCCTGGCGAAGGTGGGCGGTTACGATCTGGTGGGCATGACCGGGGTGATCCTCGGGGCGGCCTCCTGTGGCCTGCCGGTGGTGCTGGATGGCTTCCTCTCCTATGCCTCTGCCCTGGCGGCCTGCCGCATAGCCCCGGCGGCGCATCCTTATCTTGTCCCTTCGCACTTGTCGGCGGAGAAAGGGGCGCAGATCGCCCTGGACGCGCTGGGTCTGCGGCCGTATCTCGATATGGACATGCGCCTGGGAGAGGGCAGCGGCGCCGCGCTGGCGATGCACCTGCTGGATGCCGCCAGCGTGATGTACAACCAGATGGGAACGCTGGCGCAGAGCAACATTGTGCTGCCCGATACCGCGCCGTCGTCCTGATGGTAGAGCGCATCGTCTCCACGATGGGGGGACGATGCGCTGCGTTTACAGCGCCTGCTGCCAGACCGCCTGGGGCAGGAGGTAAACCTGCGCCGGGGCGCGCATGCCGTCGGTGACAATATGGCGGATGCCGCTGGCCATCACCGCCAGGGTGACGTCAAAAGCGTTCAGGCTGTCGCCGAAGCCCGCGGTCAGGTTGAGCATCGAACCATTGGCCAGCAGATAGATGGTTTTGTCGGCCATGCGGTAGGCGTTGATATACGGCATCACCTCTTCCTGAGGGTACTGGCGCAGGTACTCGCCGTCGATCTCTTCCGCCACGTGGCCGACGTTAAGGATAAAGACTCCCGCTTTCGCGCGCTCCAGCGCCTGGCGATTAACCACGTTTTTCCCGCCTGTCGCCGTGGCCACCACGTCCGCCGAGGCGATAGCCTCCTGCAGATCCACCACGTGCCAGCCGTCGTAGGCCGCCTGCAGACGACGGGCAGGATCGATCTCCGCCACCATCACCTGACCGCCAAAGGCTTTTGCCGCCGCCGCGACGCCCTGGCCGACCAGGCCGTAGCCGATCACCAGCACTTTTTTCTCATGCAGGGTGAGATGAGTGGTCTGGAAGAAGGTGTGCCAGGCGGTGAGACCGACCATATGGCGGTTGTGCAGCCCCTCTTTGACCGGCAGATCGTCCCAGTTAAAGATCGGATAGCCTGGCTGAATATCGCCCAGCCGATTGACGCCCGAGCCAGTGGCTTCCAGACCCGCCACGATGTTACCGAACTCGCCGCGCTGGTGGAGCAGGGTGGTGATATCGGCGCCCATCTCGCACAGGTGAGTGGGCTGCCAGGCAATCGCTTTTTCCCATGACTGTTGCCAGTCGGCGTCGCTCATATTGCGCCACGCGCAGGCCTCGGCGCCGCGCTCCACCAGCCAGGCCACCACGTCGTCCTGCACGGTGGTGGGGTTACAGGTGGTTAAAAAGACCTGAGCGCCCTTGTCGAGGATCCCCTGCACCAGCGGGATCATTTTCATGTCGAGGTGCATACAGCAGGCCAGGCGCACGCCGCTGAGGTCGGGCAGGGCGGCGACCTGACGCAGGGTACGCGGCATATTCTGACTGGCCCATGCCACTTCTTTCACTAAAGAGATTTTATTATTCACTGGGTTATGACCTTCAGTTCGCAAAAGGGGTATCCCCCTGACAGAAAAGGGATTCTATCAGCCCACGCGAGAATTCACAGCCCTGTGCCCTCTGGACGATATTGCCCACGCTATCCCCCTGTGAAATACATGGTTGTTAATGTAAGGTTAAAAAAAGAAAATAAAATATAAGTAATTCCTATGACCTAAGCGATAAATCGATGTTGAGTGTCATTTCTGCGGGGCTGTTTTCACGGCTGCGGATTTTCCTTGGGCGCCTGAAGCCGCACGAGCTACCGGTGGCCCGCCGGCATATCGTGCTGGGATCCATTGGCGCCGGCACCGGCCTGGCGGTGACCAGCATGTTCAGCCACTGGCTGCTCGGCGAAGTCAATTTGTGGTTTATTGCCCCCATGGGCGCGTCGGCGGTGCTGTTATTTGGCGTGCCGAGCAGCCCGCTGGCGCAGCCGTGGTCGATTGTCGGCGGTAATGTGCTGTCGGCGCTGATCGGCGTCACGGTGGGCATGCTGGTTCCCGACCCGGCGCTGGCCTGCGGGCTGGCGGCCGCGCTGGCGATCGCCGGGATGTATTTTCTGCGCTGTCTGCATCCCCCCGGCGGCGCGGTGGCCCTGACGGCGATCCTCGGCGGCGCCGGGGTGCACAGCGAAGGCTATCACTTTGTACTGACGCCGGTGCTGCTCAACTCGCTGATGCTGGCGCTGCTGGCCATCGTGTTTAATAACCTGGTTGGCCGCCGCTATCCGCATCCGCTGGCGGCGGAGGAGGTCAAGCCCCGGGCGGTGCCACTGGGCATCTCGGTCACCCGGGAGGATATTCACGCCGCGCTGCTGGAAGGCCAGTTCCTCGACATTGATGAAGACGATGTCCAGGAACTGCTGGAGAATATCGAGCAGCAGGCGCGCCAGCGCATCGCGACGGCTGCCCGCCGCTAAGGCGCGCTTCGGGCTGCGGGTTACAGATCGCCGGTAAGATACTGCGCGACCCCGCGGCCAAAGCTCCAGTCACCTTTCTGATTACTGATAATCGACACCATCACATCATCGCCGCTCAGGCCGCAGTGCTCCGCCAGCTCCTCCTGCAACAGGGCGAAGAAGCGTTGCTTCTGCGCCTCGCTGCGCGGGCTGGTATAGACCCGCACCACCACCAGATCCCGCGTGCGGGTCAGTCCGAGGCCGGTATCGTCAATCACCATATGGTGGGCTTTGTTTTCGTGAACAATCTGGTAGCGGTCGCGTTCCGGTACCTCGAAGGCACGCAGCACGGCGCGATGGGCGGCATCCAGCAGGGTTCTGATCTCCTGTTCCGTACGGCCTTCAATCAGGTCAAATGTCAGTAATGGCATGCAGGTGTTCCTTATCGTTAGGGAATAATGACGGGCTGAACAGGATGCTAGCCGATGCCGTCGCGGGCAAGAACCGCTATAGTTGAATACATTGTTTTTACTGGTGAACAATCACATGAGCGAGAGTCGTCCGGAGAGTTACTGGGCCCATCTGTACTGGCTGACGGTGCTGGAAGAGCAAAAAAGCTATACCCGGGCCGCGGAAAAGCTGGGGATCAGCAAGTCGGCTATCAGCCAGAAAATCAGCGAGCTGGAGCGGGTGACTGGCAAAACCCTGGTCCATCGCACTACCCGCAGCGTGAGCCTCAGCGAAGACGGACTGCGGCTGGTGGCGGAACTCAACGAGCCGTTTGGTCAGTTGCGGGATATTTTCACCGGCGCCTGCGATGAGGGCGGGCCGCTGCGGGGAACGCTGCGCCTGACCGCGCCGGTGGCCTTTTCCCGCCAGCAGCTGGTCCCGGCGATCGCGCCGTTTTTGCATCAGCATCCCCAGCTGCATTTGCAGCTGGAGGTGACCGACCGGCTGGTCTCTCTGGCCAGCGAAGGGTTCGATCTTGCCATCCGCCACTGTCGGCGCGAGGCGCTCCCGGACACCCACGTCGCCTGGCCGCTGTGTCACACCGCGACGCTGATCGTCGCGTCCGCCGACTATATTCGCCGCCATGGCCGCCCGGAGACCCCCGACGATCTGCGCCACCACCAGTGCCTGACCTATCCCCGTGGGCCACAGCGCCCGCAGTGGACGTTCGCCTCCCGCCAGGCGCCCGATGAACGGGTGACCATCAATGTGCAGGGGCCCTTCGCCACGAATAACAGCGAGTCGCTACGCGATGCCGTGCTGGCGGGGCTTGGGGTGGCGCTGCTGCCGGATTTCAGCGCCCGGGAGGCCATCGGTCGCGGGCTGGTGCAGGAGCTGCTCCCGGCGTGGCAGCCGGTGGAGGTGTTTGCCGATAAGCTGTACGTCATCCGGCCCTATACCCCGCGCGTGTCGCGCGCGGTGGAAACCTTCAGCCGCTACCTGAAAGCGACCTTCAGCGAGCCGCGTCCAGTTCCTGCGCCAGCGCCTCGCTAAAGCGGGGCAGCAGATGGCGCTCGCCGGGAAGCCGCTGCGCGAGGGTGACGGTTTTGTCGGCGCAATAGACCCGCTCGCTGCCGAGCTGCGCTTCAAAGGCGTTCGCCGCCTGATGCGCCGCGGTAAGATCGGCGTCAATAAGGATCACCGCATGAGCCAGCACCACGTGGCCGCGGCCTGCCGTCAGCGGCCGCCAGTACTGGGCGGTACCGACAATCTTGCGCGCCGCCTCGCCCTCCCCGCAGGCGAGGTTATACCGGCCATCGCAAAAGGAACCGTTTACCGCCCGGGCGTGGCTGGCAACGCCGAAGCGCGCGAGGGTACGCTGCAGCACCGCGCACAACGAGTGATAGATGGGTTCGGCGGCCTCGCCGAGCGACTGTTGCACCGGCCAGGCGAGGCTAAGGTTGATAATTCCCGGCCCCTGAGGCACCAGCCCGCCCCCGGAGCGGCGGAGCCATACCGGCCAGCCGCGCGCGGCAAAATGCGCACTGACCGCCGGCAGATCCGCAAACTGACGATAGCTCCCCGGCACCACAAATCCCTGCGGCGCCTGCCAGAGCTGGGCGACGGCTTCCCCGGCGCAGGCTTTGGCAAACAGCGGCTGTTCCGCCTGGGTGGGGTCCTCGCAAAACTGCAGCGCCAGCGAGGAGGGGGTAAAACGGCGAGGCCAGCAGTCGGCCAGCGATAACAGAGACATGCATTCTCCTTACCGGAGGGCGCGGGTCACGCCCCCGCAGGTGGGTCAGTGGACGGTCTGTTTTTTCATCAGCAGGGCGGTGAGCGCCGACAGCAGGCATCCCGCGGTCAGATAGAGGGCCACGCTGTGCCATGAACCGCCGGAGAAGGTGACCAGCGCCGCGGCGATAAACGGCGTAAAACCGCCGCCGACCACGCTCGCCACCTGGTAGCCGACGCCGGCGCCGCTATAGCGATAGCTGGCGCCGAACAGCTCGGTAAACATCGGCTGCTGGACGCAGACCACCATATCATGGGCGATATTGGCCAGCATCAGGGCGAAGAACAGGATCCAGAAAACAGACTGACTCTCCAGCGCCATAAAGAACGGAAAACCGCTCAGCGTGCCGATCAGCGCGCCGGTGATATAGATCCGTCGGCGACCAAAGCGGTCTGCCAGCCAGGCGAAGCAGGGGATAGTCAGGCAACTGAGTCCGCCCACCAGCAGGCCGATGTTGAGAAACAGCTCGCGCGGCAGGCCGAGGTTTTGCGTGGAATAGTTGAGGGCGAAGGCGGTGACGATATACATCGTCAGCAGTTCGCACAGCCGCAGGGCGATAATCAGTAAAAACGCTCCCGGATGGCGAAGCAGGGCTTCCACCACCGGTAGTCGCTTTTTCTCCGGCTGAAGGTTGGCCTGGCTCTGCTGCGCTTCAAATTCCTGCGATTCCGCCATGCCGTTACGGATCCACAGCGCAATAAGGACCAGCACCACGCTGAACAGGAACGGTAAGCGCCAGCCCCAGCTGAGGAACTGCTCGTCGGTGGTCAGGCTGCTGATCAGCGATACCAGCCCGGTGGAGAGCAGCAGGCCGACGCCGTAGCCTACCTGCACCCCGCTGCTGTAAAAGGCTTTTTTCCCCTGCGGGGCGTTCTCCACCGAGAGCAGCGCCGCGCCGCCCCATTCCCCGCCGACGGCAAACCCCTGAACGGCCCGCAGGAACACCAGCAGCGCCGGCGCCCACCAGCCGATCTGGCTGAACGAGGGGAGCAGGCCGATGCAGGCGGTGGCGATACCCATCATCCAGACGGTCATCATCAGCATCCGTTTACGCCCGAGGCGGTCGCCGAAGTGGCCAAAGATAATCCCGCCGAGCGGGCGAAAGAGAAACCCGACGCCGAAGGTGGCAAAGGCGGCAAGCGTCCCCATCGCCGGGCCGATCTGCGGGAAAAACTCGCGGTTAAACACCAGCGCGGCGGTAATGCCATAGAGAAGAAAATCGTACCAGTCGACCACCGCGCCGGCAAAACTGCCCCATGCCGCCCGCCGGGCGCGAAGCAGTGAATCTGGCGCCTCGGCGGGCTGCACGCTTATTGTTGAATCCATACCCTGTCCTGTCTGTCACATAATTTGTCGTTATTGGAATGAGACGCTTTTACTGTTGCGTCAGCGTTGAGACTACCGCGCAGCGGCCGTGGAGGAAAGTAGTTTGCCTGCTAAGCGGGGAGATGGCGCAAAAAAGAAGCGACGGGAAAGGCGGGCTAAATCACACCCTGTACTAAACAATCTGGCAATTTGCCAGCCAGCTTATACTTTTAATTAAATCAACGGATAACAAAGAGGGACACCTTTTAAGAATTGACGTAAATGGTTTACACTTAACATGTCTCCTTCTCTGGAATGGTGAGTTAAATGCGTCTACTTCTTGCAGTGTTATTTTGTTCTGTCATGTTGCCTTCCGCTTACGCTGAAAAACTGCCTGCGCCGACAGGAAAACCTGTACTGACCATTTCCGGAAAAATCGGGAATACGAACGTCGGTGACAAAGCCGTTTTTGACCTCGCGGCGCTGGAAAAACTGGGGATGAAAACGGTGGAAACCACCACCCCCTGGTACACCGGTAAGGTTCGTTTCGATGGCATTCCCCTCAATAAACTCATGGATTTAGTCGGCGCTAAGGGCAAATCCGCGCGCGTGCTGGCGCTTAACGACTACACCACCATTATCCCGATTGATGATTTTTATAAATTCCCGGTCATTATGGCCTTAAAAATGAACGGCGAATATATGCGCGTTCGTGATAAAGGTCCATTATTTATCGTCTACCCTTACGACAGCAGCACTGAATTACAAAACCAGATCTATTATTCCCGATCGGCCTGGCAAGTTTCTAAGATTATTATAGAGTAAGGGTTGGATCTTGAATCGAATACTCACGGCTATTATTTTGTCGTTATTTATTGTTACCGGATATATTACCTATCTGGTGCATGAGCGACAAAGTGAGTTGCAAAAATTTACCCGCTATACAGACTCCTGGTCAATGTCGCAGATGGTGTCGGAATATATGCGACTGGAGTCTCGTCTGGCGGGAATGGCGATCGGGGCCGAAGGGGCGGACCACGATGAGGTGCGCCTGCGCCTGGAGATCATGATGAGCCAGATCGAACTCCTGCAGCAGGGCGATCTGGGTAAATTTATTAATAAAAGCGAACAGCGGAAGGCGGTGGTCGCGACGCTGATTCGTAATCTTCATCTGCTTGATAAACAAGTTGATACCATGACGCCGGAGCAGGTCAAACAGATCCTGCCGGTGTTGAGTGAACTGGATGGCCCCCTGACCTCAATGGCCGCCGCCACCCTGACGCAAGATATTAATATCGTTAATATCACGCATGATAAAATCCAGCATCTTTATTATATCTACTCGGTGATCTCCATTCTGCTGATCGCCATGTGTATTACCCTCGGCCTGTTGATGCTCCGGCAGAATAATAACCTGCGTCGCGCCCATGTGCGCATGAAGACGCTGGCCAACGATCTGCAGGCCTCGAAAGAGAAGTTGCAGGTACAGAACCGCCGACTGCAGTACGATGCCTACCATGATTCGCTGACCGGTATGCCGAATCGTCTCTCTTTCTGGCAGCGGTTGCAGGAGATTGTCAACCAGGTGCGCCCCTATCAGGGGTGCGCGGTGGTGATGCTGTTCGACCTCGACAGCTTTAAGGATGTGAACGATACCCTCGGCCATGATGCTGGCGATAAGCTGCTGCAGGATCTGGCCAGTCGTCTCTCTTTTTTCCGTAAAACCTCCGAGACGCTGTATCGCCTTGGCGGCGATGAGTTCGCGATGCTCTCTTACGATCTGACTGAAGAGATGGCCCTCGAGCGCGCCAATGTTATCCGGGAGAAGATCAGCCAGCCCTATCAGATCTACGATGCGCAGATTAATATCGACGCCTGCATCGGGATCGTTATCTCTGACGGCGAAAGCCGGACCGATTATCTGTACAAGTGTGCTGACCTTGCGCTGTACGAGGCGAAAAAAGAGGGCAGCGGTCATGTGCAAATTTTCCGGCCGGGCATGCTGCAGCGCCTGCAGGAGAATAAATCGTTCGAAGATGACCTGCTGCAGGCGCTGGCCCATGACGAATTTAAAGTCTACTACCAGCCGATCGCCGATACCGTCACGCGTGAAATCTACGGCTATGAAGCGCTGGTTCGCTGGTTCCATCCCGTGCGCGGCGTTGTGCCGCCGACGGTGTTTATTCCCGTCGCGGAGAAAATCGGCCTGATCAATACCCTCGGCGAGTGGGTGCTGAAAACCGCCTGCGCCGAAGCGGCCAGTTGGGCGACGCCGCTAAAAGTCTCGGTCAACGTTTCGCCGATTCAACTGATGAACACGTCGTTGACCGATACCATTATCGGCGTGCTGCAGCAGACCGGCCTCGATCCGCGACGCCTGGATCTGGAGATCACCGAGTCGGACGTGTTCAATGAGAATACCCGTTCGCTGGAAATTCTCAGCCAGCTGCGCGAGCAGGGCATTCAGATTTCCATTGATGACTTTGGTACCGGCTATTCTTCTCTGTCGCGTTTAAGCTACTTCCCGTTCGATAAAATCAAAATTGACCGCTCGTTTGTTATCAATATTCCGGAGCAAAAAGACGATTTGGATATCGTTCGCCTGATTATCAGTATGGGAAAGAGTCTGCATATGCGTATTGTGGCGGAAGGCGTGGAAACCGAAGAGCAGTTGACCTCGCTGCAGGCGCTGGGGTGCGACCTGGTCCAGGGGTATTTAATCGGCAAGCCGAGTCCGCTGCGCTAACAAATTTTTAACGCGTTTACTTTTATTCTCCCGGGCGATTTCAGGATCCTGAAATCGCCTTTTTCATTTTACCGCGTCACTAATCCCTGAGAGGTATAAAAAGGAGTAGACGGTAAAAGCAGCAACAAAATAATATCCTTAGCGTTTAAAAGGGGTATATGATATGCATCATATAGGCTATTTCTGAACGTCGCATTTGAGACGGTAAAGTGAGGCACCATCATGCAGCGAATCATTATTCCCACCCATTACGTTCACACCCGCAGCACGCCGCTGTGGACCAGGGAGACCGCCCCGGCCTCTATCTGGCGTCGCCATCTGGATGCCGGCACCCGGCAGGGCGTCTATCCTCGTCTCTCGGTGATGCAGGGGGCGATCCGCTATCTCGGCTATGCCGATGAAACCAGCCCCGAGCCTGTTGAAACGCTGACCATTGAAGCCGGGCAGTTTGGCGTTTTTCCGCCGGAGAAATGGCACTGTATTGAGGCGCTCAGCGAGGACACGGTTTTTAATGTCGACTTTTACGTCGATCCGAAAATTCTCATCGAGGGATAACAAGAGATGAACAGCGAAAATAAAGGCTATGCCTTGGCAGTTGAGAATGGCCAGCGTCAGGAAAAACGCGAAAAAATATATCTCAAACCGATGGCGCTTTATATTCCGCAGCACGCGGTGGAGGCGGTAAATAGTCTGCTGGATGACCTGCCAGCTGGCAATGAAGAAGAGGAGTGGGTGTTAACCGTCACCAATAATAATAACGGCGTCTCGGTTGATAAAACCTTTTCCTCGCTGGCGGCGCTGCGCGACCCGCTCACCGCCGCTGATACGGTGAAGGATCTGATCAATATCGTTCGCGGCTACGAGTCCGATGAAGAGACCAACGTTTGCGGCTGGTAAGCCCGCTACTCTTCCGCCGGATGGCGACCGTCACCTAATACCATCTGGCCGACCAGCCACTCCCGCAGAGCGATAATATCCGCGCGCTGCGCCGCAGCCTCGGTGGTGACCAGGTAGTAGCAGGCGCCTGGTAATGCACAGCTAAACGGCGCGGACAACACCCCGCGCTGCAGCAGATCCCGCGCCAGCAGTTCGCTGGCGATCACCACCCCCTGGCCGGCCACCGCCGCCTGCAGGGCATGGGTCTCATCGCTAAAGGTTAACCCCGCATCAATATTCAGCGTCGACGGCCCATAGCGGCGGCGCCAGTTCTCCCAGTTTGGCGAGTCGGCCGGCACGCGGCGGTTGGCGACGTGAAACAACGTCACCCGCTGCAGATCTTCAGGCCGGGCGAGGCCCAGGGACGGGCTGGCGACCACGATAAAACGATCCTCATACAGCAGCGTACAGCACAGGTCTGGTTCCGGCGTTTCACGATAGCGAATCGCGGCGTCCACGGTACCCAGTTGCAGATCCACCCGTTCGACGCTGGTGTGCAGACGCAGGTCGATAGCCGGAAAGCGAGCGGTAAAGTCCGCCAGCCGTGGCACCAGCCAGTGGGTGAGAAAATTGGAGGTGGTGGTGACGGTTAAGGATGGTGGCTGGCGAGCATGAGCGATCTGGACGACGGCCTGTTCCAGGGCGCTAAAAGCGCGCTGCGTGGCGGCGTAGAGGATCTCGCCATCGGCAGTCAGACTGACCCCCTGTGCGCTGCGTTCGCAAACCCGGCACTCCAGCACCGACTCCAGCAGTTTAATCTGATGGCTGACTGCCGTCGCGCTGACGCCGAGCGCCCCGGCGGCCTGTTTAAAACTGCGGTGGCGGGCGACGGCATGAAAGGCGCGCAGCGCCCCCAGCGGCGGTAGACGGGGTGTTTTCATGGCTGAGTTTTTCTCATCTATGGCTGAAAACTATGCGTTTGTGTAAGGCAATATAGTGGCGCTAGGCTACGGGCATGTAAAGACAGTGGCATGAATTAAATTCATGCTGCTTCGCCTGTCAGGAGTCAATTATGCACGTTGTAAGCCGCTACACCGCCGCGGACGCGGCGGGGATTATCGAGCCGCGTGGCCGCGCCATCGCCCTGAGCGTGGCTTTTGCCGCCGGAGCCTTGCTGTTAAACATGGTTCCCGTTATCGGCGTGACCGGCATGCTGAGTCTGCTGACGGCGCTAATCGCCGCCTTCGGCGCCGGGTGGGGATCCACACGTGGGCATTCCTGGCTTTATCGCTCGCCCCTGGCGGCGACGCGCTGGGCCTTTCTGCTGTCGGCGGCCGGCTGGCTGCTGGCGCTGGTGGCCTGGTATGGCGGGCAGGACTGGCCCGCCATGCTGCCGGGCGTGGCATGCGGCGGGGCGGGGGCGGCTGTCGCCTGGCGGATTGCGGCGGGACGGTCGGCGCAGTGTGGGCCCAGAATCGATGGCGCAACGCTGCTGAGCGTGGTCGTTGTCATCGCGGCGACGCTGTTGGCCCAACACACCGCCGGGGCCGGGCGCAGCGGCGTGTGCTTCGCCTTCGCCGTGCTGCTGGACCTGTCGCTGCTCGGCGCGCTGATCGTGCGTATCAGGCAGCAGGAGAGCGCGGCGTAACGGAGTCCGGCGGCAAATGAAGCGAGCGGGGTAAGTCACCCGGCGTGGTGACAAATTTCTTCTACACTGTTACAGGCATCACATTCCTGTGCGGTCGGCACTCCTGCCGGCCGCCGTCGGCGTTCAGCCCAGGCACGGGCCTGCAGGCTGGTTATCCTGAAAGAGGAGTCTGTAACATGGCATTTGTCACCACCCAAGACGGCGTCAACATTTACTTCAAAGACTGGGGTCCAAAGGAAGCTCAGCCGATTGTCTTTCATCACGGCTGGCCCCTGAGCGCCGACGACTGGGATAACCAGATGTTGTTTTTCCTTGCCGAAGGTTTTCGGGTCATCGCTATCGACCGTCGGGGTCATGGCCGCTCCGATCAGGTTAGCGAGGGGCACGATATGGACCATTACGCGGCGGACGTTTCGGCGGTGGTGGAACATCTGGATCTGCACAATGCGGTCCACGTCGGGCACTCCACTGGCGGCGGCCAGGTTGCCCGCTACGTCGCCCGCTACGGCCAGCCGCAGGGGCGGGTGGCGAAAGCGGTGTTAATTAGCGCCGTCCCGCCGCTGATGGTGAAAACCGAGCAGAATCCGGGCGGTACGCCGATCGAGGTGTTTGATGGTTTCCGCAAAGCGCTGGCGGCGAACCGCGCCCAGTTCTATCTCGACGTCGCCTCTGGCCCGTTCTATGGCTTCAATCGTGACGGGGCAGAAGTGTCGCAGGGGACGATCCAGAACTGGTGGCGACAGGGAATGATCGGCAGCGCCAAGGCCCATTATGAAGGTATCAAGGCGTTTTCAGAGACTGACCAGACGGAAGACCTTAAGTCGATCACCTTGCCGGTGCTGGTGATGCAGGGGGATGACGACCAGGTGGTTCCCTATAAAAATGCAGCCATTCTGCAGGACAAACTGCTGCCGAACAGCCAGCTAATCATTTATCCTGGCTTCCCGCACGGGATGCACACCTCTCACGCCGATACCATCAACGCCGATCTGCTGGCGTTTATCCGCGCCTGATCTTCCCCTTTTGCCGGGCAGAGTGCCGTTAATGGCATTCCGCCAGCGCCCTGGTCGCCAGTCGCCGGGGCGCGCTGGTTGACGAGCAGGGGAAATCTGCTTAACTCATGGGATACCTGACGACAATTTCCCCCTGGCAGGATAAAACGCCGGGTTTCTCTGTGGAAACCCGGCAGAATTCTGCGCAAGAGACAAGAGAGAGACAATGAAATTAGCCGGACTTCATCCCGACGAGCAGCGTCGCCTGCAATCGCTACGCTCTTCCGGGCTGTTGAATAGCGGAAAAGAAGAACGCTTCGATCGCCTGACCAGGCTTGCCCGTTCGCTGTATAACCTGCCGGTGGCGTCCATCAGTCTGGTGGGGGAAGATCTCCTGCATATCAAGTCCTGTGCCGGCCTCGATGTGGACACGGTGCCGAGAGATATTTCATTTTGCGCCCATACCATCCTGCAAACCGACCCGCTTATCGTCAACGACATGCAGCAGGACGAGCGCTTTCACGATAACCCGCTGGTCATTGCGGCGCCGTATATCCGCTTTTACGCCGGGTATCCGGTGCAACTGCCGGATGGCGCGACCGTTGGATCGTTCTGTCTGATGGATCACCAGCCGCGTTCATTTTCCGCCCATGAAATGCAGATCTTAAGCGATCTGGCGGCGATCGTGGAGGATGAGTTCAAGGTGCTGGATGCAGCAACCTCTGATGAGCTGACGGGACTGTTTAATCGCCGGGGATTCCTTACCCTGGCGGAGTATGCCCTGCTGACGGCCCAGCGCCGCCAGGAGCCGGTAAGCCTCGCCTTTGTCGACCTCGACCGCTTCAAGCACATCAATGATACCTGGGGGCATGAAGAGGGCGACCGCGCGCTGATCGCCATCGCCGATTTGATGAAAGCGGCCTTCCGTGAGTCCGATATCCTCGCCAGGCAGGGTGGGGACGAATTTATCATTCTGTTCGCCAATACCAGTCGCCACGATGCCGCGACAGCGATGGAGACGCTCAGTCACAACGTGGCCCGTTTCAACCAGCAGGCGGCTCACCCCTGGCAGCTGGCGTTCTCCTGGGGCTGCGTCGAGTACGATCCCGCCAGCCATCCCAGTCTCAACGCGCTGGTGGCCACCGCTGACCGGCTGATGTACCAGGCGAAGCAGAAGCAGGGTCGCGAGCGTCGCTAACCTGGCGTGGAGGCGTTCTGCAGGTACCGCTGCGCCAGCTGCCTCTTCTGCGCATAGCTGCTGAGCAGCGCCTGCTGTGATTTGCCTTCGTTATCGTAAAACAGACCGCCTTCGTCGGCGATAAAGCGATAATGCTGTTCCAGCTGGCCTATCACCCAGTCGATACGTTGCAGAGTGAGTAAGGTACACGACTGGCCATGCAGATCGTCTTCGATATCCAGCACGTGGGAGCGGAAAGCCTCCACAGCAAATAACCGCCTCAGCGCGGCTGGGTCCGCCAGCGCCGACGCCCAGCGCGCCGTTATCTGCTGAAAATGGGCCTGCACCTGCGGGGCGGCCTGTCGGGCGCGGAGCCAGGCGAGCTTGCGCCGGTAGCTTTCGAGCGCCAGCCGCTTCAGATCGCGATAGTGCGCCAGCTGCTGCTCCGCGCCGGGAACCTGGGTCATCAGCCAGCTAAAAAAGAAGCGGGTCTCAAAGCGCTCGACAAAGTGGAACAGCGGATCGGCCAGACCGTTGCTGTTGAATTCCCTGAGCGGATCGAAGGGATACATGTAGCCAAAATCGAACAGCCACAGCTGCTCCTGATGGTCCACCAGCAGATTTCCACGACAGAGATCCCACTCCATCAGCCCCTGTTCCTCACAGGCTTCCAGGGTCGTAAATAGCTGGGCGATCAGCGGCGGGGTCAGCTGGTGAATCAGCTCGCCATCGATCCACGGTGAGAGCAGGATGCCGAGGCGATAATCGGCATACAGCGTCGGAACGATGTGGGTGAAGCGCGGGGCGGTGACCGGGTTATCCTTCAGCCGCTGCAACGCCTGCCGGCGCTGCACTTCATTTAAAAACGACAGCTGGCCGTTGAGGTTGGCGACGCCGGCGACGGCGCGTCGTTTTTTTAAATTGTACTCCTTGCCAGCGATGCGCAGCCGGTAAACCTCGCCGGTCAGGCCTGAGCCGTATACCTGCACCACATAAGGGGAATCGGGGCCCAGTGCGGCGAGGGTTTCGGGTGGCAGCGGGCAATGGCTGACGTCGCCGACGATAAGGGGTTCTCCGCTGCGATCGAACGCCTGCTGTTGCTGTTGTCTGAGGTTCATGGTGCCTCCGGGTATAACGTTAGATAGCGTGGATAATCCACGCTATCTCACCCGCAAGCGGCAGTGAATTCATCCTACTGGCGGGGGCTTTTTCAGGCTGAGCTGGGGGGCGTCCACGGAGGATACTCGGGGCGTAGGGAGGCGGCAGGGAAGGGCATCGCGCCTGAGCAAATCTGGCCTTCGCGCTATCGCTGATGTTCCTCCAGCGCAACCCGGATACGGAAGCAGCGCCGCATTTTATTTATCTGATTCGCCATAATCCTTTGAACCCCAGAATTAGTTTTCTATTATCGCCTTCTTACAACGAAATCAGTTCTCGCCTGCACACAATGCTTCCTGACCTACGAGAAGTGCCCGATGTATCAGGATGGTCGCCGTTTTACAGGTCATCACACCGCTGAAAACAGCCGGATCTGTCGTTCGATGGATGACGGTTTATTACGCTAAGGAAATCACATGAGTCTGATGAGTAATTGTGCACAATCCACCCTGGATGTTATATTAAAATATAATATTCGGAGGTCCTCTATGTACAAAACTCGCCTGAAAAAGGTTGGCGGATCCATCATGCTGGCGGTTCCTCCCGCCGTGCTGAAAGCGCTGGAGCTGTCGACAGACAGCGAAGTGGGTATGACTATAGATAATGGCTGCCTGATTATTGAACCGCAGAAACGGCCCCATTATTCGCTTGAGGAACTGTTGGCGCAGTGCGATCCGCACGCCGAAATGAGCGAAGAGGATCGGGAATGGATTGATGCGCCTGCGGTGGGCAAGGAGATTCTGTAAATGGACAGAGGGGAAATCTGGCTTGTTTCACTGGATCCGATTGCTGGCCACGAGCAAAGTGGAAAACGTCCGGTCCTCATTGTATCGAAGGCATCGTTTAACAAGCTGACCCGGCTACCGGTCGTGGTTCCCGTCACCAGCGGCGGAAACTTTGCACGTACAGCAGGCTTCACGGTTTCACTGGAAGAGGCGGGGACCAAAACAACAGGCGTTATTCGCTGCGACCAGCCTGGAACTATCGATATGGCGGCCCGGAACGGCAAGCGTCTGGAACGCATACCTGACGCCGTTGTCAATGAAGTGCTTGCCAGGCTGGATGCGATTCTGAGTTAACGTCAGCGACGCAAAAAAGCAAAAAGCCTGCTCGAAAGCAGGCTTTTTAAATGTGGCTCCTTTGCTTCCTGGCTGAAAGCGCTGAAAAACGACAAGCGCTATATTTTCAAAGCGGCCGGCCAGCGCCGCCTCTAAAGCGCATTCTTATCTGATAGGCAAACTCTGAGAGCGGAACCAGACAACCGCAAGGGAATGCGGTTATATGGTTTTTAACCTGCAACGTAGCACAGTGAGTATCCATGGCATAGACGTAGCCTTCTGTAGCTCGGCAAATATCGTGTTCAATAATTTGCAGTGCAGCAGGTGCAATTTGATCCACAAGGTGATCGATAACTGAAATCCACTCGAATTGGTGTCTTTTCTGGCGATACGGAATGACAGGCTACGGGAGTAGAAACCTCTCTCAGCGAATCTGCTTGCCTGCATTGAATCGAAGCAGCATTAACGCCGCATCACACGCCTCACCGGCAAAGTAACTTTCGCCAAATGCCTGGGCATTCACAGTCGCCCCGTCAAGCAGCATCATGATGTAGTTCGCGAGGGTCGCAGCAGTCTCGGGGAGATGGTATTGGGCGATTTCGTCCTGTATCAGGCCGTGCAGCTTGCGCTTGTAATCGAGGGCAATCTCACGGATGTCTGAGTGGTCCGGAAACTCAGCCACTGCTCGACCAAACAGGCAACCAGCGAAGGTAGTCGAACAAAACCATTGGCCGCGCCAATCGAATATTGCAATGATTTTCTCGTCCAGGCTGGGCTTGTCCTTAAGTCGTGTCTTTAATTGCTCAGTCAGGTAGTCAGAGCGCTGCCTCAGTACGGCTTTTACTAAGTCTTCCTTACCACGGAAATTACGGTACATCGTCATCCTGGCAACACCAGACGCTTCGATGATCCAATCAACACCCACGGGGTGAAAACCATATTGGGAAAATAAGGCAGTCGCAGTGTCCAGAACATGTTGTTTCTTCGATACGGACAACTTAAGAACTCCAAAGTTAGAGGTTGGGATGGGCTAAAAACCGTAACCTTTTAATATAAATCTTACATATCAGTGTAAGGTAGGTGTTTCGCTTTATACAAAAACTATGCCAAAGGTACCTATCAATAATAGCACACTGATACAGATCAGTCTATATCAGTGTGAGGTCGGAGTTACATTCGAACTTTACAAGACTACGTGAAAGTAACCGAATCTCCGCCGTCTACGGCCAATACTGTCCCGCTGATCATTGGGTTGATGGCGAGCAAAAGCGCAGCCGAAGCAATGTCCTCAGGCTGGGCGATGCGCTTGACGGGGAGTAAAAGGCTTCGCTGGCTCATTTTTTGTACCAGTGGTTCGGGATGCATGCCCGTGTCAACAAAACCTGGGGACAGTACGTTGACCCGTACCGGCGACAGCTCGCTGGCCAGTCCGCGGGCTAAACCCTCTATACCTGAGTTGACCGCGCTGATTAAGGCGGTTTGAGGTCCAGCGCGCTGGGCAAACCGCCCAGAGACCAGTGTCAGAGAGCCGCGTTCGTCAAACTGTGCGAGACGGGCAATGTGATAAGCCGCCCAGAACTTGCTGTCGAAGATGCGCCGGGCGTCTTCCAGGGAGACGGTTTTCAGTGGTCCAAACGTCAGCGAGGCTGCCGTGACAATGATGTGGTGCCAGCGCGTCGGCCGGGCGAAAAAGCGCTCCAGCTCTGCCGGTTGCATGACATCGAGTGGCTCGATGGTAATGTCAGAGCCGATATCCTGTGCGGCTTGGCGCAAGCGTGCTGCACTGCGGCCTGCCAGGGTGACAGTGGCACCCTGTTGATGGAACAGTTTGGCGATGGCAAAACCGATGCCAGAGGAGCCGCCGATTACCAGCACCTGGATGGTGTGCTCAAACGTTAGCATGGCGACCTTCCTCCTGCAGCAACGTCGTGGTGTGCGGGTAATCGAAAATCAGCATTTGAGACAACGCACGTAACCTTGGGCGAAACGCGGCGTGTAAGGGGTGTTCTCGCCAGTCGGGGAGTACTGATTCATCGATAAAGGTCAGAATGAAACCCTGGTCAAAGCCAAGGGAACGGTGGCCACTGTCGGCAATGACTTCCACCGACACAAGGCCGGGAACATGCCCGGGGAAACCGTGCAGTTCCTGAAGCAATACCGACAAGGCTGCGGTGTCTGGGCTTTTCAGCAACACGATACGTTTATACATGGACGTTCTCCCATTCTATAAGGTTGCTCAGCCGGGGGCCGCTCTCGAAATCGCATACCACAGTGTCACCGTGGGACAGCTGGATGCCGGCGTCGGCGCTGTTGCGATCTGCCCCCAGGTAGAGGTAGATCAGCGTACCTGGTAGGCGCAGCGCCGGGTGTTGCCACAAGGTGTTGAACAAGTCGTCGACGTCATAGCAAAGACACGAAAGTCCTGTGCGAAACTCCTGTTCCCAGTGCAAGTTTCCCGCCCGATAAATGGACGTTCTGCCTTGCACCAGTTCGGGCAGGGGTTGCCGATAAAGCAAGTGGGAAATGGCACTGGGCTGTAGCTTGGCGTACGCCAGGTAGTTGCGTTTGGATTTGGCCAGGGCGATATCGGTCAGGTCGTTGCCGAAGGTGTAGCCGAGGTAATCCGGCTGGCCGTTCTCAGACACCAGAAAAAGAGCCACCACTTCAGCCTCTTCACATGCCGACAGCGCGCCGCGGCTCATGCATAGCACGTCACCGCTGCGTTTAAGGGTGTCGGCAAAGCCCTTGATAAAGAACGCGGGCCGCTCGTCGTGTTCCGGCGGTACCGCGACTTTGCTTTGATGGGTCAGGCCAAAGCCGCACACCACCCCGTGCCTTGGATCTGGGGGCTGCAGGCAAGGCAGCATGTCAAAGCCGGACAGGTCCGCCACCCTCTGCGGTGTCACGCCTTGTTCACGCAGGTATGCCAGTGGACCATCGGGATACTGGCCCGCCGGTGTTTCCCGAAGCAGTTGGTACATGCTGTTGACTGGATAGAGGGCATACTGCTCGTTAGTGCAAGGACAGGTGATATAGTGCTGGCCGTCCCGTTCGCATTCGAAAATGATCGATATGGGGAAGCTCCTAGAGCGTCTTAATTTCAAGCAAGGCAGGCTTGCCGTGGGTTTCCATGTAAGTCAGGCAGTCCATGATTTTTTCCTGAATGGCCGCTGGCGTGTCGGCACTGCCGGGGCTATAGAGGTCAAAGGTTTTCGCCAGCGCAACAAAGTCTACTTCGTTGTCATGGAAGCCGGTGGCCAGGTTGGACAGATCTGTTGACCGCTGGCGCAGGTCGGCAATGCGTTCGGCATGCTGCTTGGAGTTGAGATACAGCCGATTGTTGATGACCAGTACCAGTAGAGGGATGTCGTAGGCCGACAGCGTCCAGAGCGCGCTCGGGGTATAGAGTAAGTCACCATCCGATTGCAGGTTAATGCACAGCTTGCCGGTGCCCTTGTGTGCAAGGGCGCCTCCGATGGCTGCACCCAGACCATAACCAAGCCCGGCACCGCCACTCATGCCGATGTAGGCTTCACTGCGGTCAATCGGCCAGAGTTGGCGAACCAGGGTGTCGATTGTCACGCTACCGGTATTGGTTAGTACCCAGCGGAGGTGCCCGATGGCTTCGTGAATGGCGATCAGTGCCTGAGCAATGGTCAGGCCGTCGGCGGGTTGTGTAACGTGCGCCAGTAACGCCTGACGCTGCTTCTGTTTATGCGCTGCGATGCGTTCGATGCGTTCCCTTGCTTGTGCCTGTGCTGTAGCGGTACGCATCTCCGCGACTGCGTGCACGGCCTGTGCGATGCGGGGGATGGAGGCCACTACGTTGGCATGCAGCGACAAGTCAGCGCACACCAGTTTCTGGCTATCAGCCACCCAACTGCTGATCAGCAGGGAATGGGTATCCAGGGTCGCAATATATAGTCCGGCATGGGGCGTCTGCCCGGAATGGGCAAGCAGACCATAGAGGTCCTGGACTTCCAGTGCTAACAGAAAGTCGCACTCGCCCATGAGGTGCGCGTCATGGTCCTGGAACACCAGTGGATGGGTGTTGGGCACGTTGAAACGTCCGTTACGGGAGATAACTGCAGCACTTGCGGTTGTGGCCACTTCCAGTAACAGGTCTGCCTGTTTGTCATTCAGCGCAGCGTAGTCTACGGCGATGACCGGATGTCGCGCTGCCATCAGGTGCTCGACCAGCTCGGACAGTTGCTGGTCGTCCAGGGCCGGCAGGCGTTCTGGGCGCACCGGGCCGGCTGGTAGTAAAAGCCCGTCAGCCAGCGACTCCTCCTGAACCGCGCTGTCGATGGCGACGTAGCAGGGCGCGTGGGGCTCGGCGGCGCAAAGTTTAAGCGCGCGTTGTACCGACTCCAACGTGGCGGCCTGGGAAATGGGCATGTCCGTCCATTTGGTATAGCCGGAGAGCAATTTGTCAATGCCCTGTGATGTATGGATCCAGTCGATCCAGGGGCGGCGCAGCGCAGCGTCAATGGGGCCGTTGCCACCCAGTACCAGCAGCGGAACCCGATCGCACCAGGCGTTGAAGATGGCCATGCTTGCGTGCTGCAAGCCGATGTTGGCGTGCACCAGCACCGCCATATGCTTGCCGCTGGCCTTGTAATACCCGTGTGCTATGGCCACGGAGATTTCTTCGTGGCAGCACATCAGGATAGTCGGAACTTCGGGGGCCGGATGATGTACCAGCGAGTCATGAATGCCGCGGAATGAGGCGCCCGGGTTGAAGCAAACATACTCAATGCCTTGGTTGATCAGCAGGTCGACAAGCAAATCGGAAAAATACTTCATTGTGCACGCTCCGAGTTGAGTGGCTCTTTGAGGTGTTTGACTGCCTCGGTGGCCTGTTGGAAGGGCAATATGTGTGGCGTCAGCTGGCAGCCAAGGCCTGGTCGCGCAGGAACAGGCAGGGGAATAGCATTGTGCTGTCGATCAATAGCGGGCATTGGCTCCATCAGGTCGCTATCAAAAAAACGGTCGTGCTGGCCGGCTTCCACCGCCAGAAAACCGTCGTAGGCCGTCAGTAATGCGCGGTGCGCGGCAATCAGCGGGCCCACTTCGGCCACCTGCACGCCCAGATAAACCGGCAGCCCCCAGTGATGGCATTGCTCAATCATCTTTGTCGTAGCAAGTAACCCACCACATTTGGCGATGCGCAGGTTCACCGCATCCAGCGCCTGGTGTTTCCAGGCCAGCGCCAGGCTGGAAGGTGAGATGACAGATTCATCGAGCATGATCGCAATACCTAGTTTGCGGCGGGCCTGGCGGTAATCCTCCAGGCTTCCCCGAGGTAAAGGTTCCTCGAACAGCGCTACGTCTAAATCCCGTAACTGCCGGGCGCTGTTGTGAAGTTGATCGGCTGACCAGCTCATGTTCGGGTCGACATACAGCTCCAGGGTTGGCGCCAATGCCCTGAGGCTTTCCAGACGCTGGCGATTGGCATGGAGGTCGGCCTCCAGCTTGAGCTTCAGCGAACGTAAGGGTTTGCGTTGCTGAAAGAAGACCTGCACCGATTGAGACAGGTCGAGTACTTGGGTGATGTTAGCCTGGGCAGGCAGTACACGGCGTGTTGCCGTGGCTGGCGCTGTGATATGCAGCAGGTAAGAGGACAGAGGCAGTTCAGCTTGCTGGGCCAGAGTATCCAGCACTGCCATCTCAACCAGGCAACGTGTATTGTTACCCACGGCTTTGTCGGGAAAGAATGGCAGGCCTTGTTCATAGAGCGCACGACCACGATCGATCGGGTCAACGCTGGCCAGGGCTTGCGCCAGTCGCGCGAAATCAATACTGCGCAGTTCTGCCAGCACGGATTCACAATCTTCTGCGGTCACATAGCGACGCGGAGCGCACTCACCGATTCCGGTGAAAGCGCCACGTGTCCAGCGCAGCACAACACTTTCCGAGGTTTGTCGTCGGTGGGCGCCATGGGTGAACGGGGTGGTCATAGGTTGGCGGACGAGATAGATCTCAGGCAGCGTCATAAGCATAGTGTCCGTTGGCTTTGACAAAATCTGCGGTGAACTGCACGACCAGGCCCATCGCCGGAGTGAAGAACAGGTAATGCTTGTCCTGGTTGACCAGCAGGGTTGAGCCGTTGATGCACAGGCGCTGAAAATGACGCACAGTGGAACTCACGTCCACAAGCGGATCTTTGTCGGCGCAGATGAACAGGCTGGGGGCGTCTATCGGTTGGGCATCGGCCGCCAGGTACACCTTCTCCAGTGCCAGCAGTTTTTTGCGTTCGCGATTCTGAAGGTGAGTGGTGGCCAGCGCATCATTGCGTATGAACTCAGCCAGGTGCGGATTGGCTGTGAAATCCTCGGCCTTCAGTCCGGCGTCCCACAGACTTTGCCTGTCGTCCAGGTCAATGCTCGCGCGCTCATGTTCGCTGAGCCGGTCATGCATTTTGCCCAGCCAGGTTGAGCAGATGACGAGATTGTCGTAGGGCAACTGACCGTGGGAGCAACTGGCAATGGCAGCAAGTACCGATCCACCGAGGCAATGCCCGAACAGGCAGAGCGGAACATCGTCAGGCACTTCGCGGCGAATATGGTCAATGGCAGCCCGTGCATCCTCGTGAAGCGTACGAACATCCGGGAACCCGTGTTTCTCGCCGCTGCTGATGCCGCAACCTTCACGATCCAGCGCATAGAAGGCGATCCCCAGGTTGGCGAATGCATTACCTACTGACCATAGCCAACCCGCGTGGCTTTGCAGCCCATGGAAATACAGAATGGCGCCTTGTACCCGCATGGGCCGCCAGGCATGCAAAGCCATACGGCGGTTTGCCTGAGCCAGATAGTGGACCTCGCGAGTAATGTTGTGCTGAAACATATGCATATTCATGAGTACCTCTCAAAGTCAGAAATGTTGGATGCCCAGCAGGGACAGGTCGGGTTGGAAAGGCTTGTACTTGATCTGAAGTGTTTTCCTGGCGGCTTTCTCCTTCTCGATGGCAAGGGAGATAGCGTTACCAGGGATAGTGATGACTCTTATTTGCCCCAGCCGCTTGCTGGTGCGTTTGGATTCATACTCGATATTGAGTGCCTGGAGATGACTATCCAGCAGCTGGCTGAGCATCTCCGATTCACCGCAGGGCAGTCCTCCGGCCTCGATGGCGACAGCATAGTAAGGTGTCTCTTTCCAGATCGGGGCGCATAGATACAGCCCGGCATTAGGGATGCCACACATCTGTATTGCTTCGTGCAATTGGGTCTCGGTAATTTTTTCGCCGGTGAATGAGTGCATCACGCCGTTACGCCGACTGAAGCTGAGACGCGGTACGCCACGGTAGTAACCATGCACGCGATAGATGTCACCGGTGTACATCCGGACCATGCCATTGCCCTGCCACATAACCAGATGGTATTCGTCCCCTTCCTTCAGTTGGTCCAGTGCAAGGGTTTCCGGCTGCAGCTGGTCGCGGACCACAGCATCTATGTCGACGGACACGGGAATGAACTCGAAGAAAGCCTGGTTCACTGCCAATGGTTGGCTGTCTTGATCATCATCCACCGGCAGGGTCACTACCCCTTCGGTACCGCAGGACATGAACGGCAGCACTTTCGCCTGCCCCATAATTCGCTGCAACTGGGGTTTGTAGAGCTTAGCCGATGCAGTTGTCCAGCAACTGTAGCGCTCCAGTCCGGGCCACACATTCGTCAGCACAACGTTGTCCGCAGCCAGTATGGGCTCAAGTCGGCGAGCGGCAGCAGGGTTAGCTGCGCGTATGCTACCGCTGGCAAGCGTACCGTTATGCAAGTCGCGTAGCAGTTGTTCACGGTTTTCCAGCAGGCAATGGTGTAGTGAGAGCAGAGTGCTGGGGTTGATGGCAGTGATCAACCTTACATCCTCGCCCAGTGTCCATAACAGTCGTGCATACATCTTCTGTTCATGGCTGGCATCCAGGAATGGTGTGAACCAGGGAGCCTCATACCAGGGCGGATTCCAGTCGCCACTGCCTACCAAGGGGTTCCGGTTGCTGATCGCCTGATACGGCAGTCCTTCAACGTACTCGGTGCTCGGGTCACGTACCGTCTGGGTATCCAGCGTGGCCCATGGGTTGGCGAGGAGGGCAGGGTAGTCATGGGCAAAGAATCCCCACATCGCCTGGATGGCGGGGACCCGATACTGACGGATCCAGTGCAGCGTATAGGGGATCCGCTTTGACTGCCCGGTAGTACCGCTGGTCTTGAGCCAGCGCACTACCGGGCTGCAACTGAGTATTCCCCCTTTTTGCTGGCCTTCCCGTATCAGGGTTTCCCTGAAGCTGTCATAGGTCATGACCGGAATGTTAGTGCGGGTGATTCTGCCGTTGCAGTGGTGGACATAATAGCCATTTTCTTTCCATAACAGTGACTTATTGCATACATGAATGATGTCCTCCAGCACGTTCTCCTGTGTCCTGAGGGGTTTGTCCAGCCTCTCCAGATAACTCGCCAGCGCCTGGGCGCATTCCGCTTTGAAGGTCGGCGCCCGGTGCTGCCAATGACCGACCCAAGAGTCCAACTTTCCCATACTTTTCGTCCTCGATCTCGTGGAAGGGAATGGTGAGGGAGACTGATATGTCTCTTTTATGGCTTATATAGGATCGAAATTTAAGCGTCAATAGTTATTTGAAGTGACTGAATCCAAGGGTGAGGTTTTATCCAACGTCAGAAAATGATTTTTAATTTGCGTTTAACACATTGATTTATCTGGTTAAATCAAATTTTTTTTACGATTGAGTTATGTGAAGAATCGAAAAATAACGTAAATTTTTTTATGAAAGATATTGACGTGGCGTCGATAGTTTGGAAAACATGTAGAACGATCTGTATCACAAGAGGGCGATTCGATGGTTTCCAAGATCACGCTGGGCACGCAGGGGTTGCAAGTTGGCCGTATAGGCCTGGGCTGTATGGGGATGAGTCAGTGGTATGGCGCTACGGATGACACCGAATCAGTGCGTACCCTGCATCGGGCAATAGAACTGGGAGTGGACTTCTTCGATTCGGCCGAGGCGTATGGACCGTTCACCAATGAACGGCTTTTACAGCGCGCTTTTGCCGGGCGGCGTGAGGAGGTAGTGATCGCTACCAAGTTCGGTTTCCGCATCGTTGACGACCAGATCGTTGGCGTGGATAGCTCCGTCAGCAATCTTCAGAAAGTCGTCGATGAATCGTTGAAGCGGCTGGGGACGGACTACATTGATGTGCTTTACCAGCATCGGCTTGACCCCTCTATACCCATTGAGGAGGTGGTGGGCGCGATGGCGCGTTTTGTCGAGCAAGGCAAGGTGAAATACCTGGGACTTTGCGAAGTGGGAGCACGCACCATTGAGCGAGCCCATACCACTCATCCAATTTCAGTGATCCAGGGTGAATACTCGTTGTGGGAGCGCAATGTTGAGCAAGAGATCTTGCCGCTTCTGGAAAGGCTGGGCATTGGCTATGTGGCGTTCTGTCCCTTGGGTCGGGGCTTTCTGACTGGCAAAGCCGCCAGCGCAAGCCACTACGATGCCAACGATTTCCGTCAGCAGGATCCACGTTTTCGCGAAGAAAATTTTGCCGCCAATACGTTTCTGACCGAGTCGATCATAGCGCTCGCGGCCTCCTGGGGGATGACGCCCGCGCAACTCGCGCTGGCCTGGCTGCTGACGCGCAGCCCGCATTTAGCGGTGATCCCCGGCACCAAGCGGGTAGCGTACCTGGAAGAAAACGTTGCCTCCGATGGCTGCGAGCTCACCGGCGAGCAATTGCATGCGATCGAGGCGCTGCTTGGTCAGTGGACCGTTGCCGGCGCGCGGTATGAGCAGCGAATGATGCAGTTCATTGACCGATAGACACTGCCAGGAGGCTGGACATGCAATCGTATCGTTTGCTGGATGAAACTGAACAACGTTTTCATCAGAACTTTTTGCACCGCAACGGTAACACCCAGGTGACTTCGTTGCTGACTGTGCCAGGCTGTGTCAGTGCCCTTCGGGCGAGGAAGGCGTTTAGCCAGTTGGTCGCTGACTATCCTTTTCTTCGACAGAAGATCGTTCCTGTGGGGGGTGAACAATACGGGTTTGTACAGATTGAAGAGCAAGTCCATTCTTCGCCCTGCGCGGCTCAACCGCCGCTGCAACCCGACATATTGCTCAGGCTTGAATTGAATCGGGTGTTGGGCGATCAAGAGTGCTGGCGCGCACTGGTCGTTCCTGATCCTGAGCTGAACCAGACGCACATTGTCCTGACGCGTAACCACGCGATCTCAGACGGCTACAGCACTGCCCGGCTGGTTAACAGCCTGGCCGGTTATCTCGGCGTGAGCCCGTCGAACTCAGATAAGCAGAAGCCGGGCGCCTTTCACCTGCGTCTGCGGTATTGGCGTGAGTATCCGATAGAGACGGGAAAAGCCAGCCATGCCGACTTTGTGAGGTTGCAGGTCAGTGCACATGTCGCGTACCGCATCGATCACTTACGCGCGACATCGGGTTTCACCGCCAACACTATCTGGGGGGGGGTTCTGGTTTACAGCTATCTGCGGCATGCCAGTGTACCGGCAGTGGATTTGTTCACTGCTTATTCGCTGCGTGATCCAGGCAGCCACGGTCAGCCACTGAGCAAGGCCTGCATGATTGATGTGCGTGAAGCTACATTTGGCGACGAGCCGCTAGACCTGCCCGGATGTATTAAGCGCTACGCGCGAGTGGTATCCCAGGACAAGGCACTGCTTGGCACAAAACCCGGCAAGCCCGCGAACCAAAGGCCGGTAGCAGAAGATACGGTGCGACCGACACTGGCCTTCACTAACACGGGGTTGCTGGATCGCTTTTTGACTCATCCCAGGGGGCGCGTTCTTGAGTTCTCCACGCTGGTCAACCGCTCCGGCGGCAACTACGAATTCGTCCTGCACTTGGGCAAGTTCAACGGCACGTGGCATGCCGCGCTGGCCTTCAGCTCACTGAAAGTCGATCGAGCGACGGCGCTTGCCTTCAAGTCACAAGTTGAGTCGGCACTTGACGCATTGCCCACTGCGCTCAACATCCAATAAGGAATTGAAAATGAATACTTCCGACAACAAGACATTGACGCTTCTTGCCACCTGTCTGGGCTTCGTGGTGGTGTTGCTCGATGTGAGCGTAGTCAATGTGGCTCTGGAGAGATTCAAAGCCGAGTTCGCCACGGACGTGCTGCAATTGCAATGGATAGTTAACGCTTATACCTTGTTTTTCGCCTCGCTCCTGCTCACCGGTGGGGCATTAGGCGATCGTTTTGGGCACAAAACGGTGTTTTTGTGGGGATATGCAGTGTTCACCCTGGCCTCGCTAGGCTGTGGCCTGGCTCATACATTACCCATTCTGATCGGCTTTCGGTCACTGCAAGGCATTGGCGCTGCGCTGTTGGTACCGACGTCTCTGGCCCTTGTGCGTATTGCCTATGAAGTACCCGCCGAACGCAGCAAGGCTATTGCTCTCTGGGCTGGGGTTGCCGGGATCGCGCTAGCTGCCGGGCCGGTTGTTGGTGGGCTGCTGATCGGCGTGTTCGGCTGGCGCAGCATTTTTTTCATCAACCTGCCCATCGGCCTAATTGGGATCGTGCTATGCATGGTCAATACACCCCGTATTGCACCCAATCATAAAGGAGGGTTCGATCTCTGGGGGCAGATCCTGGCGTTGTTCACCCTGGCCAACCTGACCTACACGGTCATTGAATTGGGCCGGGAGGGGGGCGTTGACCTGCGAGTGATTATCCACTCACTGTGTTTTGTGCTCGGACTGATTGGTTTTATCTGGGTCGAGTCGCGCACCGCGCGTCCTATGGTTCCTCTCTCGGTCTTCAACAATGCGGCGTTCAGCCTGGCCTCGATCTTGGGGGTCATCGTGAATTTTGTGTTTTACGGACTGATATTCGTCTTCAGTATCTTTTTACAGCAGGTCAATCATTACTCGGTGATCAGCACCGGTCTGGCATTCCTACCGATGACGGGTGTCCTGTTCTTCGGTAATCAGTTGGCGGCCAGGTGGTTACCCAAGCTGCGCGAGCGACGGCTGCTGGCGTTGGGACTTGCCATTGCATTGCTGGGCGTGGTTTCGTTGTGGCCATTTGTAGACGGTGCACCCTACGCAGACATTGCCGTACAGATGTTTGTTATCGGCTTCGGTATATCTCTGACCGTTCCCACGCTGACTGCGACAGCGGTCAACCACGTCAGCAGTGACAAGTCCGGGGTTGCTTCGGCAATAGTTAACGCCTCGCGCCAGGTCGGCGGCCTGATCGGGGTGGCAATTTTCAGCTTGTTGATCAGCGTGGCCGATGCCTCCCAGTTTGGCCGCGGATTCGCCCAGGTTATCGTCCTGTCCTCGTTGCTGTTGGCGGTGGGCTGGGCTTTGACGCTCGTGTTGCTGCGCAAGCAACCATTGGCCGTGAAATCGGCTACGTGAAGCAATGCTCAAAAAACCCGAAAACGATGGAGGTTGTACATGCAAACCGTCATGAAAAATGAGTCAAATCCAGGCTATACACCTTTCCAACTGAACTCCCAGCAAATTCTGGATTTTAGGGCTAACGGATGGATGAAGCTGGAAAACGTTATTTCGGCTGAAACAGTGCAGATGTTGCTGAATGAGGCCAGAACAAGGATGGGTGAAGTCGCACGCACAGTAGACCGTAACGACCCGGGCAAACAGATTGAGAATGCCTACCGCTGGTATGCGCGCTGGGATGAAGTCTCCAGCACTTGTCCGCAGATAAAGGCGCTCAGCCACTCTCCCCGGCTGGCCAGTATTGCCTCACAACTGGTGGGGGAAGATGTGCGTTTTTATTCCGACCATGTGTTCGCCAAGAACCCGGAATCCGAGGCGGGTGGAGATACGCCCTGGCACCAGGACTTTCCCCATCACCCTCTGGATCGGCAAGGTGCCTTGAACATCTGGATTGCGTTGGTGGATCTCACGCCTGAGATGGGCACCATGCAGTTTCTCAGTCGTAGTCATCGGGCGGGCATGCTGGGAAGATATTTCAACCGTCGTGATGACGTGACCTTGATCGACGAGCACCCGTGGGTACTGGATGAGTTCGAAATGTCGCCACCTATTTCACTCAAGGCCGGTGATGCAACTGTGCACGACATGAACGTCATCCACGCAGCACCGGCCAACAGTTCCAACACGCCGCGCTGGGTGTATTCGACGCTCTGGCTGCCGGTTTCTGCACGCTATACGGGAGCGTCCAACCACCGTACTGACCCGCTCGGATTGACACTCGACATGCCCATGGAACATCCCAAGTTCCCCATTATTCCAACCCGCTGACAGGCACATTCTCCGGCTGGCGATTGCCGGCCGGTGTTCGATTGAGCCAGAGGATCTGCACATGCCACATGTTTATCTTGAATATTCCGCAGGAGTAGATGACAACGTTAATGCCAGGGAAGCGATCCAGCGGCTTCATCAGGCGCTCGTCGAGGTATCCGGATTGCGACTGGACTTGGTCAAGACACGACTTATTCGGTACGACGACTACTTCATTGGTGACTGCAATGAACCTCAGGAATTCATCCACCTGAATGTTTCGACCGTGTCCGGAAAGGCCGGAGATGATGAGCAGCGGCGGGCGATCAGCGGTACGCTGCTGGATGTGCTTGCTGATATTTTCGAGCCTGTTTTGCAGCAACAAAAGGTGGATATTTCTGTACAGATCACTGAGGTACCGGCAAGTGGGTACGTACGCAGGCGGTCGACGACCTTGGTTCCATGATGCTTTGGTATGGTTGAGGGCTTGAAGGGATGTAGGTGAGGGCTCTACACCGGGACCACCGGAATTTCCGTTACCGAGGCTATTGATGCATATCAGCGGGGCTGGAGATCTTGCCAGAGAATTGGCTTTGCGTTGCTTTGTGGTATCTGGCATTTCATCGGACAAGGCCGGATGATGTATGCGCCGGACGTGAGGGACAGAAGTTAACTCGGCTGCTTTGGGCACTTCGCGCCGACCAGCAGCCTGCGTGCGATTTTGTCGTGTCGTTGCGCAACGGTCTCGTTGTTTCCCTACTGGCAACTGAACCGGCGCTTTCTGATCAGGGTGAGTAACTGGATCGCAAACTGCTGTACTTGCCGAAGGCGGCGCGTTAGCGACGTTGGATATTACGAGCCTGTGTGGTAGTGACGGTTCACCTGAGCACCTCAATTTGCTGCCGATCCACTCAGCCAAAGGTTGTGAATACGACGTGGTCATCATGGTCGGCTTGGGTCTGGATAACCTGACTTGACGTAATGAGACACCAGTGAGGTTGTACCAAAGCCGTCGTCTTTTCTATGTGGAGTTGACCTGTGCACGAGACGAGGTGCATATGCTGTATCCCATTTTTGTAGAGGGTCGCTACGGCCCGAGGTGTCTCGGGCGTTCGCCATTTCTGGATGAGCTGGAGGCACGAATGCATACGGCTGGTTTACGGTAGTTAATAATAAACACGTGACCGAATCTGTGGGCCGCCAGTATATGAAACTAACTGGATTAACTGGCTGACGCTGCGCGGCAATGGTGCCCGCACATAGTGTTCCGTCGCCGGATGAGCAGGTGGTGGTTCTGAGTATGGACGGCAGTCTCGAAACTGCGTTTGTACTGCCCTCCATTTACTCCAGACAGTTTGCACCGCCTTCGGATTCCGTGGACGGCTGCGTGACGCAGAACCCGGGCGGCGGCTGGTTAGAACACGAGCCTGCCACTGGGTGCTGGCATGTCCGGAGCATCAAATCCATAGTGATTCAGGTGGCAGACAATATTAGCCTCAAAATCACTTAGTTTGTCGTGGAGGTCGACACCATTCACATCAACAGCGAGGTGGTGATAAACGGCGCAGTCACCCAGGGGGGCGGCCCAATGAATTCCAACGGGATCGTAGTGGATGACCATACTTATATCAAAATTATGAAAGGTGGTGGCACGTCGGGAGGTCCGGTATGATGCTATATCTCGGCATGAGTCAGAACAACGGCAAGGGCATAACGGACTGTCGTTTTCGGAGCAGTAGCTGATTTGACGTACCATCTCCACAAAAAAGCTATCAGTCCTTATCCACTCAACGCGCCTCTGACGAGCGTAAGCCAGAGAAACATCGGGATAGGCACCTAAGCCGAGGCGAGATTCTTTACCATTAATATGATATTTGAGATACCAAAGACGTGAACCGCCTGGATTGACTAAAAGGTACAGTCCATGAGGATCGGAAACTTTGAAGGGTTTAGCGGAAGGTTTTAAGCTGCGGATTTTAGCGTCGTTCAGAGACATATGGTGGTCACTTCATAATCGAACTGAAATGACCCCAAATCAGACCACCAATCTTGCCCGATGCGGAGGGGAATATGAAAATTCATCAGGAAGACTTTTCACGCTAACCTGTTGAATCTAAATCGTATAAAGATTCGTGAAGATGCATGAAAACAAGAATTTGGCTCCTCTGACTGGACTCGAACCAGTGACATACGGATTAACAGTCCGCCGTTCTACCGACTGAACTACAGAGGAATCGTGTGGAGTCGTATCTTAGCGGCGAAAAATCTTTTGTCAAACATCAATTCGCCTGTTCAGGCGCAACTGCCGCTTCCATCAACAATTTGTTGTCATTTCCGACAATTATTCAGGAAAAATACTTTGCAGGATATCCATTTCTCAATCATCATTTGAAATGTTGTTTCAACATCTCTCACTAAGGTCTCTCTTGAACGTCACCTCCGCCGTACGCCAGGCCGTCGAACGGACATCCTGGTTTAAAAAACGTCAGCGTTATCGTGTGCTGTACTGGCGCGAAATCAGCCCTCTCGCTGTCCCCATTCTGCTGGAAAATGCCTGTGTGCTGTTGATGGGGGTATTGAGCACCTTCCTTGTCAGCTGGCTGGGAAAAGAGGCCATGGCCGGGGTGGGGCTGGCCGATAGCTTTAACATGGTGATCATGTCGTTCTTTGCCGCCATCGATCTTGGCACCACGGTGGTGGTGGCTTTTAGCCTTGGCAAGCGCGATCGGCGGCGGGCGAGAGCGGCCGCGCGTCAGTCGCTGGCCATTATGACGCTGTTTTCCATTTTGCTGGCGGGAGTGATCCATGCCTTTGGGCAGGAGATTATTGATTTTGTCGCCGGTGACGCCACTGCGCAGGTCAAGGCCCTGGCCCTGACCTATCTTGAGCTGACGGCGCTGAGCTATCCGGCGGCGGCGATTGCGCTGATCGGTAGCGGTGCACTGCGCGGCGCCGGAACCACCAAAATCCCGCTGCTGATCAATGGCGGGATGAATATCCTCAACATCTTAATCAGCAGCGTGCTCATCTACGGCATCTTCTCCTGGCCGGGGCTGGGGTTTGTCGGCGCCGGTCTTGGGCTGACCATTGCCCGCTATATTGGCGCGATAGCCACTATCTGGGTGCTGATGGTGGGTCTCAATCCGGCGCTGCGGCTGTCGCTGAAGGGCTACTTCAAACCCTTTAACTTCGCCATTATCTGGGAGGTGATGGGGATCGGCATCCCGGCCAGTATCGAATCGGTCCTGTTCAATGGCGGCAAGCTGCTGACCCAAATGTTTGTCGCCGGGATGGGTACCAACGTTATCGCCGGCAACTTTATCGCTTTTTCAGTGGCCTCGCTGATTAACCTGCCGGGCAACGCCCTCGGCTCCGCCTCGACGATCATCACCGGTAAGCGGCTGGGAAAAGGGCAGATTGGTCAGGCTGAATTCCAGGCCTGGCACGTATTTTGGCTGTCGACGATCATTCTGACGCTGATCGCCTGGGGCAGCGCCCCGTTCGCCGGCTTTATCGCCTCGTTCTATACCCATGAAGACGACGTGAAAGAGGTGGTGAAGCAGTTGCTGTGGCTCAACGCCCTGTTTATGCCAATCTGGTCGCTGTCGTGGACCTTACCCTGCGCGTTTAAGGGGGCCCGCGACGTTCGCTATACCATGTGGGTGTCGATGCTGGGCATGTGGGGCTGCCGGGTGGTGGCGGGCTATACGCTGGGTATCGTGCTGGGGATGGGCGTGATAGGCGTGTGGTTGGGGATGGTGCTCGACTGGGCGGTGCGCGGCGTGCTGTTTTACTTCCGCATGGTGAGCGGTCGCTGGCTGTGGAAGTACCCGCGCGTGAAGGCCACGTCGGAGGAAACCTGAGCCGTTTGCGGGGATGAACGCCATTTTTTGCGCAAAGTGAAGAATAATTCGGCAAACGATTCATTTTATTGAAAACAGGCTTTGACAGCGCCGGGCGTCATCGATAATATGCGCCCCGTTCACACGATTCCTCTGTAGTTCAGTCGGTAGAACGGCGGACTGTTAATCCGTATGTCACTGGTTCGAGTCCAGTCAGAGGAGCCAAATTTAAGAAGCCTGCTTTCGAGCAGGCTTTTTGCTTTTCTGCGCGCCACGCTTCCCTGTGGACGCACATCCAAAGTTCTCGCCGGGCCGTGTTCGTTTCGCTCATCCCGGCACTGACGATCCCCTGCAGGGAACGCCAGCGTGTTTCCTTTCTATCCCTGTGTCACCGGTTAACGGAACGGCGGTTCGTTGAAGGTGCGTAGCTTACGCGAGTGCATGTGATCCCCCTCGGCGCGCAGCAGGTCGATCGCCCGGATGCCTATCTGCAGATGCTCGGAGATAGCGCCCTCGTAGAAACGGTTGGCCTGGCCCGGTAGCTTGATTTCACCGTGCAGCGGCTTGTCCGAGACGCAGAGTAGCGTGCCGTAAGGCACGCGGAAGCGATAGCCCTGGGCGGCGATGGTCGCGCTCTCCATATCGATAGCCACCGCGCGGCTGAGATTAAAGCGCAGCGCCGAAGCAGAATAGCGCAGCTCCCAGTTACGGTCGTCGGTGGTGACCACCGTTCCGGTACGCAGCCGCTGCTTCACCTCCTCGCCGGGCATCCCGCTCACCTGCTTGGTGGCATCGTACAGCGCACGCTGCACTTCGGCAATGCTGGGGATCGGAATATCTGGCGGCAGTACCGCATCCAGCACATGGTCGTCGCGCAGATAGGCGTGGGCCAGCACATAGTCGCCGATAGCCTGGCTTTCACGCAGGCCGCCGCAGTGGCCAATCATCAGCCAGACATCGGGGCGCAGTACCGCCAGATGGTCACAAATGGTTTTGGCGTTAGCCGGGCCGACGCCAATGTTAATCAGGGTGATCCCTTTGCCGTCGTGGGTGATCAGATGCCAGGCTGGCATCTGGTGCTTCTTCCACGCCAGATCGGAAATGGCCTGTTCCGGCGCTTCCGTTTCCGCGGTGATCCAGATCCCGCCGGCGCAGGAGAGGGCGATATAGGGGCTGTCGGGATCGAGGATCTGGCTGCAGCCCCAGCTGACGAACTCATCCACATAGCGGGTATAGTTGGTGAACAGCACGTAGGGCTGGAAGTGTTCCGCCGGCGTGCCGGTGTAGTGACGCAGACGCGCCAGCGAAAAATCGACGCGGCGGGCATCAAAGTGCGACAGCGGATAGAACTCGGTAGGGTGGAACAGGCCATCCGCGGTCTCATCGCCAATCTGTGACAGCTCGGTGGTGGGAAAATAGCGCGTCAGACCAGCGCTCATCGAGCGGTCGAGGGTCAGGGTGGAGCCATCTATCACATAAGGATAGGGGATCTCATGCTGCGACAGCTCGACGCTGATATGCGCGCCATAGTCCTGATACAGCAGGGTCAGCTGTTCCAGCAAATAGTGGCGGAACAGTTTCGGATTCGTAATGGTGGTGGTATAGCAACCGGCATGGGTGAAACGTCCCCAGGCGCGCGTTTTGAGGGCTTTATGATCGGCGCCGTCCCAGGAGACCGACAGCTGCGGGTAGACAAAAAGGCCTTCCGCACGGGCTTCGGTATCAGGGAGCGTATTATGGTCGATATAGTCGCCGATGGCCTTGCGTAACGCCGTGACCGAGGCTTCATAGCGCGCTTCCAGCTCGGCAAGCGCTTGTTCCGGGGTCAGACTGGCGGCCTTGTGATTCATTATTCGCTCCTTGTTTCAGGTCTGCTGACATTCCCGATAGTATGTCACAGCGTGAAAAGGACGAAGGGGAATTTATATATTGGATGCGAAGATACTGAGACTATAACTGGCTAAGGGCCGGACGTGCTCTTTATCCGCCGAGTTTGGCCCAGCGCTCACTGCTATAATGAGTGGCTTTGAGGATCTTCAACGTCTGCGCCGGGTTATTATTCAGACAATAACGAGCATTGGCCAGCGGAGTGAGTTTATCGCCTTCCTGCAGGTGGAGGCGACAAGCTTCAATTTCCGCAATCATCTCCAGCGCACCGCTCTGCAGCACGACGCAGCAGGAGCTGGTCATTGAATTTTTTCGTACTTTTTTTACCCACCACTCCATCTATATCTTCCTGTCCTGATCGCGTCCCTGCCGATAATTCATGTTTCCTCAAGGTCTGACAATAAGATTATCCCCTTGGTTTATACAGTGTTTAAAAATACGCGACCGAACGTTGATCTCATCGGTAGGCTTTTTTTCACCGAACATGAATGATCTGCCGGGTTTAATTTGCCGGAACCGATGACTATGCTGAGAAGCAGACAGTGAAAATAGCCTGTCAGGAATAGGGCAGATGAGTTCGGCTACGCGAAAAATATAAGAGGGAGCGTCATGAAGCATGTTTTACGCCACTGGCGAACGTCGGGCGCCGTGATTGGCTCACTGCTAAAAAAAGGGATCATTGCGGTACTGGTGCTGCTGGTGGTCTTTCTCGCCGGGCGGATCTATGAGTCCCAGCGTGGCCCGGCCCTGCATCGCTGGCATACCTGGAGCGCCAACGAGATGTCGGCCGAAGAGATCGACCAGGCGACCTTTGCCCAGTATCTGGCGCGGGAGAAGACGATTTTCGCCGATCTCCAGCACGAGGTCACAGAGGCTTTGCCGGAGGAAGATAAAACCCCGGTCAACCGCTTTTATCGTCACAGCCGGGTCTGGCCGGGGCAGTTTAAGCAGGACTGGAATCGTTCTTTTGTGCTGTTGCCGCAGGGCAAGCCGCGCGGCAGCGTGGTGCTGCTCCATGGCCTGACTGATTCGCCCTACAGCGTGCGCTATCTGGCGCAACTCTGGCAGCAGCGGGGTTATGTGGCGGTGGTGCCGCGTTTGCCGGGACACGGCACCGCGCCGGGGGCGTTAACGGCGGTGGACTGGGAGACCTGGCTGGCGGCGACGCGTCTGGCAGTGCGCGAAGCGACGCGCCTGGCCGGGGCGGACGTGCCGCTGCATCTGGTCGGTTACTCTAACGGCGGCGCGCTGGCGCTCAAGTATGCTCTTGATAGCCTGGAAGACAATCACTTGCGCCAGCCGCAGCAGATTATCCTGCTGTCGCCGATGATCGGTGTGACCGCGTTTGCCCGTTTCGCTGGCCTCGCCGGGCTGCCGTCCATCTTCCCGGCGTTCGCCCGCGCGGCCTGGCTGAACGTGGCGCCTGAGTTTAATCCCTTCAAGTACAACTCCTTTCCGGTCAAGGCGGCAAGACAGTCCTGGTTATTGAGCCAGGCGCTGCAGCAGCAGATTATCCGCGCGTCCCGTCAGGGCGAGCTGAAAGCACTGCCGCCGGTCCTGACCTTTCAGTCGGTGATGGATTCCACGGTCAGCACCCGCGCGGTGGTGGAGTCCCTGTATCGTTACCTGCCGGATAACGGCAGCGAGCTGGTGGTGTTCGACATTAACCAGGCGGCGGATCTCCGGGTCCTGTTCCGTCCCGCGCTCTATGCGGCAGTCAATACGCTGCTGCCCCCGGCGCCGCGGGCCTATACCACCACGGTGGTGACCAACGCGACGGCGCACACGCTGCAGACCATCGCCCGTACCACGCTGGCGCAGGAGCGGGATGAGCATCGTTATCCGTTGCATCTCGCCTGGCCGGCGGATATGTACTCTCTGTCGCATGTGGCGGTGCCGTTTCCCCTGAGCGACTCGCTGTATGGTCGCGAGCCGGACGAGAAGAACCGCTACGGCATCAGCCTGGGCACCATTTCACTGCGTGGGGAAACCGGAACGCTGAGCGTGGGGCTGGAGACGTTAATGCGCGTCACCTCCAATCCTTTCTTTCCGTGGATGCTGGCGCGCGTCGATGAGCATATCACCTGCGGCGAGCAGGCGGCGGTGGCGGCCTGCCTGAAAGCGCAGGCCAGAGCAGAGGCGTTAAAACAGGATCAGGTGCAGAACGGTACGCAGCAGGATGCCGACGATCGCCGCGGGAACGACAAAGCGAAACAGGCGGACAAACCGTGAGCTGATGCCGAGAAAAATACCGATACCGGGGAGGTCAAAGGTCTGGATCAGCAGGCCGGCCGAGGCGTTGACCTGGCTGACGGTCACTTTGCCCTGCTGGATCAGCTCAGAAATGACGCCAAAGTAGGCGGTGCCCCCGGCGACGCACTTCACCAGCGCCGGCAGCACAAAGTTCTGCGGGATATGCAGCCAGCCAAGTACCGGCTTCAGCGCCTGCTGTAGCAGGTCAATGGCCCCGGCGCCCTGCAGCAGTCCGACGATGGTTAACGACAGGATCAGCATCGGGACTGCGCCGAGCGCCAGGCGGATGGCGTCGGAGCCGGCGCTGTTGATCACCGCCAGTATGCCCTGGCTGTTTTGCTCGGCGTTGGGCAGCGCTTCCGCGCGGGGATTCTCGGCGACCGATAAGCGCCGTCCGGTGACGTGCCAGGCGACGGCGGCCGCGCACAGCCCGCCGACCACCGAGATAACGATCGAGGCCAGCCAGTGCAGACCAAAAGGGGTGAGGGGATAAAAGACGTTGCCTTGCCCCATGGCGAACACCATGGCCAGCGTGGCGGTCATTTGCCGGTCCGAGACGCCGCGTTTGTCCATAATCGACAGCGTCGCAAGCGGGGCGGCGAAGCTGACAAAGTTAATCTGGATCAGGGCGAAGGCGCTCATCCCGGTTAAGCCGAAGGGCTTCAGCAGCGGGGCAACCCAGCGAACAATCACATCGAGGATGCCGCGGACCTCCAGATATTTCATGATGATCAGCATGATCACCATAATCGGCAACAGCGTATACAGTGCAACGTCAACGGATGATTTACCCGCCGCCATAATGATGCTTATGACATCCATTTACTTTTTTACCACTCGCAAAGGCATCGGTTCGCGTCATCATAATCCCGCGGGGAAGGAAATGATATGCCTTGATCCTCTCGAAGTCCGGCGCACCACGGGCGCCGGGAGAAGAGGATTACTGGCCGATATTGACCAGCGTCCGGCCGTGAATCGTGTTGCTGAGGAAATCTGCGGCATACGCTGGCGCCTGCTCCAGCGTGATTTCGGTGGCCGCCTGCTGGTAGTAGCTCTCCGGCAGAAGCTGGGCCAGACGCTGCCAGACGGCGTTGCGTTCAGCGGTCGGCACCATCACCGAGTCCACCCCCTGCAGGCGCACGTTGCGCAGAATAAACGGCATCACGGTGGTCGGCAGATCGAAGCCCCCGGCCAGACCGCAGGCGGCGACGCAGCCGCGGTATTGCGTCTGCGCCAGCACTTTGGCCAGCATCGTGCCGCCTACGGTATCCACCGCGCCCGCCCACAGCTGTTTCTCCAGCGGACGGGTCTCCGCGAAGTCGCTGCGCGGCAGGATCGCATCGGCGCCCAGCTGGCGAAGATAATCGTGCGTCGATTCCCGGCCCGATACCGCCGTCACCCGGTAGCCCAGCGCTTTTAGCAACACCACGGCGGTGCTGCCGACCCCGCCGCTGGCGCCGGTAACCAGGATTTCCCCGCTTTCCGGAGTGACGCCCGCATTGACGAGGGCATCAACGCACAGCATCGCGGTAAAGCCGGCGGTGCCGATGATCATCGCCTGGCGCGCGCTGAGCGCCGCCGGCAGGGCAACCAGCCAGTCACCTTTGACGCAGGCTTCGGTGGCCAGGCCACCCCAGTGGTTTTCGCCTACGCCCCAACCGGTCAGGATCACGTCCTGACCGGGAGCAAAGCGCGGATCGCGGCTTTCACTCACCCGGCCCGCAAAATCGATACCAGGCACCATCGGGAACTGACGGATGATTTTGCCTTTGCCGGTGATCGCCAGGGCATCTTTATAGTTGAGACTCGACCAGTCGATAGCGACCCGAACGTCGCCTTCGGCAAGGGCGGGCAGGTCGATCGCTTTGATGGCGGCGACGGTGCGGTTGTCGATCTGGTCCAGAACTAATGCTTTCATGACAGAGTATTCCTCGTCGGAAGGGGGTTATCGGCGCTAACGCCGTCCTGTGCAGGTGTTTTTGTTGTCATACTGTGCGCAAAAAATTCCCAGTACTGGTGAAGCGGTGCGGCGGACTGGCACAGCCTGGCGCGCATCACCGCGCCTTCCCAGCCGATCCAGAAGACCTGGGCCAGCGCGTCCGGTGAGGCGTCGCGGGCGATCGCTCCGGCAGCCTGCGCCTCGTGCAGGCAGCGGGCCACGCGCGACTCCCATGCCGTCAGAATCGCTTTTAATCGCCCGGGAAAGGTGTCGGGTAACAGAGGGGCTTCCTGCAGGAGGTTGCCCACCAGGCAACCGCGGCGAAACTGGTATTTCTCCATCCCCTGGCCGGCATGACGCACAAAAGCCGCCATCCGTTCCAGCGGCGGCACGGCGTCGTCCAGCAGGAATTTATCTAATTTATGCGCAAAAAAGTCGCCATAGGCGCTAAGCACGGCCAGGCCAAAGGCCTCCTTGCTTTTAAAGCAGTGATAAAACGATCCCTTGGGCACATCGATATTCCTGATAACGGCCTCGATACCTGCCGCGAGATAGCCCGTTTCGGTCAGCACTTCAAGGCCTGAGCGAATCAGCGCCTGGCGCGTATCGTCAAACTGGCGATCGACCTTGGGTGGACGACCGCGGCGGGGCTTCAGGACGGCGGAGGTATCGGGATTCATCATTTAGACCGTGTGGTTTAATTGTTGGTCAGGGTACGCCCAAACCCGGGATGGGGCAAGCGCAGCGTGGCGGAGGAGAGGGATGTCGAAAACCAGGGTCAGGAAGGCGGCCTGGCATGAGCATGTTCTGGCACTGTACGGCGATAACCGTTGTTTTCGGCAGTGAAATATTACTCTGCGAATTCTATTATGTTGCCTGGTAATATCCGTATTCGAAATACGATAAGAAGAACTAATAATATAAAAATATATTGATCCGTGATTACCATCAGGTGGGATAGACGAGCGCCAGAGATACCTGCATTGCGCTGTCGCAGACGCGGATTGTCAATTATTTGCAGACGATGGCGGATTGACAAAGGCGGTACGATAAAACACATTGTCACCCCTGGTTCGGCATGAGGCGCACCGTAGTTTAAATAACATCGCCATCATACAGAGATTGCTGACCTCTATTATCGGCGTCTGAAGCAATAAACCGGCGATGAAACAACACCTGCAAGGAAAGGAATAAAAGCGTGATGTACAGAATGAGTATTGCCGTCAGAGGAGGGGGCGAATGTCGCTAATTACTATTGTGTTGGTCTTTATGATGGCCATCGTCGTGACCGTGTTCGTGTCTCATCTTCTGCCCGTTAAGGTGCCGCTGCCGCTGATCCAGATCGCTGCAGGCGCTGCGCTGGCCGCCGGCGGATTTCAGGTCGATTTCGATCCGCATATCTTTTTGCTGCTGTTTATTCCGCCGCTGCTTTTCCTCGATGGCTGGCGGATCCCCAAAGACGCCTTTTTCAGGGATATGAAGCCGATTCTGTCGCTGGCGATAGGCCTGGTGATGGTGACGATCCTCGGCATTGGTCTGTTTATACACTGGCTGATCCCGGCTATCACCGTGGCCGCGGGGTTCGCCCTCGCGGCTATTCTGTCACCCACCGATCCGGTGGCGGTATCGGCAATGACAGCCAGCTCACCGCTTCCCTCAAGGATGGCGCATATTCTCGAAGGGGAGTCGCTGTTAAACGATGCTTCAGGCCTTGTCGCCTTTAACTTCGCCATCGCCGCGGTGCTGACCGGCAGCTTCTCTCCGGGAGACGCAGTGGTGAAGTTTTTCCTGATGGCGTTTGGGGGGATCCTCAGTGGCCTCGTGGTGGTGTGGGTCACCGGCAAATGCAACAACTTTCTCGTGCGGCGCACCCGCGAGGAGCCGGCAATTCAGATCCTGATAAGCCTGCTTATCCCCTTCGCCGCCTACCTGCTGGCCGAGGCGTTCCATGTCTCAGGCATTCTTGCTGCGGTGGCCGCCGGCATTGCGATGCACTATGAGCAGCTGTCGGGTCCCCGACTGCCGGCGACGCGTATGAAAAGCAGCGCGGTGTGGACCATGCTGCAGACCACCCTCAATGGCATGATTTTTCTCATGCTGGGCGAGCAGCTGCCGCGCATGCTGAATACGCTTCCTGCGGTGGCCAGTCAGGCCGGCGTCTCGTCTCCCTGGTATCTGCTGCTGTACGCGGTGGCCATCACCCTGGCGCTTGGCCTGATGCGCTTTGCCTGGGTATGGCTGTCGATGACCCTGACGATTTTCCGCCGCAAGCGCCGGGGCAAGGCTATCACTATTCGTCCGCGATTCAGCATTATGGCCGTCATGGCGCTGGCGGGGGTAAAAGGTTCCGTCACCCTTGCCGGTATCCTGACACTACCGGTATTGCTGGCGGATGGCTCGCCGTTTCCGGGGCGGGAACTGCTGATCTTTCTCTCAATGGCGGTGATCCTGATGTCGCTCATCGTGGCGGCTGTTGGCCTGCCGTACATGACCCAGTATCTTGCCGATGATTTACCCCATGACACCGGAAAGGACAATATCGGTGCGGTGATGACCGAAGTGGCGATTAACCGCCTGAATGCGCTGCTGGACGAGTCGGTGGACGATCCGAATGAGCAGGCTTTGCGGGTCGATGCGGGCAATATGCTGCTGGAAACGTACCAGCGGCGGCTGCACTATAACGACAGTGACGAGGAGCAGGACGTCGGGCTGGAGCTGGCGAAGCGCGCCAGGCTGGAGAAGTATATGCAAAGGGAGGTCATTATCGCCCAGCGTCAGGAGCTGTTCCGGCTGCGGCGCGCCCATAACATCAGTGATACGACCTTTTATGAAGTGCTGCGGGAGATAGACCTCAAGGAAGAAAGCTTGCGCTAACAAACATGGCCGGTGGGCCGGGGCGTAAGCGCTGAAAGGGGCTGGTTCGCCTTCCGGAAGAGGTGTTCTGCCGCTGTATAAAACAAAGCCTGCTGGAAAGCAGGCTTTTTTTATGTTGGCGGCCTGGACTGGCGAACAGTGGCAGATGGGGCGAGTTGCTCTGAAAGCAAACCTCTGGCTCTACTTATTGCAAGGAACCTGCTTTTCCCCATCTCACTGGGGTTTGACGCCTACAATGCTTGACCAGGCGGGACGCGATGTCACGACTGAGCGAGGTGAGGGGGGAAGAATACCTTGATTTTTAACTATTTATTCTTTTCAGCTATTTAAAGTCAATAAGGTTATTTGTTTTTAATGTGGGTAATGCATAAAAGTGAGGTAACGCCAAAAAGAATTTTATCGATGTGCTTTTATGAAGGATATTATTATGCCGGAAGCGGGTGAATTGTATCTCTTGCCGAAAAGAGAAAATAACTGGCATTTAAATAATGTCGTCAATGAATTGCGTCGCGTTCGCCAGGCGTGGCGCGATGAGCACGCGAAGAATAATTATCGTAATAAACGGAGTTTACCTTCCCGGGAAAGCGTTAATTCCGTCGCGGATACATTGATAAAAGTGCTTTATCCGATGCGCTTAGGCGACGTGGACTTACGCAAAGAGGGGGAAGATTATTACGTCGGCCATTTGCTGGGCACCGCGCTGGACAGGCTCACCGAAGAAGCACTTCTGGAACTCTATTATCAGTCGGATGAGCAGGCGGAAAATGAGGTCCTGTTGCAGGAGGCGGTCAGACGCGTTCAGCAGTTTGCCAACCGTTTACCGGTGATTCGTCAGCGTCTTGACGGTGATATCCTCGCCGCTTATCAGGGTGACCCCTCCGCGCGCAGCATGGATGATGTGCTGCTCTGCTACCCGGGAATTCATGCGGTGATGCACTATCGGCTGGCCCATGAGCTGCATCAGCTCGACCTTCCGCTGCTGGCGCGCATCATCACGGAAAAGGCGCATAGCCAGACCGGAATCGATATTCATCCCGGTGCGCAGATTGATGACGGATTCTTTATCGATCACGGAACCGGCGTGGTCATTGGTGAAACTGCCATCGTCGGCAAACGAGTACGTATTTATCAAGCCGTCACCCTGGGGGCCAAACGTTTCCTCGTCGGTGAGGACGGACAATTGCAAAAAAATTATCCTCGCCACCCTATTATTGAAGATGACGTTGTGATTTATGCCGGCGCGACAATCCTCGGGAGAATTACCATTGGGGCGCGCTCCAGCATCGGAGGAAATATCTGGCTAACTCGTGATGTGCCACCGGACAGTAATGTTCAACAGGCGCGAATACAGCAGAGACATTTCAGCGACGGCGACGGCATTTAATCATTACAGGAATAAATAAACCTATCGTTCCCGTACCATTAAAATAGCAGCGTGATCATTATCATGAATTTACTTGAAACGATTGGCGAGACGCCTTTAATAGCCTTGCCCTCTTTTTCTGCAGAATTATCGGGTGTCACGCTGCTGGCGAAAGCTGAATTTATGAATCCCAGCGGCTCGGTGAAAGACCGCGCGGCAAAAGCGATGGTACTGGACGGAATTGCGCGGGGGTTATTGACGCCGGATAAAACTATTATTGATGCGACCAGCGGTAATACCGGAATTGCTTACGCGATGATCGGCGCCGCGCTGGGGTATCACGTTCGGCTGTATCTCCCGCAGAATACCAGCCCGGAGCGTAAAAAAATAATTCGTCAGTATGGCGCCACGATTGTGGAGACTGATCCGCTTGAAGGTTCCGATGGCGCTTATCTTGAAGTCCAGGCCCAGGTCGCCGCACACCCGGAGCGCTATTTTTATCCCGACCAGTATAACAACCCCGTTAATCCGCAAACGCATTTCGCGACCACCGGGAAAGAGATCTGGGAGCAAAGCGGAAAGCAAGTCACCCATTTTGTCGCCGGGATGGGCACGTCAGGCAGTTTTGTCGGCACCGCCCGGCGGCTGAAGTTTGAGGATCCGCGGGTGAAAACCCTCGCCGTTCAGCCCGCTTCGCCATTCCATGGCATTGAAGGGACTAAGCATATGGGCAGCAGTATTAAACCCGGCATTCTCGACGAAACCCTGTTTGATGATGTGATTTCCGTCACCACCGAGGAGGCCTATGCGAGTGCGCGACGCCTCGCCCGGCGGGACGGCATTTTTGTCGGTATTTCATCTGGCGCCAATGTTGCCGCCGCCGCACGGCTGGCCCGCACGCTGCCGGCTGGTTCGGTGGTGGTCACGCTGCTGTGCGATGTGGGCTCCCGCTATTTGACCGACCCTTTCTGGAATGAAACCCATGATTGAATTGACTCGTGAAATCGCCAGGCAGATTGGCGCTGAAGGGGAAAAGACCTATCCCAATGAATGCTGTGGTGCGCTTTTTGGTCATTTATCTGCGCAGGGCGATGGCCGCGTGACGGCGATTTTCCCCATCGTCAACGCGCGGGAATCGGAAGTGCAGTACCACCGCTTTGTTATCACCGCCGACGACGCCTTGCGGGCGGAGCGTGCTGCGCTGGCGGAAGGTGTGGATGTCATCGGCTATTACCATTCGCACCCCGATCATCCGGCCATTCCATCGGAATTTGACCGTGAACATGCCCTGCCGTTTTACGCCTACATCATCGTGGCGGTCGCGCAGCGGCAGGCGGGGGCGCTGACCAGCTGGCGGCTCACGCAGGACCGCCTGCGCTTTTTGCAGGAGGAAGTGCACATCGTTTCATGACGTGAATAACAGGCACAACGTTGCCGGAAACCAGAGCAAAACACGGAGAGATTATCACTATGGCATCGACATTACTGATCCCCACTGCGCTACGCGCGTTCACCGACGGTCAGGGGAAGGTGACCCTCGAAGGTCACACCGTTGGGCAACTGGTCGCGGCGCTGGCGGCGCGATATCCGGACATTCAGCCGCATCTGTATGACGACGCAGGCGCGTTGCGCAGCTTTATCAATCTGTATGTGGGTGAGCACAATATTAAAACTACCGGTGGGCTGGAGACGCCGGTTAGCGATGGGGCGGAAGTGTTGCTGGTTCCCGCCATTGCCGGTGGCGTCGGGAAGGCGATATGAGCAGACCGAGCATTATCCCGGACGACCGTCTGTCGGCGCTGACGCATGCTGAGATTGCCCGCTACAGCCGCCACTTGCTGCTGCCGGAAGTCGGGCTTGAGGGGCAAAAGCGTCTGAAGGCCGCCCGCGTGTTACTTATTGGCACCGGCGGGTTGGGGGCGCCAGTGGCGCTTTATCTGGCCGCGGCGGGGGTTGGTAAGCTGGGGATTGTCGACTTTGATTTTGTCGATATCTCCAACCTGCAAAGGCAGATTATTCACAGCACCAAAGATATTAACCGCCCCAAAGTCGCTTCGGCGAAAGACAAGATTAAAGCAATTAACCCCGAGATTCAGGTGGAAACCTATAACACCACCCTGAGTAGTAAAAACGCGCTCGAGATCATCCGCGAATACGACCTGGTGGTCGACGGCACGGACAATTATCCCACCCGGTATCTGATCAACGATGCCTGCGTGTTACTGGGTAAGCCGCTGGTCTACGGCTCCATCTTCCAGTTTGAAGGGCAGGCCAGCGTTTTTTATGCCGGGCAAGGGCCCTGCTACCGCTGCCTTTATCCCGAGCCACCGCCGCCGGGGCTGGTGCCCTCCTGCGCGGAAGGCGGCGTGGTCGGTGTGTTGCCGGGCATTATTGGCACTATTCAGGCCGCGGAAGCCATCAAGCTTATCGTCGGCGGCAGCGAGAGCCTGATCGGCCGTCTGCTGCTCTTCGATGTGTGGCAGATGAAGCAACGTGAACTGCGGCTGGAGAGGGACCCCGGCTGTCCGGTCTGCGGTGAGCATCCGTCGATCCATGCGCTCATCGACTATGAGGAGTTTTGCGGGCTGAAACCTGATGAGTCAGAAGCACCCATTGAAAGCGTCACGGCGCTTGAGCTTCATGCGTGGATAGAGGAGGGAAAACCCCTGCAACTGATCGACATTCGTGAGCCCCACGAAAGAGCGATCGCAAAATTTCCGCAGGCCAAAGTGATGCCGCTGGGCCAGATAGTCAGACGTATCGATGAATTCGATCCGACGGTCGATGCGGTGTTTCTGTGCAAGATAGGGCAGCGCAGTATTTTCGCCATTCGGGCACTCCAGCGCGCAGGTTATCAGGGGCGCGTGATGAATTTAAAAGATGGCCTAAACGCCTGGGCGCGGGATGTCGATACCCGTTTACCGCAGTACTAACCTTCAGCTCCACTCTTTCAAACACTAAGGACTTATCATGGCAGAACAAAAAAGCATTAATGCACTGGGGCGTGAAGCCGCGTATCAGTTAGCGAATGTGACCAAAACGGCGCCGCAATTTGCGGCAATTACTCCGCGCTGGGTCAGTCGTTTTCTCGATTATAAAGGGCTGGAGTCGGGCATTTATCGCGTCAACAAGGTCGTGGAGGGGGAGACGCCGCTGGACGTATTATGCAGCCAGGACCCTTCACGCGTAGAGATACCACAGGGCTATATTGAGTATCAGACCACACCGCGCGAATATCAGCTGGATTCGATCTCGACCATTATTAACGTTGATACCAAAATTGCCGATCTCTACAGTTCGCCCTATGACCAGGCGTCAGAGCAAATTGCGCTGGCGATCGAAAGCCTGCGTGAACGCCAGGAAAGCCAGCTTATTAATAATGATGAATATGGACTGCTGAAAAATATTGATGACTCGCAGCGCATTCAGACCCGCAACGGCCGCCCGACGCCGGATGATCTGGATGAGTTGTTGTCAAAAGTGTGGAAAGAGCCTTCCTTCTTCCTCGCCCATCCGCGGGCCATTGCCGCCTTTCAGCGTGAAGCCACGCGACGCGGTGTGCCGCCGGTCACGGTGAACCTGCATGGCGGGACTTTTATTCTGTGGCGCGGTATTCCGCTGATCCCTTCCGATAAACTTTTTGTCGACGGACTGAAGAACCCAAAAAGCCAGGGCGGGAAAACCAATATTCTGCTGATTCGCTCCGGGGAAAGTAAACGCGGCGTGCTGGGGCTTTATCAGGAAGGGCTGCCAAACGAGCAGTCTCGCGGGCTGTCGGTGCGCTTCCGCGGGATCGATGATAACGGCGTGGCCTCTTATTTACTCTCACTTTATTGCTCCGCCGCGATCCTGGCCGATGATGCCATTGCTGTGCTGGAAGATGTTGAAGTGGGTGAATATTATGACTACGAGTAATTTATTCACGCTTCCCTTTGCGCCGGGCGGATGGCCCGGCGAGGCGGATGACGCCCCCTCTGCACGCGATTATGGTCTGCCCGACGCGCGGGATCTGCAAGGGTTGCTGAGCGATACGCCCGCCCGTCCGCGCGGAGTGGAGACGGCCTACGCGCCGCGGGTGGTGCCACTGGGCCAGGAGGGCAGGGCGGATATCACCCCTCGCGGGTTTGCAACATTGCCTGCTTTCGGCTCCCGGCCTGCGCCAGCGGCGCGGGTTGGGCAGATCCCGGTTGAGCGGATCCGTGCAGATTTTCCGATCCTTGCCGAACAGGTGGAGGGGCATCCGCTGGTGTGGCTGGATAATGCCGCGACGACCCAGCGCCCGAAGCAGGTTATCGATCGCATCAGCCATTATTATTTGCACGAAAACTCGAACGTTCATCGGGCGGCGCATACGCTTGCCGCTCGTTCCACCGATGCTTATGAAGCCGCGCGAGAGAAAGTATCGCGTTTTATTGGCGCCCGCGGCCCGGAGAATATTATCTTTGTGCGCGGCACCACGGAGGGACTCAATCTTATCGCTCACAGCTACGTGAAGCCGCTGCTACGCCCTGGGGATGAAATTATCCTCACGCAGCTTGAGCATCACGCCAACATTGTGCCGTGGCAACTTATTGCGCAGGAGACGGGCGCGACGATCCGCGTTGCGCCGGTTGATGAGCACGGACAGCTGATTGTCGAGGAGTATATTCGGTTATTCAACGATAAAACCCGTTTTGTGTCCGCCACTCACGTTTCCAACGCCCTGGGGACCGTGACGCCGGTTCAGGAACTGGTGCAGATCGCCCATCGTTTTGGCGTACGTATCGCCATCGACGGCGCGCAGTCTATCTCACATATTCCGACCAACGTCACGGCGCTGGATGCCGATTTCTTTGTCTTCTCCGGGCATAAAATTTTTGGACCTACCGGGATCGGCGTCGTCTATGGCAAGCAGGAGGTGCTGGAAGAGGCGCGCCCGTACCAGGGCGGCGGGAACATGATTGCCGACGTGACCTTTGAGCTGACGCGCTATCAGCCTTCGCCGAATAAATTTGAAGCGGGAACGGGCAATATTGCCGATGCCGTCGGGCTGGGGGCGGCCATCGACTATGTGACCTCACTGGGGATTGAAAATATTGCGCAGTATGAGCATGCCTTACTGGAGTATGGGATTGCGAAGCTGTCGGCTATTCCGGGCCTGACGCTGGTCGGCACCGCGGCGAACAAAACCAGCGTCTTGTCTTTTGTGCTGGCGGGGCATGAAAATGAAGCCGTGGGGCGCTATCTCAGTCAGGTTGGCATCGCTGTGCGGTCCGGGCATCACTGTGCGCAACCGATCCTGCGTCGTTTGGGCTATGAGAGTACCGTCCGGCCTTCGCTGGCTTTTTATAACACGCCGCAGGAAATTGATTTTCTCGCCGAACAGGTTGCCCGATTTGCCGCGCGGCAATGACGCCGTAAACCGCGTAAGGCCGCATGAAAACCGAAAAGCAAAAAGCCTGCTCGAAAGCAGGCTTTTTTAAATTTGGCTCCTCTGACTGGACTCGAACCAGTGACATACGGATTAACAGTCCGCCGTTCTACCGACTGAACTACAGAGGAATCGTGTGAACGGGGCGCATATTAACGATGCCATCCGGCCTTGTCAAAGCCTGATTCAAAGAATTGCGTTCAACTGCTGACAATTTCAACAACCCCTGGCTGGGCGCCGCTTTTTTCACCATTACGCACCGTTGCGGTGCAAAAATACCCCTAATGGGGCATACCACAATCTGCTTACCGGGCAAATAAAAGCTGGATTGTTATCACTATCCCTTATAACACGGCCTCTGGCGGGCAGCGGCAGCGCAATTGAAAAGCTGGCAAGCAAATTGCAGAACCAGTTGCATCATACTTCCAGCGTTGACGCTGGCGTTCCTTACAGGAGGCAAAATGAACTTAAGACGACTGAAATATTTTGTGAAAATCGTCGATATCGGCAGTCTGACCCAGGCCGCTGAAGTCTTGCACATCGCACAACCGGCCCTGAGCCAGCAGGTCGCGACCCTGGAAGGTGAAATGGACCAGCAGTTGCTGATACGCACCAAGCGAGGGGTCACGCCAACGGAAGCCGGTAAAATACTCTACACCCATGCGCGAACCATCCTGCGCCAGTGTGAGCAGGCGCAGCTGGCGGTCAATAACGTCGGCCAGACGCTGCGTGGTCAGGTCTCGATTGGCCTGGCGCCGGGCACGGCAGCTTCTGCCATTACCATGCCGTTGCTGCAGACGGTGCGTAATGAGTTGCCCGAGGTGATGGTCTATCTGCAGGAGAGCAGCGGCACTGCGCTGAATGACAAGCTGCTGGCGGGTCAGCTGGATATGGCGGTGCTGTATGAGCGTTCGCCAGTGGCCGGTATCGTCAGCCAGCCGCTGCTGAAAGAGGATCTCTACCTGGTGGGTACCCGCGACTGCCCGGGACAGAGCGTGGATCTCACGGCGGTGGCGGAGATGAACCTGTTCCTGCCGCGGGATTACAGCGCGGTACGGGCGCGGGTCACCGAGGCGTTCACCCTGCGTCGTCTGTCGGCGAAAATTATCGGCGAGATCGAATCCATTACCACTCTGACCGCGGCTATCGCCAGCGGCATGGGGGCGACGGTCCTGCCGGAATCCGCTGCCCGCTCCCTGTGCGGCGCGGCAAACGGCTGGATGGCGCGGATTAGCACGCCGTCGATGAGCCTGTCGCTGTCGCTGAATATGTCGGCACGCGGCAGTCTGTCGCCGCAGGCGCAGGCGGTGAAAGAGATCCTGCTGTCTCTGGTGAGCCGCCCGTCGCTGGAGAACCGTGAACTGCAGCTGGTTAGTTAGGCTATATTCTCTTAAGGAATAAGTTGCTGGTTTTTATTATTTGTTACCTGGGACAACAGACTTTAACAATAGCAGATACGTTAAGTCCATTGGCCCGGAGGAAAGGGTGAACTTCCAGCAACTGAAAATTATCCGTGAGGCGGCCCGTCAGGATTACAACCTGACGGAAGTCGCGAATATGCTCTATACCTCGCAGTCAGGCGTCAGCCGCCATATCCGGGAACTGGAAGAGGAGCTGGGGATTGAGATCTTTATCCGTCGCGGTAAGCGCCTGTTAGGCATGACCGAGCCGGGTAAAGCGCTGTTATCCATTGCCGAGCGCATCCTCAATGAAGCCAGCAACGTCCGGCGGCTGGCGGATCTCTTTACCAATGATGCCTCCGGTGTCTTAACCATCGCCACCACCCACACCCAGGCGCGCTACAGCCTGCCGCCGGTGATTAAAGCCTTCCGCGAGCTGTTCTCAGATGTTCGCGTCGAGCTGGTGCAGGGCACCCCGCAGGAAATCGAAGCGCTGCTGCATAACGGCGGGGCGGATATCGGTATCGCCAGCGAGCGCCTGAGCAACGACCCGACGCTGGCGGCTTTCCCCTGGTTCCGCTGGCATCACAGCCTGCTGGTGCCGAAGGATCATCCTTTGACGCAGGTGTCTCCTCTGACGCTGGAGGCGATCGCCCGCTGGCCGTTAATCACCTACCGCCAGGGGATCACTGGCCGTTCGCGAATCGATGAGGCCTTCAACCGCAAGGGGTTGATGCCGGATATCGTGCTGAGCGCGCAGGATTCCGATGTCATCAAGACCTATGTCGAGCTGGGGCTGGGCGTCGGGCTGGTTGCCGAGCAGTCCGGAGATGCCAGGGAAGCGGACACCTTTACGCGTCTCGATACTCGTCATCTGTTCGATGCCAATACCGTGTGGCTGGGGTTGAAGCGGGGCCAGCTCCAGCGTAACTACGTCTGGCGCTTTATCGAACTGTGCAATGCCGGACTGTCGCTGGATGAAATTAAGCGTCAGGCGATGGAGCCGGAAGAGGCCGCTATCGACTATCAGATTTAAGCCATCGTGGTCAGCGGATCGAGGCGAGGAAATAACGCTATAATTCACACACGAGAGTCGCGACTGAGGAAGGGAAAATGACGATGCGGCGTGTGAAATTACTTTGTTCTGCGCTGATGCTGCTCGCCAGCCACGGCGCGCTGGCCGTCAGTTATCCGCTGCCGCCGGAGGGAAGTCGTCTGGTGGGCAGCGCATTTACCATCGCCGTGCCGGAGAACAACACCCAACCGCTGGAAAGTTTTGCTGCCCAGTACGGCCAGGGGTTGAGCAATATGCTGGAGGCCAACCCCGGCGTCGATGTCTATTTGCCGCACTCCGGTTCGACGCTGATTATTCCGCAACAGTTGATCCTGCCTGACACCGTGCGCGAAGGGATCGTCATCAACGTCGCCGAAATGCGTCTCTATTATTACCCGCCGCTGGGCAATAGTGTGGAAGTGCTGCCAATCGGCATTGGCCAGGCCGGACGCGAAACCCCGCGTAACTGGGTGACGGCGGTAGAGCGCAAGCAGGAGGGACCGACCTGGGTTCCGACCGCCAATACCCGGCGCGAGTATGCGAAAGAGGGCAAAACCCTGCCGGCGCTGGTGCCGCCCGGGCCTGATAATCCGATGGGGCTGTATGCGATCTACATCGGCAGGCTGTACGCCATCCACGGCACCAACGCTAACTTTGGCATTGGGCTGCGCGTCAGCCAGGGATGCATTCGCCTGCGCAATGATGATATTAAATTCCTGTTTGATAACGTACCGGTGGGGACGCGCGTCCAGCTAATCGATCAGCCGGTGAAGTACACCGTGGAGCCGGACGGCAGCCATTGGCTGGAGGTGCACGAGCCGCTGTCGCGCAACCGGGCGGAATTTGAATCCGACCGAAAGGTCCCGCTACCGATGACCTCGGCGCTGCGCGAGTTTACTCAGGGGCCGGGAGTGAGTCCTTCGCAGGCCGAGCAAACCCTGCAGCGCCGCTCCGGCATGCCGGTGAATATCAGCGCTGCAGCGGTGCAGGGGAATTTGTAAGTGTCGTTTAGCCGGACTCAGCGCTACGGGTTGAGCCATTTTAGTGGCGCAAATTAAGGGGCGGTAATCGCTCTTAACTTGCGCCACTCGCTGTCAGGCTGTATTTAACGGCAATACCGATTGAGTGTTCAACTGGAAATGATAAAACCCTGGCTTCTCCGTTCAGTCGCCAGGGCAAAGGTTTCTCCTGCCAGGCCATAACGGGCAAGCAATGCCGCATTTGTTTATCGGACCCGCCATAAGCGAAAGTATATGAGAACAGTCTATTACATTACTATTAATTAATTATTGCTAACTCGCTATAATTTAATTTAGCTAAGTACTTAATGTAGTCTACTGCGCTTTCATTAATCACTTCGCTGGTGGGATTATGTTCGGCACCATAAAAGGCAAAGTGCGAAACATATTCAGCACCTACATATTTAATCGTTATCTCAAATGGGCGAAGTACTTCTTCCATAGTAAATTTATAACGACCATTGGCCGTATAGTCTGCAAGATCAATCCCGGCAGTAACTGCCAACGCTATTTTTTTATTCTTCAGCTTATCGCCTGAAGAACCGTATGCCCATCCATAAAGAAACACTTCATCCAGCCATTGTTTTAACAGGGGAGGGCAGTTGAACCAGTAAACCGGAAATTGCAAAACCAGCGACTCATGATGCTCAACGAGCCTTTGCTCAGCCTCGATATTGATCCTACCGTCTGGGTATGCTTTATAAAGCTCATGAACAGTAAACTGCTCAGGGTGTTTTTTTAACTCATTTATCCAACATTGGTTAACCACTGACTTTTCAATATTTGGATGAGCGACAACGATAAGTGTTTTTTTCATCACTTCCTCATTCAGAGTTGACTTGCGATTGGGTTACTCAGGAGTATATGATTGGCTCTGTCGTTTGTGAAGTACGCAAATTTAGGTTATATACTTACCAAAAGGAGAGTGTAAATGATGACTGAGACCTGTTCGCAGACGGGTATTAACCTTGAGGAAACCGATTTTGGCTATACGCTTTCCTTAATTAGCGGGAAATATAAAATGATAGTTATGTACTGGTTAAATGAAAATAAACCCGTAATGCGCTACAACGAGCTTAAACGTCGTATCGGTACGATTTCTTTCAAAACGCTTAGTAATACTCTGAAAGAACTCGAACAAGATGGAATAATCAACAGAGTGGAGTACCCGCAAATCCCCCCAAAAGTTGAATACAGCCTTTCAAAACGAGGGGAGTCATTAATGCCAATTCTGGATTTAATGTGTGATTGGGGTGGGAAAAATCGTAACAAATAATCCCGTGGTATGGATATCGATGATAAATAACTCGGCGTAATTCTCAATTGTACATTGAACATTGTACATAGCAGACCTGGTGAATTAACACGCTAGATCTGAGTTCCCTTTTTTTCAATACCACCAGAATGATCATCCATCGTCGTTGATAAGCGAATCAGGGAGCTGGGATGTCGTTACTTATTGTTGGTAATGGGGACATGCTGTTGCATCAATTCAACGATCCAGTCAATAAAAACGCGCAGTTTGCCGTTGACATGGCGGTTCGGCAGAAACGCCAGGTGCAGGGGCATTGGGCTGATACGCCATTGTGTAAATAACGGAATCAAAGCGCCAACAGCCTGATGTGCTGCCGCCATATAGATTGGCAGCGCAATCACGCCTAACCCGGCTAATCCAGCTTCGAGGTAAGCATTGCCGTCATCTACGGCAAGCACATAATTGCCCGTAATTTCAATCTGTTCACTCTCACTGCGCAGAACCAGAGGATCAATCTTACGGCTGCGTGAGGACACGAATCCTACTATGCGATGGTCGGTGTTTTGCAGTTCTCGCGGGTGCGCAGGGGCGCCAAGGCGTTCCACATAACGGGGGGCGACGTAGACGCCGATTTGCAAATCGCCGACATGGCGTGCGATTAGGGACTGGTCGGTGATTTCACCACCGCGCAGAACGCAATCCACGTTGTCGCCGATCAGATCCACCACCCGGTCGCTCACACCCATGTCGAACTGGATATCAGGGTAGCGGGCGTGGAAAGCCGGTAGCGCCGGCACCAGAATAAGGCGGGCCAGCGGACTGGGTACATCCACCCGTAGCCGTCCCCTGGGCGTCATCGCCGCACTGGGCAGGCTGTTTTCAGCATCCTCCATGTCCGCCAGCAGACGGATGACGCGTTCGTAGTAGACCGCGCCATCAGGAGTCACACCGAGTTTGCGGGTAGTGCGATGGAGCAATTTGACGCGCAGGCGCGCTTCCAGCTGCTGAATGAGTTGCGTCACCGTGGTTTTGCTCATATGAAGCGTTTGGGCAGCCTTCGTGAAGCTACCTGCCTCTACCACGCGAGCAAAGGCGCGCATCGCATCGAAACGATCCATTCCTTATCCTCTCTTTTCACCGATTGTTTGGATATTACAAACAATGAGGGACAAAGTCGCTTGTTTATCCGCCCGATCTCGCCGCTGTAAAGTGTCTTTATATTCACCGGGCTTATTTCGCCCCACGATAAAGGTACAAAACATGACAGCACGCGAAGCCGTTTTTCCCTTCGGTCGGCAGACGCTCTATGAGCGCAATCGCTATTCACCGGCCATCAAATCCAATGGTTTTTTGTTCGTTTCGGGGCAGGTTGGTAGCCGCGAGGACGGCTCGCCTGAGCACGATCTGCGAGCTCAGGTCAGGCTGGCGTTCAATAATCTTAATGCTGTGCTCGCGGCGGCGGGCTGCACGTTTGGTGACGTGGTAGACGTTACCCTCTTTGTCGTCGATCCCGAGTCAAATCTCGACGCTATCTGGAGTATTCTGCCAGAATATTGGGGGGAGGCGCCTTACCCTACGTTGACCGGGATCGGCGTGACCTGGCTTTACGGATTCACGTTTGAGATAAAGGTCATTGCCAAGCTGCCCTAAGCGTTATGAGTCTTTCCGCCAGTCAAAAATTCAATAGGGCAGCCTGCGCTGCCTGTGGAGGTCTATGCTGGATCGGGAGAGTTAGACAGACGGGTGCGGATTAACGGAGGGGACAGAGGACAATTTATGAAAGCTGCGGTTTATGACGTGGCAGGCGCTCCCGGCGTCCTGAAATATGTCGATATCCCCGATCCGGTCACCGGGCCTGACGATATCCTGATTGCTGTCGAGGCAATCTCCATTGAAGGAGGCGATCTGATCAACCGCCGTTCAACTCCGCCGCCGCTTCCTTCATGGGTCGTGGGCTACGCGGCCGCGGGCACAGTGGTTGCCGTCGGATCGAATGTCCGTAGCCGTAAGGTTGGGGACAGAGTCGCTGCTTTTCACCAGCAGGGATCACATGCGGAACGTTGGGCGGTACCTGTGGAACATACCTGGCTTATCCCCGATGGCGTGGAGATGCCTGAAGCGGCGGTGGTACCGATTTCTTTTGCAACCGCGCATCATTGTCTTTTCACCCGAGGCATGCTCCGACACGGAGAAACCGTCCTTATTCAGGCCGCGGCGGGTGGCGTGGGGCTCGCGGCCGTTCAGCTTGCCTCACAAGCAGGCGCAACGGTCATCGCCGTGGTAAGCGGAACGCAGCGCAGGTGTCGGTTGCTTGAACTGGGTGCCGATCATGTCGTGGATCGTGCCGAGCACAACATCGTTGACCGTGTCCGACAGTTCACCCAGGGTACCGGTGTGGACCTCGTCATCGATCCGGTGGGGACCACGTTGTCTGCTTCACTTTCTGCACTCGCTCCGGAAGGACGTCTCGTCTTCGTCGGTAATGCGGGCGGGGGGAATCTGACTGTCGACTTGTGGTCGCCAATGCAGTCTAACCAGACACTCATGGGAGTCTTCATGGGCCCCCTTTTGGCAAGGCCTGGAGTGCGGGCCAGTGTGGACGACCTGTTGCAGGCTGTAGCAGCAGGGCGTATCAAGGTGGTCATTGACCGTATCTTCCCCCTGGCTAACGCTGCTGCGGCCCACGAATTCGCTGAGACAGCGAAACCGCTTGGCCGCGTCGTGATGAAGCCATGAGGCGCGTTTGACCAGGACCCGTGCGCCAGACTAATGACTTGCATCTGGTATCAAGGCGATTTACCTGACGCATAGCAGGCGTGAGCGCACGGTTAAAACCGCAGAATTTCAAAGTGAGTGGTTTAACATTCTTTTGAGCCAGCGAGTGCTGCGAGCCCACGGTGCTGACCTTGCGTTTGAATGAAAAGCGTTCTTCAGCCCGCCCCTGACTTTCCCATTTTTTCGAAATCTTTATCTCTTTTTCTCATTTGTCAGTAAAAGGCATATGCCCGCAGAATCATGTCTAAGGCAGGGCGGGTGTTGCACTATCAATGATAAAACCCCTCTGATGGCCTTGCCTCTTTTACCACACCTCTTTTGTGGTTTTTACAGGTTTTTAACCAGGAAAAGGCTTCTTTATGACGTTATCTAAATTACTGCTTCCTTTGCTGATTGCCGGGAATCTCTCTTCTGCGTGGGCTGCCGGGCAGGTTGTTCCGTCCTCTACCACCTTTCATGTCACCGCTGATGAGGCGCTGAAAAGTAAGCTTCCGCCGGATATCGCCAAACGCGGATATATCGTTGCAGGCACCAATCCGAATACGCCCCCAACCACTTTTTTCCAGGAAGACAATAAAACGCTCGCCGGGCGTGAGATTGATGTGATGAATGCCGTGGCGGCAAGGCTCGGTGTGGAAGTGCGCTGGCAGGATACCGGCGGTTTCGACAATATTATTCCGGGGTTGAAATCGGGTCGCTATGACGTCGCACTATCCAATATCAACGCCACCAAAAAACGTCTCGAGCAGGTCGATTTCGTCAGTTACTACGATGCGTCGCGCCTGGGGGTCATCTCGCGTAAAGACGCCAATATTGCGCCATTTACCTCTTTTGAGGCTGTGTGCGGGCAGGAAGTGGGCGCCGGCGCGGGCACTACGCAGATTGGGCGTCTTGAAGCTGCAAGCAAAATTTGTACTGATGCGGGTAAGCCGCCGATCAAGATTGCCGTATTCCCGGATCGCCCTTCAGGCGTACAGGCCGTGGTCAGCGGTCGCGTACCGATGTTCTTCGGCCCGTATGAAGGTCTGACCTATCAGGTTAGCCAGGTCAAACCGCTGACGCTGACCGGCACTATTCATGTTGATGATGCGCCTGTCTCCGTGGCGTTCCCTAAACAGTCGGGGCTGGAAGAGGCGGTGCAGGCATCCCTGAACTCGCTGATCAAGGACGGGACTTACCAGAAAATCCTCGATAAATGGTCCATCGGTTTTGGCGCAGTCAAAGAGTCAAAACGTAATGAAGAGATTTTCGGATGAGCAGTGAAACACACGATCAGCAGCCGGAAGAACTGCGGATCATCGGTAAAAAATATATCGGGCGCTGGATAAGCGCCCTGATCGTATTGCTGATATTGCTGGCTATGGGGAACTCCATGCTCAGCAATCCGCGTTTTGAATGGTCGGTGATTGCCGAAAACTTTACCGGTCCGTCGATCATTCAGGGCGTACTGATGACATTGCAACTGACCGCAATTTCCGTGATTTTTGGCTTTGCAGGCGGCACGATCCTGGCGCTGATGCGCCTGTCATCCAATCCGGTGCTGGTCGCTGTCAGCTGGGGGTATACCTGGTTTTTCCGCGGGGTGCCGATGCTGGTTCAGTTATTTCTCTGGTACAACATTGCCGCGCTTTACCCGACTATTTCGATTTCGCTGCCGTGGGTTGGTGAAATCTGGAGCGCTTCTGCGAACTCACTGATTAGCCCGTTCAGTGCTGCCGTGATTGCATTAGTCATGCATCAGTCTGCCTATGCCGCAGAGATTATCCGCGCCGGGATCCAGAGCGTCGGCACCGGGCAAGTCGAGGCTGCACGTGCTCTGGGTTATCGCCCGGCACAAATATTCCTCCACACCATTTTGCCACAGGCGATGCGCGCCATTCTGCCTCCGGCAGGGAATGAAGTGATCGGTCAGTTGAAAACCACAGCGGTTGTCTCGGTGATTTCACTACAGGATGTGCTGTTCTCCGCGCAGATTATTTATCAGCGCACCTATGAAGTGATCCCGCTGCTGCTGGTCGCCACGTTGTGGTACCTGCTGCTGACATCATTGCTTTCAGTGATTCAGTATTACGTTGAACGACATTTCAGCCGCAGTAGTCACCGCAAGGTAAAACGCAAAGCCGGGAAAGCGTCGGCATCCGGCGCGGTCAGTACCCCCAGTATCAGCGCAGGAGAAACCAGCCATGGGTGAAGCCATTGAATTTCGCAAAGTCACTAAGCGTTTCTCCGGTAATACCATTCTGGATGAAATCAGCCTCGATATTCCGGCCGGTTCGGTCACGGTGATCCTCGGCCCTTCCGGTTCAGGGAAATCCACCTTGCTGCGTTGTATTAATCATCTTGAAAAACTGGATGGCGGCACGATCCGTATCGGTGGCGAACTGGTGGGTTATCAGCAGAAAGGGCAGGCATTGTATGAACTGAGCAGCCGCAGAATCGCCGCGCAGCGCAGCCGTACCGGCATGGTATTTCAGCAATTTAACCTGTTTCCGCACCGCACCGTTTTGCAAAATATTACCGATGCGCCTTTGCGGGTGAAGAAGCAAAACCGTGAGCAGGTACTTAGTAAAGCCCGCGCGTTGCTCCGGCAGGTTGGGTTAGCCAGTCGTGAAGATGACTGGCCGCAGCAGCTTTCCGGCGGGCAGCAGCAGCGTGTAGCCATTGCCCGTGCGCTGGCGATGGATCCTGAAGTGATGTTGTTCGATGAACCCACTTCCGCGCTGGATCCTGAACTGGTGGGCGAAGTGTTGCAGGTGATCAAAAAGCTGGCGCACTCCGGGATAACGATGGTGATTGTCACCCACGAAATCGGCTTTGCACGAGAAGTGGCAGATAACGTCATCTTTATGGAGGGTGGCAAGATTGTGGCGTCGGGGCCAACGAAAAGTGTACTCGATGAAACGGAGAACGTCCGTGTCCGTAATTTCCTGTCGACGGTTTTATAATGACGCTGCGTTAATTTGTTTCGCAAATAACATATCAACCAGCCGCGGCAGACTGTCGCGGTTTTCCAGCCTGCTCAGTGCCACCAGCTCCATCCGCTTTGCGTCTGTGAAGTCGGGCAAACAGGCACGTAGTTTTGCCGGTAAATCAAACGGGAGCGCCAGGCTTTGCTGCCGCGTGAAGCGCTGTTGCAGCACGCAGCCGTCACGCAAAAACACCGTCACCTGATGAAAACGCGCGGCCGGGTTCAGCTCGTCCGGCGGTGCGGAGAAATCCGGGCAACGCGCCACACTTTCTGCCAGCGCGGCAATATCTGTCGCCACCGGCGCCGATGAGAAATCCTCTAAGCGTAGTTCTCCGCGCAGCAAACATGCCGCAATCACGTATTCCAGACTGAACCTGGCTTCAACGCCGGTGTTGGGTTTTCGCACCGACGCCGCAATATCACCGCCCGGCGGAAAAGACACTTCAATGCGTTCGATGGCTGCGATCAGTACATCCGTGCTATTGCCCGTTTGCAGCCACTCCTGGCGGAGAGCTCGTGCGGCATCGGCAGCGCTATGCGTGCCTCCGCAGGTCGGATAGGGTTTGAATTCCAGACCGGGCGAGATAATCCGCCACGGCGCGCCCCAGCCTGAGATAAGTTTTTCCGGCTGCTGCTGACCGGCGCAATAAGTCGATAAAAAGCTGTCCAGCACGTTGTCCGGCTGGCCGTGAAAGCCTGCCAGCGTGAGCTGTGTGGCAATGACGGCGGTCTGCGCCGCCAGGCCCGCGTGCAACGGTTTGACATCACTGCCGAACTGCGCACGTAAACCCGCAGACTGCGTCGCCGCGATACCCAGAATCACTGCCGTTTGCCGTTCCGTGGCATGCACCAGCCGCGCGCAGGCAGCGGCGGCGGCAATCGTGCCGAGCGTAGCGGTATTGTGAAAACCGAGGGTGTAATGCTGAGAACCGACGGCCAGCCCGAGGCGTCCGGACATTTCCACTCCGGTCACGTACGCATCGAGAAAATGTGCGCCATTGAAATCGGGTCTTTGTGAGACCAGCGCCAGAAGCGCGGGCAAAATCACCACGCTGGGGTGACCGCGAAAATCGGGATGGAAATCGTCAAAATCCAGCGCGTGCCCGACATACCCGAGCAGCAACGCGCGGGTCGGCGGATCGTCAGCGCGGTAAACCTGATGCAAACTGTTCAGTCCTGCATCGGGGAAGTCACCGCGTAAAACCGGCAGGGTAACCGCCAAAAAATCCAGTAACCCTTCCCGTGCTGCTTCATGAGCCGCGGGGGAAGGGGACGAGCTGACGATAAGTTTCGCCAGCGATGGCGTTAATGTCATCGGTGTATTCCCCGTTTCAGGCCTGAGCGACCGAAGATAATAAATTAACGAAAGGTTCACGCTCGCAGAGCGCATGCAGTTGCACCAGCAGGGCGTCTGAAATCGAGTGCTCGTCAAGGGTCAACGATGAGAATCAATGCCTGGCAAGTCGGTGCCTGCTTGTCGATTCATGCGCTTTTATCCTTGCTGTTTATTTCCGCACTGAGAGTGCGCAGCGCTTGTACCGCCAGTTGCGACAGGTAATGTGCAGTCGGAAACAGGGCGCGATCGTCAACGCGAAATTGTGGATGGTGCAGCGCGTAAGGGCCTCCGGAGCCGATCATGATGAATGCGCCGGGCAATTTTTGCTGATAGAACGCGAAGTCCTCCCCTATCGGGCTGGCTTCAACGCGACGGGCTTCAAAGCCGGAGCCTTCACCGTGCGCCAGCGCGAAATCCACCCATTTAGCCGTATTGACCACTGACGGCGGGCCTGGCTGCCAGTCGAGGCTGATGTCGGTATCAAATGCCGCAGCGATACCCGTAAGAACCTGCCGCAAACGGCGTTCGATCAGTTCCCGTGTGTCCTGATTAAAGGTGCGGACGGTGCCTTCCAGCCAGGCGGAATCCGGGATCACGTTCCACGTACTCCCGCTGTGAACCTGTGTGATAGAAACCACTGCGTTGTGTGCGGACGGCACGTTGCGGGCGATCAGGGTTTGCAGCGCGGAAATCACCTGTCCGGCGATAATAATCGGGTCGTTGCCTTCGTGTGGACGCGCCGCGTGGCTGCCGGTACCGGAGATAGCGATCGCAAAGCGATCCACGCCGGCGGTTAATGCGCCGTCTTTGCTGCCGATAACGCCAACCGGCAAAGAGGGATCGTTATGAATGCCGAAAATGACGGCAGCGTTATCGAGCGCGCCGGTGCTAATCAGCGCCGGCGCACCGTGACCGGTTTCTTCCGCCGCCTGAAACAGAATGCGCACCGTGCCGGAAAGCGAATCTTCCTGCGCTTTCAGCAAAATCGCCGCGCCAAGCGCCGCCGAGGTGTGGAAATCGTGGCCGCAGGCGTGCATCACTCCGGGATTTTGCGAGGTGTAATCCACAGCGGATTTTTCTTCAATCGGCAGGGCATCGATATCAGAACGTAGCACCACCAGTTCGCCGGGATTGATGCCGCCAATTTCTGCCACCAGACCAGTTTTGAGCGACAAATCTATCACGCGGATTTGATACTTCTCCAGTACCGCCCGGATACTGGCGGTGGTGTTAAATTCGTCGTTGGACAGCTCCGGATGGCGGTGCAGGTGGTGGCGAAAATCCTGAATAAACGCCGCCAGTGGCTGATGTTCCTGCGTGATATCTAACATTTAAACTCCTGTAGGTGGCTGACGTTCCAGCCAGCGGGCGTGGCTTTTTTCATCGAGAATTTTTTTCAGGTACAGCGTGATATGTCCTTTGCCGAGGTCTCTTTCAAAGACCGGCTGAAAACCCAGTTTTAGGTACATATCGCGCAGCCACGGATGGCTGGTGGCGGTACCGAGTGAGTAAGCCGGGGCTTTCAGTTCGCGGATCAGAATGTTGTCTTCCAGCCAGCCCAACAGTTTTTTGCCGAGGCTCTGACCGGCGTAATCTGGATGCGTGCCAAACCAGCCAATATGCGGCAGGCCCAAAGGGCCCGGCATTGCGCCCCACGGGAAGCGCAGGGTAACCGAAGCCGCCATCCGCTGGTCATCAAAGAGCGCAAACACCGCATGATCGTCGAGGTGTTGTGTCACGCGTACCAGATCGGCGGTGGCAGCATCAAACTGAATCCCGAGCGCTTTGATTGGCGCGTAGGCGGCCAGCATCAGTGTCAGATAATCGTGTTTATCATCCAGCGTCAGCCGCCTGAAATGTTGTGTCATAACCCAGATCCCTCAGGAGAAGTCAGATGACCGGACTGCTCGGCAAAGCGGATGACGTCATCGACTTTTTGCGCGGCGCAGCCGGTGTAATGAGCCGGATCTAACCAGTGGTCAAGATCCCGTTCAGTAATACAGGCCGCCAACACCGGATGCGCAAGCAGAACGGTTTTAAAAGCGTGTCGTTTTTCAAACGCCTGCATGGCGCATTCATAAATCAGATGATGCGCGGTTTGTTTACCGAGTTTTTTACCGACCTCAAACATCACTTTTTCGGACAGCAGCAGGCCGTCCTGCATTTGCAAATTCGCAAGCATGCGTGCTTTATTGACCGTCAGGCCGGAGAGAATCGACTGAGCATTTTGCAGCTGTGCAGAGAGATAAATCGAGATTTCCGGCAGGGCGATCCACTCGGCGCGCCAGCTCATCGCATCACGTTCATGCTCTACGTGCATCGACTGATAAATCAGTGATGCGCTGTGCAACAGCGGCTGTGTCAGGCTGGCAAGACCTTCGAGGGCTGCGGGATTGCGTTTGTGCGGCATGGTAGTGGAGCCGATTTTCCCGCTGCTGAACGGTTCCTCGACTTCATTAATTTCGGTGCGCATCAGGTTGTAAAGTTCGTTGCCTATTTTGCCCAGAGTGCCGCTGATCAGCACCGCCACCGAGGCGTATTCTGAAAAGCGGTCACGCGCAGCCTGCCAGCCGATATTCGGCGTACTGAGGTTCAGGCGCGCCAGTGTGCGGCGTTCTACCTCCGGACCCACTTCGCCAAGCGCAGCGTAGGTACTGATCGCGCCGCTGATATTACCGGTCAGCAGACGCGGCGTGATGGCGGCAAGACGGTCGAGATGACGGATAAACTCATCCAGCCAGACGGCGACTTTAAAGCCAAACGTGGTGGGCAACGCCTGCATACCGTGGGTGCGGCCTGTCATCAGCGTGTACTGATGCTCACGCGCCAGCGCTTTCAGCTCATTCGCCACGGCGGTGCTGTCACGGACGATCACTTTCAGAGTTTGTGCCAGCTGTAAAACGGTGGCGGTATCGATGATATCCTGCGTGGTTGCGCCGTAATGAATGTATTCCCCTGCGTCACCGCATTGCTGTTGCAATGCGGTGAGCACCGGCATCAGAGAATGTTTCATCTGCGCGCCGGAGGCGGCGATGTCCTTAATATTCAGCTGGCTGGCATTGGCCAGCTCCGCAATGCTCAGCGCAGCCTGTTGCGGAATCACACCCAGCTCACCTTCGGCCAATGCCAGCGCAACTTCGACATTGATTTGCTGTGTCAGACGATTTTGCTCTGACCAGATTTCCCGCATTTCGGGTGTGCCAAAATTGTTGCCAAGTAAAAGAAAATCTATCGGATGTGAGGACATAATACTCTCGTCTTATATAAGGGATAATTAACGTTGTTTTAAGATCGTCATTAAAAACACGATATCGAAATGGCGTATCAGGTATGGGGTGATGCCAGATGCGTCTGTTTTCATTGCGTTAAATTAGCCCTGTCTGACACTATCATTTCTTTGATCCAGCACAGCATGCAAGGGGTTTATAGGCTATAGCAAAAATCAATCTATGCTATTGAGAATAAGTTAATAAGGATCCCCACTTAGCACTTTGTTAATTTTTTCAATTCTCGTAGGATGCTTTTAATAACACTTGAATATATCCCATATCAAATTCCTGTTTAATTACGGGGAGTTTCTCTTTAACCAGACGACAAATACAGGGCATCGATGTGTTCGCCATAAAATCACCGCAGACCTATCACCATCAGCCCGGCCTGCTTTCACGCACCGGTGAGCTACTTGCCGTTCATTCCTCCGATGTCGCGATCATCACCAGCCCGAAAGCGTGGCGGGCGGTGAATCCGCAACTGGAAACCAGCCTGGAGGCAGCCGGTATTCGCTGGCAGGTCAATTTTCTCACCACGGAATGTACCGATGCGGCTATCGAAACCCATCTGAACAGCGTGCGGGAACAAAACGCCACGCTGGTACTGGGCATTGGCGGTGGGCGGGTGCTTGATTGTGCCAAAGCGGTGGCGAATCTGCTGTCCCACGTCGGGCTGGTGACCATACCGACCGTTGCCGCGACCTGTGCCGCCTGGTCGCCGGTCAGCATTATTTATAATGAGCTCGGCGGGCATGTGCGCAGCCAGCCGTTGTCGCGTATGCCGCTGATGCTGCTGGTCGACACGAATGTGATTGCGCAAAACGATGTGCGTTATCTCAAAGCGGGCATCGTGGATGCGCTGGCGAAATGGTACGAATTCCGCCCGTATAAACAGAAAAGCGACGACAGTCTGGCGCTGAACCTGAAAGTTCAGGCGGCAAAACTGGCGGTGGACGTCTTTGAACAATACGGCGCTCAGGCGGTGCAGGACAACGCCCGCCATGAAGTCACACCGGCGCTGATGAAAGTTATCGACGCCAATATCGCGGTGGCAGGTATGGCTAACAGCATGCGCGATGAAACCCCTGCGCCGGGCGTGGCGCACGCGATCCATAACCGTTTCACCCATCAGCCGGAATTGCATGACTGGCTGCACGGCGAGAAAGTGGGTTTCGGGTTGCTGGTGCAGTCCCTGTTGGAAAGCGATGACGGCCAGCCCGAGGTGCAGTTGCTGTCGTTGTTACGTGAATATGACGCGCCACTGTCATTGCCGCCACTGAATGGTGACCGGGAGGCGATCATCGCGGCCATTGCCCGCGAAGTAAAATTCTCCGCCGAAAATGCCGCCCGTTTACCGTTTTCAATAGCAGCGGAAAATATCGAAAAAGCCCTGCGGAAAACCGAAACTCACTATTATTCACAGGGATAACGCCATGACCTCTGATTCATCTTCTGCAAAAAACACACGTCAATTGCGTCTTGGCCTGTTTGTACAGCCGCTCGGGCATCACGTCAGTGGCTGGCGCTTAACTGAAAACCTTGGTTCGCCGACCGACATCGACTGGCTGACGGGGATCGCCAAAAAAGCCGAAGAGGGCAAGTTCGATATGTTCTTCGTCGGCGATGCTCTGGCGACCAGCGTCTACCGGTTGCCGTCCACCATGGCGCGGCTTGAGCCGCTGACCTTGCTGTCGGCGCTGGCAGTGCAAACACGCCATATCGGGCTGGCCGCCACGGCTTCAACGACATTCAGCGATCCGTTTAATCTGGCACGCAGCTTTTCTTCTCTTGATCACATCAGCCACGGCCGCGCGGCGTGGAACGTGGTAACGTCGTTTTCCACTGACGTGGCGCGCAATTTCAGCCGCGACGATATGCCCACGCATGCCGAACGTTATGCCGTGGCGCATGAGTTTCTCGAGGCGACATTCAAACTGTGGGAAGGCTGGCAGGAGGGGGCGGTGCAGCCGGACAAGGCCAGCGGCCAGTATTTCGTGAACGAGAAAATCCAGCCGGTGAATCATCAGGGCAAGTATTTTCAGGTACAGGGTCCGCTGAATATCACTCGTTCGCCGCAGGGGCGTCCGGTCATTATTGAAGCCGGTTCTTCTGCTGACGGCCAGAAACTGGCGGCGGCCACGGCTGAAGTCGTGTTTACTGCGGCCGCCACGCTGGAAGAAGCGCAAACGTTTTACCGTGCGCAGAAACAGCAGGTGATTGAGGCTGGACGTAATCCAGATCATGTGCTGATTTTGCCAGGCGTAATGCCCATCGTGGGCCGCACGCTGGAAGAAGCCCATGAAACCTGGCGTGAACTGAATTCGCTGGTGGATATTGATAACGGCATCCGCCAGCTTTCCACCCGTTTTAATATGGATCTGAGTGCGTTTCCGCTCGATGGACCGGTGCCGGATGTGCCTGCTGGTGAAGGTAATCAGAGCCGAGTGAAACTGCTGACCGATCTGGCGTATCGCGAAAATCTGACCCTGCGTGAACTGGCCGCGATTGCTGCCGGTTCGCGTGGGCACCGCGTACTGGTCGGTACGGCGGACGTTATCGCCGATGATTTCCAGCACTGGCTTGAAGAAGGCGGGGCAGACGGTTTCAACATCATGCCTGCGGTGATGCCGGAACAGCTTTCGCTGTTTGTTGAGCTGGTGATCCCCGAATTGCGCCGTCGCGGGTTATTCCGTGAAGAATATGAATTCAGCACGCTGCGTGAAAACCTTGGTCTGCCTGAGCCTGACTTTAACCGCCAGTCTTAACTTTAGCGTTGGAACATTACGATGACGATTTCTTTGTCAGACCGCGTTCAGCGCGTGTCACTTTCCGCCAATGCAGCGGCGAAACAGCGCACCAATGACCTGAAAAAAGCTGGGGTGGATATTTTGGATCTCACCACCGGTGAGCCGGATTTTGATACGCCCGCTCACATTAAACAGGCGGCATACGAGGCGATTGCGGGTGGTGAAACCAAATACACGCCGACGCCGGGCATTCCAGCGCTGCGTGAGGCGGTGCGACAGAAATTGCAGCGGGAAAACCGGCTGCCATTCGCTGTTGCCGACATTATGATTGCCAACGGTGCCAAGCAGGTCATTTTCAATGCCTTTGCCGCTACGCTCAATGATGGCGACGAAGTGATTGTGCCGGTTCCGTACTGGCCGACATTTCCGGACAGCGTGCGTTTTAACGGTGGCACACCGGTTTTGGTTGAATGTCATCTGGAGCAGGGCTACAAACTGACGCCGGAACAGCTGGCCGCCAGTATTACGCCGCGCACCCGCTGGCTGGTGCTCAATCATCCAGGTAATCCGAGTGGCGCGGTATATTCCGCCGCGGAATTGCAGGCGCTGGCCGCCGTCCTGCGCGGACATCCGCAGGTGCTGGTCATGCTTGATGACTTATATGAGCACATTCTGTTTGATGGCTGTGAACACCAGAATCTGCTCAACGTGGCCGCTGATTTACAGGGGCGCAGTCTGCTGGTGGGCGGCGTATCCAAAACTTATGCGATGACCGGCTGGCGGATTGGTTTCGGTGCCGGGCCACAAGCGCTTATTGCCGCCATGACCGTGGTGCAGTCGCAAATCAGTTCCGGTGCCAGTTCGGTGAGTCAGGCGGCTGCGCTGGCAGCCTTTAACGGCGGGCTGGATTTTATTGCGCCACAGGTGGCGGCTTATCAGCAACGGCGCGATGTGATAACCGACATTCTGGCGAATATTGACGGGCTGGAGTTGCGGGTGCCGCAGGGCGGTTTCTTTGTCTTTTGCCGCTGCGCCGGATTAATCGGACGTTACCGGCCAGACGGGGCGAAAATCGAAAACGAAGCTGACGTGCTGGATTATCTGCTGGAAAGCGGTGTGTCCGGCGTTGGCGGCAGCGCATACGGCTTGTCGCCCTATTTTCGATTATCGATTGCCACAGACAGTGCCACGGTAGCTGAAGCCGGGCGGCGCATTGCATCGGCCTGCGCGAAACTCAGTCCCGCTGAGTAAACTTAAAAGGTTTTTCGGTAGGCTTGAAACTGCGGAGTTTGGTGTCGCAAAAGACATAGATCACCGTAAAATCGAACTGAAATGACCCAGAATATTGCCTGATGCGGAGGAAGGAATGAAAATGCATCAGGAAAATTTTTCACGCTAACTTGTTGAATCTACATCGTATAAAGATTCGTGAAGAGGCATGGAAATTGAAAAGCAAAAAGCCTGCTCGAAAGCAGGCTTTTTTAAATTTGGCTCCTCTGACTGGACTCGAACCAGTGACATACGGATTAACAGTCCGCCGTTCTACCGACTGAACTACAGAGGAATCGTGTGAACGAGGCGCATACTACTGGCCCCGCATTTTTGTGTCAACACTAAAATTAACCTGCTGATTCAACTGGCTAAATTTAGCTCAAGGCGTTGTTTTAGTGAACAATGCGCCGATTGTCTTCATCCTGCAGGCCATTCTCACGTATCCGCTGCAGCGGATCCTGCTGGTAGAAGTGGCAAAAACGCTGCCACAGGGCGGGGAAGCGGGGCGCGAACAACTCGGGCGCGCTGAAAAAATATTCCGAGAGGACGGCAAAGCACTCCGCGGGGTCGCTGGCGGCATAGGCGTCAATGCTGGCGGCGCTTTCCCCCACCAGGTCTATCTCATCCTGAATATTGTTCATTGCCGCGTGGAGATCGTGCTCCCAGCCGGCAACCTCGCGTAATGGGATAAGCGGCACGCCGCTGGCCCGATCGCCATTCCTCGCATCCAGCTTATGCGCCACCTCGTGCACCACGAGGTTAAAGCCTGACGCATCAAAGGAGTCCTGAATATCCAGCCAGTTCAGCACTACAGGCCCCTGCTGCCAGCTTTGTCCCGATTGCACCACCCGCTGGTTATGGACCAGACCAATATCATCTTCCCATTCATCATCCACGACGAACGGGGCTGGGTAGATCAGCACTTCATGGAAACCGTCCAGCCACTCTATTCCCAGCTCAAGCACTGGCAGACAAAAGAGCAGGGCAATGCGTGCCTGATGCAGCGGGGTGAGCTCCAGCCCCTGCAGCGCCACCAGACGTTTTTGCTGTAAGAAACGGGCAGCCAACTGAGTAAGCTTGCGCTGCTCAGTGGGAGAAAGATGGGCTAAAACCGGAATGGCAAGCGCTTGCTCCCAGGGCATCTCTGCGTTGCCGGACTCATCATCTGCTTTCCAGGGCCATTTAAACATCATATTGCTCGCAAAGTCGTCACTTGAACACGATTACCGAAACGGGAGCTATTAAAATGCCAAAGATCCTGGCATTATAGCAACCACAACAGCGGAGAGATGCCGGAGCGGCTGAACGGACCGGTCTCGAAAACCGGAGTAGGGGCAACTCTACCGGGGGTTCAAATCCCCCTCTCTCCGCCACTTTTCTCTTAATGACCATTCCCCTTCAATCATACCGTTAGCTTCAGGTATAACGCCTGCGCTGGGGTATCGCCATCATCATCGTCCTGGTTTCAGCGTAGAGACGCGGTAGCGCGCTTTATCCTTTTAGGACCTTATCGCCGCTTTTTGCCCGAACGAGCTTAAACGCATCATAAAGAGGGAAGGTACGCCTGGAAAGCGGCAATGTCGAAAAGAGTGATCTCAACGGAGCGGGAACATAAAAAAGCCCGCTGAACGCGGGCTTTGACGGGGATCAGAACTGATAGACCAGGCCGAGGGCGACGATGTCATCGGTCGCGATACCGCTGTTTTTGTAGAAGCGGTCATCTTCATCCAGCAGGTTGATTTTGTAATCCACATAGGTGGACATATTTTTGTTGAAGTAGTAGGTCATGCCCACGTCGACATACTTGACCAGATCCTTGTCGCCGTAGCGAGAATAGGTGTAGAGATCTTTACCCTTCGACTGCAGATAGGCGACAGACGGACGCAGCGGTAAATTAAAGTCGTCAAACTGATACTGCGCGACCACTTCGAAGTTCTGCGTTTTGTTGGCAATCCCACCAAAACTATCGTTGCCGTAGAAGGTCATGTTGCGGGTTTCAGCATACATGGCGGCCAGATAGATGTTGTTGGCGTCATATTTCGCGCCGACGGTCCAGGCGTCGGCTTTATCGCCATTGGCGTAGCGCTGGCTGCTACGAGCCTCTGCCAGCTGGTTATGGGTACGGTCAGAAGACGAATAGGCCGCACCGAAGCTGATGCCCATATCGAGATCGTAGTAGCTGGAGATACCGAAACCGTCGCCATTTTCCCGCGCCAGTTTACGTTTGCCGCCGTTATTAGTGCCTTCGCCAGAACCGGCGTTTTCATTATTACCCTGATACTGCAGGGCGAAATGCAGACCATCGACGAGGCCGAAGAAGTCGCTGTTACGGTAGGTTGCCACGCCGTTGGTACGGCCGGTCATGTAGACGTCGGTCTGGGTGTAGGTATCGCCGCCGAATTCCGGCAGCATATCGGTCCAGGATTCAATGTCGTACACCACGCCGTAGTTACGACCGTAATCCAGTGAGCCGTAGTCGGCAAACTTCAGACCAGCGAAGGCCAGACGGGTCCAGGAGTTTGCGCCTTCTTTTTCAGTGGTATTTGCCTGAATGTTGTATTCCCACTGACCGTAGCCGGTTAACTCGGAAGCGATCTGCGTTTCGCCTTTTATACCAAAGCGAGCATAGGTCTGATCGCCATCCTCTGAAGTGTCGTCAGAGAAGTAGTGCAGGCCGTCGACTTTTCCGTAAAGGTCCAGTTTGTTGCCGTTGTTGTTATAGATTTCCGCGGCATTAACGGCATTGGCCATTAATAATGCCGGTACCATGAGTGCCAGTACTTTTCTTTTCATTATATATTCCCTTTTAATAATAATTTCTATGAATTATGACAATCCCTCCGGAATGACTATCAGATACTAACGACTAAGTTCATTTTTATTTAAAATAAAATATGTAAATAAATAATGTAAAATATTTCAATTTATTTCCATTTGGTTCTTTATATTTTTTATGGATGATTTTGAGTGAGGTATTATTTTGTTATATAGCAATAGGATATGGTGTCATTTGATAGATTTTGTTAACTCAATGAAATGGGTTGTATGAATTAACATCAAGGCATCATTCATCACGAAAATTGCTTTTAGGCTGGGAAAAATAATCAATACATTAAGCGACCTCCCGCGCCGGAATAAACTTTTCGCATGGGGAGAAGAATAAATAAAACACTCCAGCGCCCGCTCACCGGCAGCATAAGTCGCAGGTTGACGCAGAAGATGGGGATGAAACTGCTGCCTGCTGCGCAGGTTGGCGGTATAATGTGATGCTTGTCACGTTTTGAGTGGCGGTAGTGTGTTGTGTCACGGAGAGGAATGAGATGGAAGAGCAGGCAAAACGTAGCCCCGGAGGGAAGCTCGCGTTATGGGCGTTGTATGCTTTTTGCGGATATTGTGTCTGGGTCATCGTGCGTTACTGGTGGGTGGTCGGAAAAATTCACAGCGTTCCCGGCACCAGCGTGGAGGGCGATTTGGGAACCACGGCGGGAAAATGGCCTGGCGCGCTGTTGGGGATGTTAGTCCTTGCGGGCATTGGCGCGATCCTCGGGGCGGTTGTCTGGTATACCCGGCCGTCTCGCGGCGAGCGGGATCATCAGCGGTAAAGTTGCTATGCTCGAGGCTGACCTTCACATAAAGGAAAGCCTATGAACCTGGTTGACTGGCAGCAACGATATGAGCACTGGATACTGACGCACCACGCGCAGGATGATGCCGCACACGATCTGTCCCATTTTCGTCGCGTCTGGGCCACGGCTACCCAGCTGGCCGCCGGGGAGGAGGTCGACCGACTGGTACTCCTCACGGCCTGCTATTTTCATGACATCGTCAGCTTGCCGAAGAATCATCCGGAGCGAAGCCGTTCCTCGATGATGGCCGCTGAGAAAACCCTCGCTATTCTACAGTCGTCATTTGCCGATTTTCCCGCGGAGCGTTACGCGGCGGTCAGCCATGCCATTGAGGCGCACAGCTTCAGCGCGGCGATCCCGCCGCGCACGCTGGAGGCGAAAATCGTCCAGGATGCCGACCGTCTTGAGTCGCTGGGGGCGATTGGTCTGGCGCGCGTCTTCGCCGTCGCCGGCGCCCTGAATACCATCTTGTTTGATGCTGAAGATCCATTTGCTGACCGGCGGGCGCTGGATGACCGCCAATATGCCCTCGATCATTTCCAGTGCAAACTCCTGCGCCTGCCGGAGACCATGCAGACGGCCAGAGGAAAAGAGATGGCGCAGCACAATGCCCGCTTCCTCGTCGAATTTATGGCCAAGCTTAGCGCGGAGCTGCAGGGGGAGCCGCTGGCGCTGGATGAAGCGGTTTTACGCCGCTTTGCACCGCAGGCGTCAACCGACCGGTGATTTATGGTACTCTCTGCAAAAATCGTCCGCGCTGGTTGAGGATATGCCGCAAAAGTTAATTAAGGAAAACAGGTCGTTGCCGCTGGCTGAGCAGGCCGGGGAAGAGGCTCAGGCGCTGCTGCGTCAGCTGATGACGATCTATGATGTGAAAACGCTGGTCGCCGAACTGGTAAGCGTCGGCGAACAGCACTGGAGCGCGGCGATCCTCAAGCGCGTGGCGGCGCTCTCCCGCGCGGCGGGGCGTTTGCGTCCGCAGGAGATCGCCCATCTGGCGACGCTGCTGCCGGCGCCGCCAGCTCATCACCCGCATTATGCGTTCCGCTTTGTCGATTTGTTTGCCGGTATCGGCGGGATCCGCAACGGTTTTGAAGCCATCGGCGGGCAGTGCGTCTTTACCAGCGAGTGGAACAAGCACGCGGTGCGTACCTACAAGGCCAACTGGTACTGTGATCCGCAACAGCATCGTTTTAATGAAGATATCCGCGATGTCACGCTCAGCCACCGCCCCGATGTCAGCGATGAAGAAGCGGCGCAGCATATCCGCGAGACGATTCCTCAGCATGATGTCTTACTGGCCGGCTTTCCCTGCCAGCCTTTCTCACTCGCCGGCGTCTCCAAAAAAAATGCCATGGGGCGCGCGCACGGCTTTGCCTGCGAAACCCAGGGGACGCTATTTTTTGATGTCGTGAGAATTATCGCCGCGCGTCAGCCGGCGATTTTTGTGCTGGAGAATGTCAAAAACCTCAAAAGCCACGATCAGGGGCGCACCTTCCGCATCATCATGCAGACGCTGGATGAGCTGGGGTATGAGGTGGCCGATGCCGGGCATACCGGGCCGGATGACCCTAAGGTCATCGACGGGCGCCATTTCTTACCACAGCACCGGGAGCGCATCGTGCTGGTGGGTTTCCGCCGCGACCTGCAGCTGCATGAAGGATTTACGCTGCGCGATATCGCTGCGCTCTATCCGGCGGTGCGGCCGACGTTTGGCGAGCTGCTGGAGCCGACGGTGGATGCCAAATTTATCCTTACGCCGGTGTTGTGGAAATATCTCTATCGTTATGCCCGCAAGCATCAGGCGCGGGGTAATGGCTTTGGTTATGGCCTGGTAGACCCCGGTAATCCCCACAGCGTGGCTCGAACACTCTCTGCCCGCTACTATAAAGACGGTGCCGAAATTCTCGTCGACCGCGGCTGGGACCGGCCGTTGGGCGAGCAGCATTTTGACGATCCACAGAACCAACAGCGGCGGCCTCGCCGGTTGACGCCGCGCGAATGCGCCCGGCTGATGGGCTTTGAATCGCCCCAGGGTTCACGGTTCCGCATTCCAGTGTCGGATACCCAGGCCTATCGTCAGTTCGGCAACTCGGTGGTGGTTCCGGTCTTCGCCGCGGTGGCGAAGCTCCTGGCGCCACGTATCGCCCAGGCGGTGGCGCGTCGCGAAGCGGATGATAACGATGGCGGATGTTCACGATAAAGCCACGCGCAGTAAAAATATGCGGGCTATCGCCACGCGCGATACGGCGATTGAAAAGCGGATAGCGGCGCTGCTGACCGGGGCGGGATTCACCTTTGTCGCCCAGGATCGCGCGCTGCCAGGACGCCCCGATTTCGCCTTACCCGACTACCGCTGCGTTATCTTTACTCACGGCTGTTTCTGGCATCACCATGACTGTTATCTGTTTAAGGTGCCGGCCACCCGGACGGCTTTCTGGCTGGATAAAATCGCTGGCAACGTGGCGCGTGACGCCCGCGACCGGCAACAGCTGGCTGAGCAGGGCTGGCGGGTGCTTATCATCTGGGAATGCGCCCTGCGCGGCCGGTTGAAACTAAATGATGAGGCGCTCACCGAGCGTCTGGAAGAGTGGATCTGCGGCGCCGGGCACGACGCGCAGATCGATACGCAGGGGATCCGCGAGCTGGCGTTTACTTCGCCGCCTTGCAAGGAGTAGCTTCGCTGCGGGCGGGGAAGAGATATTTTCCCAGCGTCACCAGCACTACGGCGAAAATAATCACTGCCAGCGCCAGCCATTCAATGAGCGACAGGCTTTCACCGCCAAACCCGGTGCCGAGCAAGACGGCCACCACCGGGTTAACATAGGCATAGCTGGTGGCTACCGCCGGGGTGACGTTGCGGATCAAAAACATGTAGGCGTTGATGGCGATTAGCGAGCCAAAGATAGCCAGGTAGGCCAGGGCGGCGATCCCGGACCACGAGGGGACATGGGTTAACGTCTCACCGGTCAGCCATGACGAGACCAGCAGGACGATCCCGGCGGCGAGCATCTCGATAGCTCCCGCCATCATGCCGGTCGGCAGCTCAATCCGCGACCCGTAAACCGAGCCGAACGCCCAGCTTAGCGAACCAATCAGGATCAGCAGCGCGCCCCAGGGGTTGCCGTTCAGGTTGCCACCGCTGTTGAGCATGACGATACCTGCCAGGCCAATGGCAATGCCCAGCCACTCCAGTTTACGGGTGGCGATGCCGAAAAAGCGGCTGAAACATAGCGTGAACAGCGGCACGGTGGCGACCATCACCGCCGCGATCCCTGACGGAACGTGCTGATGTTCGGCGAGAGTGACGAAGCCGTTGCCGACGGCAAGCAGCAAGACCCCGATCAGCGCAGCGTTAAGCAGCGGCCGGCGGGCTGGCAGCTTATGGCCGGTGGCCAGCAGCCAGCCCAGCAGTAGCACGCCGGCAGAGAGAAAGCGAATACCGGCCATCATCAGCGGCGGCCAGCTGGCGACGCCGACGGCGATGGCAAAATAGGTAGAGCCCCAAATGATATACAGCGCAAACAGCGCCCCGATAAGCGGTAACAGCTGACGGGTAGACATACTTCCTCACGACGGTGCAGAGATAGAAAGGGGACATATAGTAAACGTGAAAACTATCGCGCTGGCGAGCGCTTAATTTGCGCGAGTTTGTTAAATTTATATTGACTAATTGTACCTTGGGCACCGGCCGTTTTTTAACGCATACTCGAGGGAGACATTGATGAAAAGAGAAGGAAATTATTTTGGCAGGAAGTAGTCTTTTAACATTACTCGATGATATCGCCACGCTGCTGGACGATATTTCCGTGATGGGCAAGCTGGCGGCGAAAAAAACAGCCGGGGTATTGGGCGACGATCTGTCGCTCAATGCTCAGCAGGTGACCGGCGTGCGAGCGAATCGTGAACTGCCGGTCGTCTGGGGCGTGGCGAAAGGTTCGTTCATTAATAAAGTGATCCTCGTGCCGCTGGCGCTATTGATCAGTGCTTTTATCCCCTGGGCGATTACGCCGTTGCTGATGCTGGGAGGCGCATTCCTCTGTTTTGAAGGGGTGGAGAAGGTCCTTCACAGCCTGGAGGCGCGTAAGCACAAGGAAGACCCTGCGCAACGGCAGCAGCGTCTTCAGGCGCTGGCGGAACGTGACCCGCTGGCCTTTGAGCGTGACAAAGTGAAAGGGGCGATTCGCACCGATTTTATTTTGTCCGCGGAAATTGTCGCCATCACCCTCGGCATTGTGGCGGAAGCGCCGCTGCTCAATCAGATCCTGATCCTCTCGGGGATCGCGATTCTGGTCACCATCGGGGTCTATGGCCTGGTGGGGGTGATCGTTAAGCTGGACGACATGGGCTACTGGCTGGCAGAGAAACGCGCTGCGCTGGCGCAATGGCTGGGCAAAGGATTGTTAGTGGTAGCCCCCTGGCTGATGAAAGTGCTCTCCATCGTTGGGACGCTGGCGATGTTCCTTGTCGGCGGCGGAATTGTGGTTCACGGCATTGCGCCACTGCATCATGCCATTGAGCACTGGAGCGCGGGGCTGGGCGGGATATTGGCTTCCCTGCTGCCGGTCATTGCCAACCTGGTGCTGGGTTTTATCATTGGCGCAGTGGTGCTGGCGGGCGTGAAAGTGGTGAGCAGTCTGCGCCGGTCAGTGAAGTAGAGTGGCTGCACGCAGTGTGACGGCGCTGCGTCGTCTACGCTAAAAGCGCGCCCGGCGTCGACACCAGCCGGGGCGCTGATGTCGTCAGGTTTGCGCAACGTACTGCGAGATAATGATGGATAAGCCACTTCGGTTGAAGATAAACAAGCTCCGCCACCTGACTCGCCCGGCGCATGTGGTTAACGTTTGTTTTATTGTGGTGCTTTTTTTCTCCACGTTACTGATCTGGCGTGAAATCAACGTTCTGGAAGAGGCCTATGTGGCCAACCAGCGCAATAATCTGGCTAATGTCGCCCATGAAATGGATGGGTTGCTGCAGTTCAATATTGACCGGATGATGTTTTTTCGCCACGGCATGCAGTCTGCCCTTGAGCAGCCGCTCGATATCGACGTATTGCGTAGCGCCAGTCAGCGCTATCTGAGCCAGCGTCACCAGGAGGCCTGGCGAGTAGCGCTGCCGAATCGTCGTACGCTGCCGGTGTTTGGCGTCTCGGGGAGCGTCGTCGGTAACAACCCTATACTGCTGAAGGACGATCCGCTCGCGGCTGATGAGTTGATGGCGACGCTGGAGCTGGGGTATCTGTTGAATCTGACGCAACATGACCGCGATTTCGCCGAGCGGATGCAGTATATCTCTCGCAGCGGCTTTTTCACCTCGACCCTGCCGCTGCGGGACGAGTCGCAGGTGATGACCCACTATTCGCAAGCCATCAGCACCCTCTGGTTTACCCGACAGAGCCAGCGGAATAATCCGGGGCGGGGCGTTATCTGGCAAACCTTTCCTGACGATGACCCGCAGCTGGAAGAGCAGGTGGTCACCGCTTCGATACCGCTGGATTTCGCCGGTTACTGGCGCGGGGTGCTGGCGATGGATTTCTCGGTCAGTGAAATAAAAGCGTTTTTGGTCAGCGCCATGCAGGGCGGGCAGGAGGGGGAGTACCAGCTTTATGATAGCCATTTGAACCTGCTGGCCTCTTCCGCGCCGGGGAATGTCCTGACGCTATTGTCCCCCAGGGAACAGGAACTGCTCAGCCGCGCGTTTGTCCATGATAACCAGGGGGGGCTGCGCTTGCTGACGCGCTATATCAGCTGGGCCAAACTGCGCAATTTTGACGGCGTGTTGCTGCGGATCCACACCCTGCGGGAAGGCGTGCGGGGCAATTTTGGCACCATCACCATCGCCCTGACCCTGATGTGGGTCCTCTTCACCTTGATGCTGTTGCTCTCCTGGCTGGTGATCCGCCGCATGGTCCGCAATATGAGCGTCCTGCAAACCTCCCTTGAATGGCAGGCATGGCATGATGCCTTAACCCGTCTGCTCAATCGCGGGGCGCTGTTTGAACAGGCGATGGCGGTAGCCAGCGCCTGCCAGCGCAGTGGACGGCCGCTGTCGGTGATCCAGCTCGATCTGGATCACTTCAAGCGCATCAACGATCGCTATGGCCATCAGGCGGGTGACAGAGTGCTGTCGACGGTGGCCAGTACCCTTGCCAGCACCGTTCGTGAGGGTGACTTGCTGGGCCGCGTGGGCGGGGAGGAGTTTTGTGTCGTGCTGCCGAATACCACACTACAGGACGCGGTGGCGGTGGCAGAGCGGCTACGCCAGCGAATTCAGGGCCGGGAGGCCTTTTTACATAACAATGTGACGCTGCGGGTCAGTGCCTCACTGGGGGTCAGTACCAGCGAAGAGCAGGGGGAGTATCAGTTTGAAGCCTTACAGTCGGTGGCCGATCGTCGTCTCTATCTGGCAAAGCAGAACGGCCGCAATCAGGTCTGTTTTCGCAGCGAAGCGTGAGCAAAACGTTTCGCCCGAATCAGGCAAAATGAGATTTTTCTTAAAGTGTTCGACGGGGATCGCGCTATCGAATGAAACCGGTTTGCGGCGAAGCCTTCTCGCATCAGCCCTGCAGCCCTGCTCAAAGCAAAGCGCTAACATTCTCAATAATTTGCGTCATGAATATCGCTTGTCATGCAAAATAATTGAGGATAATGTTTTAACGCATCGGATTTCCCGGTGTAACGAATTTTCAAGTGCTTCTTGCATTAGCAAGTTTGATCCCGACTCCTGCGAGTCGGGATTTTTTTCGCCTGCCGTTAGCGGTTAACTTCACTGGCGCTGAAATCGTGAATGTCGAGCTCAAATGCCTCCGCCAGTTCGCGCCAGGTATGTGACCCGCGGCCATCAATGCTGGCGCGCTGTGGGTCGTCCAGAGTGCGATGGATTTCACTTTCGCTAATCTCATTAATCGCTGCCAGTAGCGCATCCACGTTGACATCAACGTCATTTCCGGCCTGGCCAGTCAATCGATTCTTCATCATTACCCCCTCGCTGAGCGTCGCTCAAGCCTCTTTAAGTATAGTCGGTCTAAAAAAACACCAGTCATGGGCCGCGACGCTGCGAGTTGCGTGGTTTTGTTCTACACTGGCTGAAAAATAGAGGAGAGTGAATATGCAGGTGAACGATCGTGTCACGGTGAAGACCGACGGTGGCCCACGTCGATCGGGGGTAGTGCTGGCAATTGAGTCGTTTAGTGAAGGGACGATGTATCTGGTTTCGCTGGAAGACTATCCTTTAGGGATCTGGTTTTTCAACGAAATAGGGCATCCGGATGGGATCTTCGTCGAAAAAGAAGCCTCATAAAACGGGACTGGCGGTACCACCGCCAGTCTGTTTCAACGCAGATTCACCTGAATACCTGAAGTTACGTTTTCGGTCAGCCGAACGATATGGTAAATCACCTGCTTATTGTGCGTTTGTATTTTCTTTTTAATATTGCCTTTATGCGATGATACCGTCTTCGCTTTGATGTTCATTTGCGTTGAAATTTGTGACGTGCCGTGCCCGGCCATCCACATTTGCAGCATATTTGATTCTGTTTTACTCAGCGACAACGTCGGTAAATTTAATTGCCCCAGGCTACTGTTTTTGTATTTTAGATAATTAACCAGAATAACATCAAGGTCTTTTGGCGTTATCGATTTCGAACTGATCAGCAGGTTTTTCCGTACCCGCAAATAGCGGTCAAAATGAATGTTTGCCAGCGACATAAAGATAACAAACAGCGTCGCCGGGTTTTGCGTAATGATCTGGCGAATAATGCCATTACTTTCATCATCATGCACGAAGCAGTCTTCATTAAGAAACACCACTGCCGGACAACACGACGCGCAATGTTTTTGCAAATCTGTCGCGCAATGGACCTCAACGATTTCCTGTTTTTTTATTCCCCGACTGGTCAGATAACCCGTTAAGCCTAACCGGGTATAACTGCACAAATCCATAATCATCGTTGACATGACCCATCCTCAATCAACACGTAACGATATTCTCTTCACACGCATTGTGCGAAGCAGTCCTTGCGAGCAGTAATAGTAGGTTTACGAAAGAACCTATTAGTTCCGTTAAACTATTCCGCATCTATGCATATAATTTGCCAGGAAAACTCTTAAAGTAAAGTCGAGAACCGGTAGTGTGAGCGGATTAAAAACAAAAAGTGCCCATAGATGCTATGGTTACGCCCCAAACATTATTTTATTTTCGGAATTTCCTTATTTCAAATGAAGGCGGTGCTGCCCGTTCCTGTTTTGCCCGGTTTTTCCGCCGGGAGCGGGGGTGGAAGGCTTAACGCTTTAATGCCACAATACTTTTTTATCGGCTTGTGGGATGAATGATGAAACAGTTAGTTTTTGCGGGCATGGTGGTGGCGCTGGCCGGATGTGTGCAGGTTGATCATTACGATGACGTCGTTAAAGCACCGGCGCCGGCTGGCCTTGAGGGCTACTGGCAATCGAAAGGGCCGCAGAGTGAAATGATGAGCCCTGACGCGATCGCCAGCCTGATCGTCACTAAAGAAGGGGATACCTTCGACTGCCGCCAGTGGCAGCGCGTGATCGCGCAGCCGGGTAAACTGATGAACCGCGATAACCAGATCTACAACGTTACCGCTTCCCTGGATATCTATCCAATCGAGCGTGAGGGCAATACCCTCTCCTACGATCGTATGACGTTGACTCGCGTTGAACGCCTCACCCCTGAGTGCGAAAAGGCGTGGGCCAAAGCGCGTACGACAGGGGCCGTCAGCGCGCGGGCTTCCGTGCGCTGAGGTTCCGGCGGGCCCGTTCCGGCCCGCCAGGTACATCGCCAGCTGACTACAGCACGGCTTCCATCACCCACACGCTCACGCTACCCCCGTTGCAGGTAAAGATCGCGCTACCCTCAGCGTCGGTTTCGACAATCTCTTCCCGGTTGCCGAGAAAATCCCGCCAGCGTTTATTGCCATAGTTCTCGCCCAGCGTCAGGGTTTTTTCTCCCTCATCGCCATTGGACATCACCACCACGCAGCCGGGATCCTCGTCGGTGCCGCTACGGCTGAAGGCAATACAGTTGGGGTGATCGAACCACAGCGTTTGCACGCCATGGGCAAAGCGCTGACGGGCGTCGATCAGTTCATGCAGTTGTTCGATAACGGGCATCTCAATGGCGTAGGTTTGTCCATCGCCGCCGGTATCTTCATAGGATGCGCCGAAAAGATCGGCATAAAAGACCGACGGCACACCATTTTCACGCAGCAGGATCAGCGCATAGGCCAGCGGCTTGAACCAGGGTTCAACCGGCGCCTCGAGGGCCTGCAGCGGCTGCGTATCGTGGTTTGTCACCAGCGTCACGGCGTGAAAAGGGTCTGCTTCCACCAGCGTGCCGCTGAATATCTGGCTCATGTCATAATCGCGCCCCTGGCGTGAGGCTTCATGAAATTTCATCTGCAGCGGGGCATCGAACAGCATCGTCTTGCCCTCGACCAGGTCGATATACTGCTGGAGCTTTTCCACCTCATGGGACCAATACTCCGCGACAATAAACAGCGGCTGCGGTGCCACCTCCTGGACGTGCTCGATCCACGCTTTGTAAAACCAGGCGGGGATATGCTTCACGGCGTCAAGACGAAAACCATCGCAGCCGGTCTGCTCCATGACCCAGCGCGCCCAGTATTTGATCTCCTCGGTAACGGCGTGATTACGAAAATCAATGTTGGCGCCCATCAGGTAGTCGAAGTTACCAAGCTCATCGTCGACCTGCTCGTTCCAGCCTTCACCGGTGTAATCGTTGACGATTTTAAACACACCGTCTTCCGTCGGATTCTCAATGTGGTCGATACCGCTAAAGCATTTGTAGTCCCAGACAAATTGCGAATACTGCCCGGCCCGCACCGGAAAGGTATAGCGAGTCCATGCCTCACACTCAATGATCTCCTCGGCAATCTGGGTGCGATCGTGCTCATCGACGCGCTGCACCTGCAGAGTTTCTTTTTCATCGGCGCCCATTTTGTGGTTCACCACCACATCCAGCAGCACGGCGATATCATGCTCTTTCAGAGCCTTCATCGCCGCCAGCAGCTGCGCTTTATCGCCATATTTGGTGGCGACTGAACCCTTTTGATCAAACTCACCAAGGTCGAAGAGATCATAGGTGTCATAGCCGACGGAATAACCGCCCGAGGCGCCTTTATAGGCGGGCGGCAACCAGACCATATTGATGCCGATTTCATTCAGGCTGGGGGCCAGCGCTTCGACTTCACGCCATAGCTCGCCGCCAGCGGGGTAGTACCAGTGAAAACATTGCAACAAAGTGGGGTTTTTCATCTTCCATGCTCCAGACGTCAACAGGCTGACCTTTGCAGTATGGGAGATATCCCGCAAAACGGGAGAGGAAAGCCCTGATTTTCGCTATACCCTAATCGGGATCATATATAATAAATTGGCATAAGATGTAGCGTAACGATGTTGGTGCCGGGCCGTTAAGCGCCTTACACTACAGGAAAATCCTAACCTTCGGGGTATCTATGAAATTAGCACTTCTGGGTCGTCAGGCGCTGATGGGCGCGATGGCCGTTGTTTTGATGGCTGGCGTTAGCGTGAAAACTTTTGCAGCGGAAAACCTGCTCAATCAGGTTAAAGAGCGCGGTACCCTGCGCGTGGGCCTCGAAGGCACCTATCCTCCTTTCAGCTTCCAGGGCGATGACGGCAAGCTGACCGGATTTGAAGTGGAGTTTGCCAACGAGCTGGCGAAACATCTTGGCGTGAAAGCCGATCTCAAACCGACCAAATGGGACGGTATGCTGGCCTCGCTGGACTCCAAACGCATTGACGTGGTGATTAACCAGGTCACTATCTCCGATGAGCGTAAGAAGAAATACGATTTCTCAACCCCGTACACTATCTCCGGTGTGCAGGCGCTGGTGAAGAAAGGTAACGAAGGCGCGATTAAAACCGCAGCGGATCTGAAAGGCAAGAAAGTCGGCGTCGGGCTGGGCACTAACTATGAAGAGTGGCTGCGTCAGAACGTCCAGGGCGTTGATGTCCGCACCTATGATGATGATCCGACTAAATACCAGGATCTGCGTGTAGGCCGTATTGACGCCATTCTGGTTGACCGTCTGGCCGCGCTGGATCTGGTGAAGAAAACTAACAATACGCTGGCGGTAACCGGTGAAGCATTCTCCCGTCAGGAGTCCGGCGTGGCGCTGCGCAAAGGCAACGACGATCTGCTGAAAGCGATTGACGCCGCGATCGCGGATATGCAGAAAGATGGCACCCTGAAGGCGCTGTCAGAGAAATGGTTTGGCGCTGACGTGACGAAATAACGGTCAGTGGTGAAAAAAGGCGCTCCTGGAAGCGCCTTTTTTTATTTAGCGCGTAACTGTGTGCATAATGAAGCATAACTGAGTCAGGAGGGGCCATGTCACTGCAAAATTTAACCCGCTTTCCGCGTCTGGAATTGATTGGCGCGCCGACGCCGCTGGAGTATCTGCCGCGTTTGTCCGATCACCTTGGGCGCGAGATTTTTATCAAACGCGATGATACAACGCCGCTGGCGATGGGAGGCAATAAACTGCGCAAGCTGGAGTTTCTCGCCGCCGATGCGCTGCGGGAAGGGGCAGATACCTTAATCACCGCCGGCGCGATCCAATCCAACCATGTGCGTCAGACGGCGGCGGTCGCCGCGAAGCTGGGGCTGCACTGCGTGGCGCTACTGGAAAACCCCATTGGCACCGGGGCGGAGAACTATCTGAGCAATGGCAACCGCCTGCTGCTGGATCTGTTTAATACCCAGGTTGAGATGTGCGATGCCCTGACCAATCCTGCCGAACAGCTCGACGAGCTGGCGACCCGCATCGAGGCGCAGGGCTATCGCCCCTACGTCATCCCGGTCGGCGGATCCAATGCGCTCGGGGCGTTAGGCTATGTGGAAAGCGCGCTGGAAATCGCCCAGCAGTGTGAAGGCGCGGTGGAGATCTCATCGGTGGTGGTGGCTTCCGGTAGTGCCGGTACGCATGCCGGGCTGGCAGTGGGACTCGAACAGCTGATGCCGCAGGCGGAACTGATTGGCGTGACGGTATCGCGCTCCGTCGCTGACCAGCTGCCAAAAGTGGTGGCGCTGCAGCAGGCCGTGGCCAACAGCCTCGAGCTGCAGGCGAAAGCCGACATCACCCTCTGGGATGATTACTTTGCCCCGGGCTACGGTACGCCGAACGAGGAAGGCATGGCCGCCGTGAAGCTACTGGCGCAACTGGAAGGTATTTTGCTCGATCCGGTCTATACCGGCAAAGCGATGGCCGGGCTTATCGACGGCATTACGCAGAAGCGTTTTAAGGATGAAGGACCGATTTTGTTCGTCCATACCGGCGGGGCGCCGGCGCTGTTTGCCTATCATCCTCACCTTTAATACAGAAACGACAGCATGCAAGAAAGTATCCAACTGGTCATCGATTCCGCTCCTTTTCTGCTCAAAGGGGCCGTCTTTACGCTGCAGCTGAGCATTGGCGGGATGTTTTTCGGCCTGGTGCTGGGCTTTATCCTGGCGCTGATGCGCATGTCGCCCCTCTGGCCGGTAAAATGGCTGGCGCGCATGTATATTTCCATTTTTCGCGGCACGCCGCTTATCGCCCAGCTGTTTATGATCTACTACGGCTTGCCGCAGTTTGGCATCGAGCTTGACCCGATTCCGGCGGCGATGATCGGCCTGTCGCTCAATACGGCGGCCTACGCGGCGGAAACCCTGCGCGCGGCCATCGCCTCGATCGACAAAGGGCAATGGGAAGCGGCGGCCAGTATCGGCATGGCGCCGTGGCAGACGATGCGCCGGGCCATCTTACCCCAGGCGGCACGGGTCGCTTTGCCGCCGCTGTCCAACAGTTTTATCAGCCTGGTTAAAGATACCTCGCTGGCGGCGACGATCCAAGTGCCAGAGCTGTTCCGTCAGGCGCAGCTTATCACCTCGCGAACCCTTGAGGTCTTCACCATGTATCTCGCGGCCTCGTTGATCTACTGGGTGATGGCGACCGTCCTCTCCTCGCTGCAGAACTATTTTGAAAACCAGCTGAACCGCCAGGAGCGTGATCCGAAATGAGTGCGATAGAAGTGAAAAGCCTGGTGAAGAAATTCCATGGCCAGACGGTGCTCCACGGTATCGACCTGGAGGTACAGAAAGGGGAAGTCGTGGCGATCATCGGCCCCAGCGGCTCGGGTAAAACCACTCTGCTGCGCAGCATCAACTTGCTGGAGCAACCGGAGAGCGGCACCATCCGCGTTGGCGATGTGACCATCGACGCCGGTCGCAGCCTGGGGCCGCAGAAAGGACTCATTCGCCAGTTGCGCCAGCATGTCGGCTTTGTCTTCCAGAACTTTAATCTGTTTCCCCACCGTACGGTGCTGGAGAACATTATTGAGGGGCCGGTCATCGTAAAAGGTGAAGATAAGCAGGAGTCGATTGTGCGGGCGCGCGATCTGCTGGCGAAAGTGGGTCTCAGCGGTAAAGAGAATAGCTATCCTCGTCGCCTCTCCGGCGGTCAGCAGCAGCGGGTGGCTATTGCTCGCGCGCTGGCCATGCGTCCGGACGTGATCCTGTTTGATGAGCCAACCTCGGCCCTCGATCCTGAGCTGGTGGGGGAGGTGCTCAACACCATCCGCCAGCTGGCGCAGGAGAAACGCACGATGGTTATCGTGACCCATGAAATGAGTTTCGCCCGCGACGTTGCCGATCGGGCCATCTTTATGGATCAAGGACGCATTGTCGAGCAGGGAGAAGCGAAAGCATTGTTCGCCTCCCCGCAGCAGCCGCGTACTCGCCAGTTCCTCGAAAAATTTCTGATGCAGTAAACCATGCGCTGACGTGGCGGCTTTCCCGGGGGAGGGCCGCCGCGTACAGCCTGTCTTCCCTGCGGCGCGCCACGCTCCTCGTCACCTCTTTGTGCTATTTCTCCCTGTGGCCGTATACACCGCTTCCCATCCCCCCTTGTAGGGTGTAGAAAATGACGGGAAAGTGAGCACGAGGTTCTGCGCTGAGAACGGGAAAAAGGCAAGCCTTCAGACTAATAAATGCGACACCGACAATATTTTATACATATAAATAAGATTTATGTGTTAGTTTTCTGTATTTATAATAATGATTATCAATCAGGAGTTATTTGCACAGCTATGAGGGACAATGATTTTTTCAGCTGGCGGCGGGATATGCTGCATCAATTTCAGTCCGTGGCCGCTGGTGAGGAGGTTTATAATCTCCTGCAACGAGAAACCGAAGCGCTGGAATATGATTACTACACGCTTTGTGTACGCCACCCGGTGCCTTTCACTCGCCCCCGCGTCACCTTCCAGTCGACCTATCCGCGCGCATGGATGTCGCACTACCAGGCCGAGAATTATTTCGCGATAGATCCGGTATTACGCCCGGAGAATTTTATGCGTGGTCATCTGCCATGGGAGGATGGGCTGTTTCGCGATGCGGCGGCATTATGGGACGGCGCCCGCGATCATGGTCTGAAAAAAGGGGTGACCCAGTGCCTGACGTTGCCCAACCATGCGCAGGGTTTTCTCTCCGTCTCCGCGAATAACCGTTTACCGGGCTCTTATCCTGATGATGAACTGGAGATGCGCCTGCGCATGCTGACGGAGCTAAGCTTGTTGGCGCTCCTGCGTCTGGAAGATGAGATGGTCATGCCGCCGGAGATGAAGTTCAGCCGCCGTGAACTGGAAATTCTGAAATGGACCGCGGAAGGGAAGACCTCGGCGGAGGTGGCGATGATTCTTTCTATTTCGGAAAATACGGTGAATTTCCACCAGAAGAATATGCAACGGAAATTCAATGCGCCGAACAAAACGCAGATAGCCTGTTACGCGGTGGCGACAGGGTTAATCTGAGAGCGCCTGTCGTTCTGCGTGCCAGACGTGACACCGGCTGTCAGGGATACTTTCAGCCGGTACAGGATTACTGACGGTAAGCTTGTTTAATTTGCTTAACGGTGCTGGAGAATACGGCAGCCTGAGCCTCATCTTCCATCTGCGCGATCTGCTTTTCCATTTTAATAATCACGCGACCCGCATCCGCCTGGCCCATCGCCTGCAGCATCAGCGTTATCATCGCTTTCAGGCAGGAGACTTCCTGCGCCAGTTCTTGATTATTTTCTGCAGTGGAAAAATCTGGTGTGCTCATCGATATCCTCGTTTACTCGCTGCGCTAATGCGCCTTACCCAATGTGAAGGCCGCGCAGTATACCACAAGCGACGGGAAAAAAAGGAGTGCTTAATTTCTGTTCTCTCATCTGAGCTGTGAATGATTCAGTGCTTCGGATAATACGTAATAGCCGCCAGGCCGCCATTAATTTATTCCATCTATTTAGCACGTTAATATTTGTTACATATTTTGCTGCGTATTTATGCGCTACGTAATCTGTTGTGTTTTTTGTGCTTTCTGTATGAGGATTGTTAAAAAATAAGACGACGGCAACTGACTGTTCTCAATGACTTTCCACTATGTGTGCACAGACATTGCCATAAATGAGCGGCAAATCGAGGTGAGGGCATTTTTTTGCCTTTTAAATTAGCAATAAAACCCGGTAATATGTGGGAGATAAAGTATCAGTAGCGTTATCCCTCATTCTGGAGATTATTCCTTTGATCAACGTTCTTCTTGTTGATGACCACGAACTGGTGCGCGCAGGGATACGACGCATTCTGGAAGATATAAAAGGGATTAAAGTCGCTGGCGAAGCCTGTTGCGGCGAGGACGCCGTGAAGTGGTGCCGGGCTAATTCCGCAGATGTCGTCCTGATGGACATGAACATGCCCGGGATCGGTGGTCTTGAAGCCACGCGCAAAATCGCGCGCTCCGTGGCGGGCACGAAAGTGATCATGCTCACCGTGCATACCGAGAATCCTCTACCTGCCAAGGTCATGCAGGCGGGGGCGGCGGGCTATCTTAGCAAGGGTGCTGCACCGCAGGAAGTGGTGAATGCGATCCGCTGCGTGGCGTCCGGACAACGTTACATTGCTTCCGATATTGCTCAGCAAATGGCGCTAAGTCAGATTGAACCGGAAAAAACGGAATCGCCGTTTGCCAGTTTGTCTGAACGCGAATTGCAGATTATGCTGATGATCACCAAAGGTCAGAAGGTGAATGAGATCTCAGAGCAGCTCAATCTGAGTCCCAAAACGGTTAACAGCTATCGCTACCGAATGTTCAGCAAATTAAACATTCATGGCGATGTGGAGCTGACCCACCTGGCAATTCGCCATGGCCTGTGTAATGCGGAGTCGTTAGCAAGCCAGTGAGTGATGTTTTTGACGCAAAAGCTTTCCTGAAAACGGTGACCAGCCAGCCCGGTGTGTATCGGATGTATGATGCTGGCGGGACCGTCATCTATGTTGGCAAAGCCAAAGATCTGAAAAAGCGGCTCAGCAGCTATTTCCGCAGCAATCTCGCGTCGCGTAAAACCGAAGCGCTGGTGGCGCTGATTGCGCAGATTGACGTGACCGTCACTCACACCGAGACGGAAGCGCTGCTGCTGGAGCACAACTATATCAAGCTGTACCAGCCGCGTTACAACGTGCTGTTGCGCGATGATAAGTCTTATCCTTTTATTTTCCTCAGCGGTGATACTCATCCACGTCTGGCGATGCATCGCGGCGCCAAACATGCGAAAGGCGAGTACTTTGGTCCTTTCCCCAACGGCTATGCCGTGCGGGAGACCCTGGCGCTGCTGCAGAAAATTTTTCCTGTTCGCCAGTGCGAAAATAGCGTCTATCGCAACCGCTCGCGTCCCTGCCTGCAGTATCAGATTGGCCGCTGTCTGGGGCCGTGCGTGGCGGGGCTGGTCAGCGAAGAAGAGTATGCTCAGCAGGTTGAGTATGTACGGCTGTTCCTTGCCGGCAAGGACGATCAGGTCCTGACCCAGCTCATCGCCAGAATGGAGAAAGCGAGCCAAAGTCTGGAGTTTGAAGAGGCCGCGCGCATTCGCGACCAGATTCAGGCGGTCCGCCGGGTGACGGAGAAACAGTTTGTTTCTAATACCGGCGACGATCTTGACGTTATCGGCGTCGCCTTTGAGGCCGGAATGGCCTGCGTCCATGTGCTGTTTATCCGCCAGGGCAAAGTGCTGGGCAGCCGGAGCTACTTCCCGAAAGTGCCGGGCGGCACTGAGCTGGGAGAGGTCGTAGAGACCTTTGTCGGTCAGTTCTACCTGCAGGGTAGCCAGATGCGTACCCTGCCGGGGGAGATTTTGCTCGACTTCAGCCTTGGTGATAAGACGCTGCTGGCCGAGTCGCTGTCGGAGCTGGCGGGACGCCGAATCAATGTGCAGACTAAACCGCGCGGCGACAGAGCGCGTTACCTTAAGCTGGCGCGCACCAACGCCGCGACGGCGTTAACCACGAAATTGGCTCAGCAGTCGACCATTCATCAGCGCCTGCAGGCGCTGGCCACCGTGCTGGAACTGCCGGCCGTGAAGCGAATGGAGTGCTTTGACATCAGCCACACCATGGGCGAGCAGACCGTGGCGTCCTGCGTGGTGTTTGACAGCAATGGTCCGCTGCGTGCGGAGTACCGGCGCTATAATATCACCGGCATCACCCCTGGCGATGACTACGCGGCGATGAATCAGGTCCTGCGCCGTCGCTATGGTAAAGCGATTGATGAAAATAAAATTCCGGATGTGATCCTGATAGATGGCGGAAAGGGGCAGCTGGCGCAGGCGAAAGCGGTGTTTGCCGAACTGGATGTTCCCTGGGATAAACATCATCCGCTGCTGCTGGGCGTGGCGAAAGGCAGCGATCGTAAAGCCGGCCTGGAAACGTTATTCTTTGAACCGGAAGGCGAGGGGTTTAGCCTGCCGCCGGATTCGCCCGCTCTGCACGTAATCCAGCACATCCGCGATGAATCGCACGATCATGCGATTTCCGGACATCGTAAAAAACGGGCGAAAGTGAAGAGCACCAGCTCGCTTGAGACTATCGAGGGAGTAGGGCCGAAGCGTCGCCAGATGCTGCTGAAGTATATGGGTGGGCTGCAGGGGCTGCAGCAGGCCAGCGTCGAGGAAATTGCTAAAGTACCGGGCATCTCTCACGGTCTGGCAGAAAAGATCTTCTACTCGTTGAAACATTAGGGGCTCTGTAGCAACATAGGGCTAATTTTTACTTACAACAGATAGTTACCCGTCACTATGCAATTTAATATCCCTACGTTGCTTACTCTGTTTCGCGTCATCCTCATCCCGTTCTTTGTGCTGGCGTTTTATCTCCCCTTTAGCTGGGCGCCGTTTGCCTGCGCGTTAATTTTCTTTGTCGCCGCCGTGACCGACTGGTTTGATGGTTTTCTGGCTCGTCGCTGGAATCAGAGCACCCGGTTTGGCGCCTTCCTGGACCCGGTGGCGGATAAAGTCATGGTGGCTATCGCCATGGTGCTGGTTGCCGAGCACTATCACACCTGGTGGGTCACGCTGCCGGCGGCGACCATGATCGCGCGTGAAATTATTATTTCGGCACTGCGCGAATGGATGGCTGAGCTCGGGAAACGCAGCAGCGTAGCGGTCTCGTGGATTGGCAAAGTTAAAACGACCGCACAGATGGCCGCCCTGGTATGGATGCTGTGGCGTCCTTATCCATGGGTAGAGTGGGCCGGGATCGCGCTTTTCCTCGTGGCGGCGGTGCTGACGCTGTGGTCGATGCTGCAGTATCTGAACGCGGCGCGCGGCGATTTGCTTGATCAGTGATCGTTTCGCCGTTATTTTCAGCAAACGATGCAAAGTTGCGAAAAATACCGTTGACTCACCGCGAGAGATAAGTAGAATGCAACGCATCGAACGGCGGCACAGTCTTCCAGACGATAACAAAATCAAGTGATTAGCAAATAACTTGATAATGCGGGAATAGCTCAGTTGGTAGAGCACGACCTTGCCAAGGTCGGGGTCGCGAGTTCGAGTCTCGTTTCCCGCTCCAGATTAACAGCATCGGCAGTAGCGGGTGCTTCAGTATTAAAGGCGCGTTAGCAAAGCGGTTATGTAGCGGATTGCAAATCCGTCTAGTCCGGTTCGACTCCGGAACGCGCCTCCACTTTCTATCCCGAGCCCGGATGGTGGAATCGGTAGACACAAGGGATTTAAAATCCCTCGGCGTTCGCGCTGTGTGGGTTCAAGTCCCACTCCGGGTACCATTGGGATAAAAGCAGAATAATCAAAGCAATAAGCAGTGTCGTGAAACCACCTACGGGTGGTTTTTTTGTTTCAAAACCACCCATTTCATAATATCACTTCATAATATTTTTCCTTTCCACCTGTCCATCTACAACCGGAACTACCGCGATCTTTCTGTCATACCGGGCAGTTTGCTCAACGTTCTTGTGCCCTGATATTGCCTGTTTCTCGTACAGATTGCCCTTGAGATCAGATATCCCTTTTGCTTTTAAATCGTGGAACGTGAAGTCAAAAGAAAGGTGAGGGTACAGCTCCTGCGCCTCAATTTTTGCCTTTCTCCAGCGACTGTTAAAGCCGTCCCGTGTGTATTTTCCACCTGCTGGTTGATGGATGACATACAGACTGCTCATGCCAGAGTTAAGAGGCAATTTTTTTGCCAACTCAAGTGCAGCGTTCAAGCGAGGGCTCCATGCTTTTATCTGAGCAACAGACGTTTTACTTTGCTTTATCAGGATACCTTCTTCCATAAATTGGCTTTTTTTCATCTCCAGTACATCGTTCTGTCTGGCACAGCAGAGGTAAGCGAGTTCCATGGCGATTTTCACAATGTCTGGAGCTACAGAGTACAGCGCTTGGTATTCCTCATTTGTAATATAGCGATCCCGGCTAACCTCTTTATATTGGCGAACACCCTTTGTTGGGTTCCCTTTAACGAATCCGCGTTCATAAGCCCAGCGATACACGCGTGACATAAAAGCTTTTTCTCTATTAGCTTGTGTCCTGCTTTTTATTCCCCGCTTGTCCATATAACGCCGAATATGTTCAGGTTTGATAGCGTCCGGCGGCATTTTCCCAAATACATCAATAATTTTTTTTGAATACTTTCTATAGTCTTTCTGGGTTTCCAGAGCCAGTTCGAAAAATTCACCAGATTTAAAGAAGCGTTCAATAAGCCCTTCCAGCATGGAGTAGTCCGGGCGATCGTTCATTAGCGCTTCCCATGCACTCCATACCTGAGCCTGTGTACTGGTTTTGTCACAGAGGCGGATATTGCCGCCTCCTTTGGGATGATATTCATATGCTGACCTCCCGAGGTAAACCCTCGGTGGCATCCAAGCATCGTCTTTATTTTTTCTCGGACGTGGCATTAATCAAGCGCTCCAAAATTGGGCTGCAGCAAATTATCGACGTTATTCTGTCGTAATCTCTGAGCTAAAGGATTATTGAAATGCGCCCAGGTTGTGCGTGGTCTTCCGTCTCGTCCTTCAACAAAGAAAATCCCGGCATCACGTAAACACTGTGATTGCTTTGAGGGGATCTTGTATCCAGTAATTCGTTCGAGGTCTGCGTTTGAAATGATCTCGTTATCAAGATTCATAGTGTATCTCCACAAGTCCGGCTGCAACCGGCTTAACTTCTACAATTCTTTTCTCCGGGCCAGTCGTCACTCGATAGGCTTGATGGTGTCGAGCAGCAGCCGGCGGCGCGTATTTTCTGCAAAATGACGGCATCCGGTCGCTTTGTGGTAAAACTCGTTTTTGCCAACGACCCACATCCGCTCTGTCTGATGCAGTTTTTTAACCTTCGGACCGTTTTTGGTGATCACGGTACCGGTATGGGTTTTTATGATTGTCATACGGACTCCCCAAGCACCCAACGGAGTGCGCTTGCATACTCACCCTCGGCAGATTCCAGGACTTTAGTAATTTCTTTGCGGGTTTTCAGACGCGGCTTTTCCTCACCGAGAATCTTACGCTGACGCCGGGCTTTTTCATGGCCGGTTGTACCAGCTGTCGCCAGCTCGATTGCTGACACTTTTGCACGCTGCTCTTCAGGTGGGAGCGCACCAAGCTGACGCGCCTGGGTAACGGTGACAGTTCCAGACTCCACTGCATCGCGGACAGCCTGGGTGGCATCCAGCAGCGACAGTGTTGCACGTACTGTCTGAACACTCACGCCAAACATCAGCGATAAATCGTCCTCGTCGTGCCCGCGGTCCAGCGCATCAGCCATTTTCTTTGCTCGGCCCAGCGGCGTATCAGCCTGGCGGATTTCGTTAGCACTTACCATCGCCTGCGCCATGCGAACGGCAGAGCCACGTTTAGCGACTGCCGGAACCAGTAACGGTTCTTTGCCCTCTTTCGACAGACGCTTGTTGGCTTCCAGTGTATGTCGTACACGCTGGCGACCATCAACCACACAAGACAGCCCTGTCTCCGGGTCTTTCCAGACGATAATCGGCTCAAGAACGCCCTGGTCCATGATGTTCAGCACCATTGCCTCGCTGATAGGCAGGTGGATACGCTCATCGTAAAGCGGGTGCGTTTTGTCGGTAACCAGGTGCAGGTTTTCAGGTTCGAACGTCAAAACGTTCGTTTTGCCACTGGCGCCGTATACAAGCTTTGAGTCTTTAGCCATCAGAGTGCCTCCACGTTACGAAAGCTGGTGGGGCAAATTGCTTTCAAATCGCGCATTGCTTCGAGAACATGCAGATTTGTGCGCTTCTTGGTATGTCGCTCAGTAATACGATCACACTCCTTCGCCCATGATTTGACTTCGATGAGAAGAGCGTCTCGTTCGATACGAGCCTGACGAAGAGCTACGTTCGAAACATCGAGGATAGCCGCCAGCTCTTTGACGATTGTTCCCTGAGCTGGTGGCATATCTCTGGCAATTTCGTATGCCTCTGTAATTAGTTGATTTGCTGTCTTAGCCATCTCTTGTTCTCCATCTGACGCGCTGCAACGCGTGAATTTAGGATGCAGCAACCCAACCCATGAAAGTGGGTGAATAGCTTGTTAAAATTTCTTGATGATGGGTTAGCCGCCACTGCAATGGCGGCACGTTAGTTCTCCACACAACAAAAAGAGCACTACCGCGTTCTGCCGTTCCATCCTGGCTTTTGGTACCGCAACGGCTGCGAGAAGTTTTTTGCATGCCAGCGCTCTTTTGGTTGTGCCCTCGTCTCTTCCGAGGTGTCACACCTTTTCGCCGCGCTGGTGGGGCGCACGTCGTGCCTGAAACACTTAGCTTGCACATTCCGGTTGTTCTGAGAGGCATGGATAAAGGGACTCTCAGGCCGCTGCGGCACATGTGCCATATGCCGTAATGCTCACTGCCACACCATGGCACGTAACTGTAGGTACACGTGGCGCGACTTAAATGTACCTTTAGTTACCAATGTGGTCAAGTGAGCTAAGTACTTTTTGTTACCTATGGATTCAAAAAAAGCCAGAAGGAGATCTGGCTTTAGAAATGGGTAAGTTAAATGTTTTGGGTAATCTGAACCACTCTCCCAACAATCCGGCAATTACCGTCTATCGGGATGGGTTTAAAGGCAGGGTTAAGTGGCATCAAGTATGCGAAAGGGCTATCCCATACCAGCTTTTTAACGGTAGCTTCAGCAGAACCGTCAAGTATTGCCACTACAATTTTTCCGTAAAGGTCATCCAGTTGGCCATAGTGCGGTTCAACAATAACGATAGATCCTTCGGGGATGGATGGCAGACCATGAGGGTTAGTCATAGACTCCCCACGAACTACCAGGCCGAATGCTTCATTAGAAACGTTTGCAGTGGTTTGCGTCCATGAAATCACATCAGAAAGCCTTGAGCATGCATAAGTATCAGTCCACATCCCAGCTTGAACAGCGGAGATAATAGGAACTGCCGTTGGTGGCTTAAGGAACGGAATAACTTTTGTATCATCCGGCGTTTCCTCACCTCGACCGTAAAGAATCCATTCTGGAGTAGTCTGCAGCGCCACCGCCAGCTGATGGAGATTCTCACCATCAGGTTTAGTAGTACCGCTCTCCCATTTTGTTACGGAAACACGGCTTACCCCTAAGCGTTTAGCCAGGGTTTGCTGTGTTATGTCGAGCTGGACTCGACGGGATCTTATCCGGTCTTTCATCTCTGTTTTCATGTAACCAATGTTACATTGATTCCTTGTAACTGTTGTTTGCTATTTAATGTACCTTTTGTTACCTTTGGGGCGTAAGTTAACCAGGAGGAACCATGCGTAAATCAGAAGTCATTGAACACTTCGGAGGAGTATCAAAAACCGCAAGTGTTCTTGGGATTTCCCACCCGGCAGTTTGCCGATGGGGTGAAGTCATCCCTCAAAAACAAGCATTCGTCATAGAGCGAATTACGAAAGGCAAGCTTAAGTACGATGCCAGCCTTTACCAAAAGGCTACAGATTCAACTGCTTGAAAGTAACTACAAAAGGAAAATTAATATGGTAGAGCCAAACCTCAAAGAAGTCGTGAAAGGTATGTGCAAAGCATATCCGGGCGGCCGCGAAGCAATGGCTGGCGCCTTGGGTATGACCGTGACGCAGTTCAACAACAACCTCTACGAGAAAAACGGCTGTCGATTTTTTGAAGTATCGGAGCTGGAAGCGATGGAAGACATTTCCAACACGTCGCTACTGGCAGACTACTTCGCCCGCCGTCGTGGTGCTCTGCTGGTGGATGTGCCGCACCTGGAAGAACTCGATCGCGTGGACCTGTTTAGTCGTGCAATGCGTACCTCGGCAGCCAGAGGTCAGGTTGACCAGATTATCGAACAGGCACTTGAAGATGGGGTAATCGAAAGGCATGAGGCAGAAGAAATCATGGTGCATCACCGCCGCCATCTGGCAGCTCGCGAAGAAGAGATTGCCGCAATTATCACGTTATTTTCACGCAAAAAGAAGTGACGCCAGCGAGTTGCAGCTCCTGGCGTCGTGGCGTGTCGTTATCAGTGGAGATTACTAACGCATGAACAGTCTACCAACACAGTACCGCAGGTCGCAACTTGTGGCGCGGCCGGTTCCTGGTGGAGCAGGGCCGGTGCAGTTCGTGTACGGGGTAAGAGTACCCGGTGGGATAGAACCTGTCTGCTACCAGTTTGCTCAATGGGCGGTAGATGACTTTAGAAGTCAGGCGGAAAGCGTATGCGAGAACTTAACCGATGGTTCAGAGATCACTACGGCGTCCCGGTCAGGGTCATACGCTGGGAGCCCCAAACACAGCGCGTTATATACCTGCGCGAAGGGTATCAGCACGAGTGTTTCAGCCCACTTGAACAGTTCAAACGAAAATTCAGGGAAATAGAGGGGTCTTATGAGCCTGTTAATGCCATCAAGGCCGATAGTCATCAATCCTGACCTTGCGTACAGCATTGGCCTGAATGAAGCCATTGCGCTGCAGCAGGTTAATTACTGGCTGCAGGAAACTAACTCAGGGCTGGAGCGTGACGGCGTACGCTGGATCTACAACACAACAGAGCAATGGCTGGAACAATTCCCGTTCTGGTCTGAATCCACTCTGAAGCGCACCTTCACCCGGCTGAAGAGCCTGGGCGTGCTTAAAGTTGAGCAGTTGAACAAGTCCCAGCGCGACATGACGAACTACTACACGATCAACTACGACAGCTCGCTTTTAGATGAGGTCAAAGTGACCAAATCGAAGAAGTCAAAATGCGCCGTTCCATCAGGTCAAAATGACACGATGGAAGAGGTCAATGTGAAACGCTCCACCGGGTCAAAACGAACCGCTGTCATCAGGTCAAATTGGCACGATGATCTTACAGAGAATACAACAGAGAATACAACAGAGAGTACTACAGAGATTACAGGTAAAGACTCTTGTCCGGTTGCGCTGCAACCAGACCAGACCGATCCGGCTGCACTCGTTCTGGATCATTTTAATCGAGTAACTAATTCGACCTATGGCAAGGGGGGACGAACCAAAACGACGCTGGGTTATATCCGGGGACGGCTGGCCGAAGATTACAGCCCTGAAGACCTGATGCTGGTGGTTGACTACCTGAACGAGAAATGGGCTCAGGATCCGAAGATGAGCGACTACCTGCGGCCCAAAACGCTGTTTGCTCCCGAGAACTGCGTCGAGTATTTCGACAAGGCCAAAAAATGGGAAGCAGCCGGGCGCCCAGCCTGGACTGGCGGAAAGTGGGTTAAACAAGACACGGCGTTCAAGTCCAGTTATTCCGACGTGGATTATTCAGTGCCAGCGGGGTTCCGTTCATGAGCAAGCCATTTCTGAAATGGGCTGGTGGAAAGTATACCCAGCTGGCTGACCTGTTCGTGCATATCCCGGCAGGGAAACGCCTGATAGAGCCATTCGTTGGTGGTGGGGCGGTATTCCTGAACAGCGATAAGCACGCAGATTACCTGCTGGCGGACATTAACCCGGACCTGATTAATCTGTATCAGATGTTAGCGGTGGTGCCGGATGAAGTGGAATTAAAGGCCCGCTGGATGTTTGAGCACATGCGGTCACCAGATGGCTATGAGCTGATCCGTTCCGAGTTCAACGCTCAGACGCTGGATGCTACAGAACGCGCAGCTGCATTCCTGTATCTCAACCGGCATTGTTTCAATGGCCTGATGCGCTACAACCAGGCGAACAAGTTCAATGTGGGCTGGGGAGGCTACAAGGCCCCGTATTACCCGATGGATGAGATGAAAGCCTTCGCGGCTATGGCGCATAACTGCGTCTTCATGACTGCTGACTATCGCCGAACTATCAGCCTGGCCGGGAAAGGGGATGTGGTTTACTGCGATCCGCCTTACGAACCGATGCCGGGAACAACCGGATTCACCGCCTACGCCGCTGGTGGTTTTAGCTGGGAGAACCAGGTAGACCTGGCGAAGCAATGCGTATCAGCCTTTCACCGTGGGGCTCGGGTAGTGATTTCTAACTCATCTGCACCGAAGGTTCTCGACCTGTACCGTGAGCATGGTTTTAACCTGCAATTCATCAAAGCGCGCCGTTCGATTTCCTGCAAAAGCAGTACGCGGGAAGTCGCAAAAGATGTCGTGGCTATCCTGTGAGTTACCTGCCGTGGAGAAAATGACATGAGAGCATTACTGACTCCTGAAATTGCCCCACGCATGGGCATTGTTCTGCTTCGCCCTGGCGCCGATCTGATGCCGCTGTTCAGGAGGGGGCGGGTTCTGATTGAGCCGGCACCGGAAAAATACAGTGACTATGCAACCGGCGCTATCCCTCCGGCCAAGCAGCCACTGGCAGAAGACCCGGTTTTGAAACCAGTCTTCGAAAACAAAGACGTCATTCTGCGCGCGGGCGGTATCAGCGCACTGGAGGCCGAGCTGGAGCGGCGGTTTGAATGTCAGTACCCGCACGGTTCGTGGCACAGCGAGAATTTTACGTTGTTCCGTCATGAGCCCGGCAGCCTCCGGCTTTGCTGGGCCTGCGATAACCTGGTACGTGATCAGTACACAGAGACGCTTGCAGGCATTGCGCGTAAGAACCTGGTATCCTGGCTGATAACGGTAATTCGCTCACAGCTGGGGTTCAACGAAGACCATCAACTGACGATCCCCGAGTTGTGCTGGTGGCTGGTTATAAACAATCTGGCGCACGTCATCCCTGAATCGCTGGCCCGTAAAGCCCTGCGATTGCCGGAAATAAAGCATCAACCGGTGATGAAGGAGAGCGATATTGTGCCGGAGCCAGCGGCGAGCGAAGTGGTGCAGAAAAAGATTCTCGGTCTTCGCGTAGATCCTGAAACGCCGGAATCTTTCATGCTGCGACCAAAGCGCCGCCGCTGGGTAAACGAGAGCTGGACTCGCTGGGTTAAGTCCCAGCCGTGTGTCTGCTGTAACAAACCAGCAGATGATCCCCATCACCTGATAGGCCACGGACAAGGTGGGATGGGAACGAAAGCGCACGACCTGTTTGTGTTGCCGCTTTGCAGAGCGCATCACGACGAGTTGCACGCTGACACCGTGGCATTTGAGGAGAAGCACGGCTCACAGCTGGAGCTGCTTTTTCGATTTCTGGATCGTTCGCTGGCAATTGGCGTGCTGGCTTAATTCAGTGGAGATGAATTAATGCGTGATATTTCTTTGGTACTGGAACGATGGGGTGCTTGGGCTGCAATGGATAGTAGTGGTGTTGATTATTCGCATATTGCTGCAGGGTTCAAAGGACTACTCCCTCAAACTGGCAAAACACGACTATGTTGTACCGACGATGATGCACTTATCATCGAAGGCTGTATGGCACGGCTCCGCGGTAAGAAGCCCTACGAGCACAGTTTGCTTGTTGCCCATTATTTATTCGGTATATCGAAGCGTAAGTTAGCTAAGGCTCTAAAAAAAGACGAAAAAGTGATCCGCATTGAGATACAGATGGGGGAAGGGTTTATTGATGGTTGCTTATCTATGCTCGAAGTAAAGCTGGATATGGAACGCTAATCGGAATCCCCTGTTGCATGAAACAAAGATACAGCCATATGCCTAACAAAATATGGCTGACTTGTCGCTGGATGCACTGTTTCACTAGAAAAACGGAGTGAATTCGTATCATCAGGGATTATAGTTGCTCCTGCTACATTTTCACTTAAATGCTTACGCCAAGAAGAAAATTTATCACCTGAATGTCTTTGTTTTACATATATGATGATACCACCGTGATTGTCTCTAAACGTTCCTGTTCCATATCGCTCATTAAGTTGATTCCATCCTCCAAAGATGTAAGCTGGGCCATTCCATAACTTAGCTTCTCCGATCCATGCAAACCGCCCAAGTTGGTGTTTCACCAAAATGTCGATGTGTCCGCCGTGCTGCGTATCATGTTCTGCGTCATAATTGCGGCCTTTTAGGAAAGCTATTATCACAGAGGTTAGTTCATCTTCACCCCACTTGGTTTCTTGGTACATATGCTTTTGAGTTTCAAGCACATACATTGCTTCATCCAAATCAATATAAAGCTGCTTGACGAAATCAACATTAGTAGCCGCAAACTTTCGCTTGAGAAACCCATTAACTTCAGGATCAAATTGACTGAGTACCTCTAAAGAGGCTAAAGAGAAATTAGATTCACTCATGCAGTTGCTCCAAAGCATCCGTAGGAGTGAAATAGGGGAATAAATGATGATTATAATTGTCTACCAATTTTCCGCTATTTGGGTGATAAAATTGACCAGTTTTTAACGCATGAGAAAGGTCATCATCATCCACTGGGATAGGGTCGCTATCATCTGTCTCAATGAATTGAAAATGCATATCAAGAAGATGCAATCTATTACTGGACAGGTAGTCAGTCACTTTTATCAATAGCACCTTTGCATCGTTAGACTCAACATTAAGCTTTGTACCATGTACGAGGCTCATGTAAGTGATATGTTTTAGCGGCTTAGCTTCAGGGCTGGTTAAAAATTCAACAACATCACGACATAACTCACCGACAGGCCCACTTAGGTCGTCTCTGATTTTAGAGTATATGTCGTGTTTGTTTAGCATCATCAAACCTTTATGCAGCTTCAGCTGCGCCCCGTTTTCTTTGTATGCTCGCTAATGAATCCAGCATCTTATTGATAATAAAAACAATGTGTTCAACCGATGAACACCTATCGATGATAGCGTCATAAAGATGCGAATTTGGCTTATCAATCATAGCCCGTTTACCAGGTAAAACTAATTCTACAGTGAAACTCCGTGAAGATGAATCGGCCAGATCCCAAATTTTACCCAGCTTATATTTTGTTAAGATAGGACTGGCTTCTTCTCCACCATGATGATAACTGTCTGTACGTAAACAACTTTCACCAGGACGCAACTTCAAAGAGCTTGTGTTACCATCGGAGGTAAGAAACGCCATTTGAGAGATTCTTCCATCTGCCTGTTCGTACATTTCTTGCACTAAACCAAAGAGATCTAAAGGCGATGGGAATGTGATACCAGAAGCATTTCTCACGAATTGATCAAGTAAAAATTGCTGCCGTTCCGATTCTGAACGAGGCATGACTGACAAATCGATTGTAAGCGCAACTAATTGTAATTCAGGCAGTATCATCACTGTATTGAAACATTGCGTTACTTCTCTAGTCTTACACTTGATCTCTCCGCCGTTAGAACGAAGCACTAAGCCAGAGTCACTTAGGTGCGACGCATCCAACTCGATCGTTTCAGTATAATAAGCTTTAGAGGTAAGTATGGTTGTCTCTATAGAGACCTGATTTAAGCTTAATGAGGTAGTTTCAAGAAAGTGCAGATCTGTATCCGCTGTAAGCAGTTGTTCTCTAGACAGAGGATAGGGGTAGTTCTGACTAAATAAGGAATCATCTCTCTCGATAGATGCAATAGCAGTACGAAGGGTTTGAATCTCATCTGGTTGTAATTTGTACAGCTTGACCAAGCGTGTGCCACTTAGTAGCAAGTTATGCCAAACGCTGTCAATATGCTCAGCAACTCTTACTTGTTGGGCTTCTTCAGTACCCTGTAACCTTTCAATAAACAGATCAAGTCCTACTGATGTCACTCCCAAAGGTTCTCCTACAATCTTTTTAGTTTGCTTCCAGCCCAAACGCTCTGTTATGTCCTTCAATAAATTGATTGTTTGCTCATTCATAGGAAATCCTTTCGTATTCTTTGTTTTTTTCGAATGCAATACAGATGGTTCCTAAAATACTAAACTATTCCAAAAATTTCATTAGTGCGGTCCGCAAAAAGTATCGTAATCTGTTAAGAGTGGTCACTTCGACACACAGCTTAATCATCGGAACATCGCCAGATAGCGGGTTTTGCATCTCTGGCCCAAGTCACAAACTTCAAAGCTCACTTTTTCTGCTGAGGATGATGACTGTCCCTATATCTCTCCAAACCTCTATTAACCCATAGCTGGAGTTAACGAAAGATCTCAGCAACCTCAATAGCTGGCTTGAGCTATTGGAGTTGCAGCGCAAGCAGTTTGGCTATACTCCGCAGGGGAATAATGCTGCTTTCTGTGGTTAATGTTGGGAGGTTTATTTAGCACCGGAAGCGATGTGGTGAATCCCCTGTGCGGAGGGGGCGACTAGTTAGTTAAAGAAAGTTGTAAATGCAGCGCGGGCCATGCCGACTGGGGCATGCTCACCGGGAGGCACCTGGCACCACACTGCCACTAAGCATATTTAAGATTTATGGCAGGTTTACTTTTGCGGTTGCCCTCCTATGTTTATAGAACGTAACGGCAAAAGTGAATGCTTCCTGGTAAATCGGTAGCTCGGACTATTAGGAGTGCTTTCGTTTCGTTACTATCTAGAATGCCTACTTTCTGCCCGCCTTCAGGCGGGCTTTTTTACGCCATCAATAGGGCGCTTCAGAAAGAAAAGGTAAACATCATTTGAAGGCTGCGCTTTGCGTGGCCTTTCTTATTTCAGGCTCACGGGAATCATCATCGATACGGCTCGTTGTTAAATCAGCCCGATGAGCCTGACCCCTTCACGCACAAAGCACCATCCGTAATCAACGGAGGTGAGGCTATGACCAGAATGAGCAACATATATAGCAGGCTTTCATACGGCACCGGGACCGCACTGACGGGCTGCGGTGTTTCTACTAAGGCATATGCCGGGGCAGTCAAAACAGAGGTATGGATTTTGGCCGACAAAATAGCGGGGCTGACCCTGAGTGACTGGGCGATCATTGTCGGTATTGCATGCACTGTCATTACCTGCGGGGTCAACTGGTATTACCGACGAAAGGAAAGGGAGGACAGATTGAATGGCTATGGCGTCAAAGTTGAGGAATAAGCTCAGCGTCACCATGCTGGCCCTCATTGCTGTTGGTGCGTCGGCTCCAACATTGATGGATCAGTTCCTTGATGAGAAAGAAGGAAACAGCCTTATAGCGTATCGCGATGGCAGTCAGGGGATCTGGACAATTTGCCGCGGGGCTACGCGTATAGATGGTAAACCCGTCACGCAGGGCATGAAACTGAGCCAGGCCAAATGCGATCAGGTTAACGCAATAGAGCGCGATAAAGCGCTGGCATGGGTGGATCTGAATATCCATGTCCCTTTGACCCCACCACAAAAAGTAGGCATTGCCTCGTTCTGTCCATACAACATCGGGCCCGGTAAATGCTTCCCGTCTACGTTCTATCAGCGGATTAACGCCGGTGATCGTAAAGGCGCATGTGAAGCGATTCGCTGGTGGATAAAAGACGGAGGGAAAGATTGCCGGGTGCGCTCCAATAACTGCTATGGGCAGGTAACACGACGTGATCAGGAAAGCGCGCTGACTTGCTGGGGGATTGACCAGTGAGTGCAGCCTACTTAAAGCCAGCTATCACCGTAATGGTTATTGCTGGTGCCTTTGTTGCTGGTTTAGCCTGGAGCGATCGGGCATGGGAAAAGCGGTGGGCGGAACGTGATAGCGCCGAATCGTCCCAGGAAGTTAACGCGCAAACCGCCGCCCGGATGATTGAACAGGGGCGTTTAATCGCCCGCGATGAGGCCGTAAAAAATGCTCAAGCGCAAACCGCTGCAGCGCGCACTGCTGCCGCTAATCTCTCTGATACTGTTAGCCAGCTGCGTCAGCAGGCAAAAAAACTTGCCACCCGCCTGGACGCCGCAAGCCACACCGCAAGTCTTGCCGCTACCGTCAGAAGCAAAACAACCGGCGCCACCGCCGGAGTGCTCGCCGACATGCTTGGAAACCTTGCAGAAGAAGCTCGACGGTATGCTGCAATCGCTGACGAACGCTACATAGCAGGAATGACATGTGAGCGGATTTACGTATCAGTAAGAACGTCTATCCCCAGCAAGGGATAAGATGGTGTTTATCCCTTTGTGGGGATGTCAATTCTATAGCCTCGCATTTGCGGGGCTTTTTTATTTGTAAAAGGTAAACAATGAACAGCTTAAAATCTCCTCAAATCAGTAACTGTGGCATGTCAATTACCAAACTGGCTTCGGATTTGCCGGAAGCCAATAACGATATGACGAATCGGAGCTTTTCCAGCGTTGGTACCCTGACCTCAGGACCCGTATTAGAGCTATCTGATAGCGCTCAGGATGTGCTGTATGCTCTTTTTTTCCGAGGTGCACTCGTATCTGGTGATATTCCTTCAAAAGCCGGCGCCTCCGCACTGCGTTCTCTGGGATTTGCCGAGACCGGCCATACAGCTACGCCATACAAAGGGGAAGACTATTTCACCTGGCTGACTCCTGCGGGGTATGCGTTCGCTATTGGGTATCTGGTTAAAACTCGCTTCGGCAAACAGCCTGCAAATGCAAAATCTTCCGGGCAGCCCTCGGTTCATCCGGAAGGATTAAGCATTAACAAAGCCATGATTAAAGGGACGATCAGTAGCGCAGCCTATGTTTGCGGCAATACCATCGAGCAGGAAACGCTGTCGAAGGTTCTGGCCAATTCACTGCATAACGTTTCCCCTGAGAAAGCTGGCGATGTTGCTGAACAACTGGCCAGTGCCGTTAAGTCTGCGTTTAGTGTGCTGGGACATGCATCCAGTGAACAGGACAAGGAACGGCCTAAAGAATCGGACTTATCCGTCGGTACTTTCAAAGTTTATAGCGAGGGAGAGGTGAAGGTGGCTTCAGGCTCTCCCTTAGCTGCTGAAATAGAAGCCGGGCGTGAAGATCGCAAAACAGCAGGGACCATTAATTTAAAACTGGAGCTGGATACCTCTGATGCCATCGAAAGCATTAATGGGCTGAGCAAAGAAATTTCAGATCTTGTTGATACTGCAATTGCCAACTCGCTCAAGCCGGGTGGACGTCTGTACAACGTCGTGCGGGAATCTTCGTTTAACAGCTCGAATACTACCGCCCTTAACTCCCGTGTGACTGATCTTGAATCTTGTCTCAACAGCGCATGTGTTTTGATTAGTGATTTGTCTTGCCGTATTTCAGAACGTATCACTGGTGACGTACATGCCAGCCCGGTCTAAACGTCCATGCCGGCACCGAGGGTGTGCGGCGATAACCAACGACGCCAGCGGTTATTGCGATGCTCACCGGCAGCAACATGCTGGCGACGGCTGGCGCAACTACCAGCCCGGAAAAACTCGGCAGGAACGTGGTTATGGTCGACCGTGGGAAATTAAACGGGCCCGTATCATGAAGAGGGATAAATACCTTTGTCAGAACTGCAGGCGAGACGGTATTGCCACGAAAGCCTCAAGTGTCGACCACATTATTCCTAAAGCTCATGGCGGTACGGACGATGACTTTAATCTCGAGTCATTGTGCTGGAGCTGCCACAGCAAGAAAACAGCAACAGAGAGAACCCGATGAATAATTTTAAAATTGAATACGTTGATGGCGTTTTGACAGTTCTGGAGACGGATGGTCAGTCAAGAATGAATGAAGCCGTGCATGGCATCCATTTTGAGCATGTCCAGGGTGGCCGCCCACTGCTGAAACTGACGATTGCGCATGATATTGCACCGGCACCGGCTGCTGAGTCGGCTCAGCAACCTTTAGTGGGTGAGCTGGTACAGGAGCAACAATCTCCGCCTCCCGGCGGTCGTCGTTCCCGCCGTCGTCGTGGAGGTAAGCAATGATGTATCAACGCTCGGATCTGACGCTCTCCATGTTCTATGCATCCAGCGCTGATGCAGAGGGAAACAAAGTGGCTACATTGACGATGCAGGTCATCGCTGCAGAGGCTGGCGCCGTCCAGACCAGCCAGTTGCTCTGCATTACCGATAGCGCGAAGAAAAAAACGTATACCGTAGGCGAGCAGTCTATCAGTAATGGTTCCGATCCGTTGCTCGTCGCGATTGAGAATTACTGGCGTCAGAGTACGGATGTCGTCGTTAAAGGATTGATCGCCGAGGTGACCGACTTCATCGCAGGGAACATCAACTCAGTCAGCACCTGGATCGGTCAGTTTGGGATGAAGGTGTTCGAGAACCAGCCATTAGGTGAACGGCTACCAGAAAGCGTACTGCAGGCCGATGGAGGCTCCGCTACCGCGACAGGATCCTGAACGCCGGTATAACAGCTGGTGTTCTTTGAACGTCTGAGATATGCCGGCCCACGCAATGCGAACCATATTCGCCGCCGGCGCAGCCGGAATGACGACCTCCACCTCGACTGAGGCAGCCGCCGCCAGGGGTAGGGGGGAGCAAATCCCTGACCCCTTTCGCGCTTTGGGACTGCCCGTTGAAGTCTATTTTTACACGCCAGAAATAAGAAACTTT